>DATABL010000191.1:0-10673 GCA_036259595.1 Actinophytocola sp.
GGCCGCCACCACCGCGACGAGCCCGTGCCGCAGGGCCCTCACACCCGCCGCCGGCGGCGGGCGACCAAGGCCGCGCCGAGCCCGCCGGCGCCGAGCAGTACGGCGACCACCCCGGCTGGGTCGCCCGTGGGCTCGAGCGAGCCGGTCTCCGGCGCGCCGATCGGCTTGACCGGCACCTGGGCCGGCGGCTCGGCCGCCTGCTCCGCGGGCGCGGTGACGGTGAACGTGTTGGTCACCTTCCGGTCCACGCAGGTGAACGAGAGTTGGTAGGTCCCCGGGCGCACGTCCTCGTGCACCCGACCGTCGGCGAAGACCACCATGTCGACCGGGTCATGCTCGGGGTCGCGGATCAGGTCCTCGACGTCCAGCACGTCGGACTCCACCGGCGAGCCCGCGAAGTCGGGCCGATGGCAGCCCGCGGTCACCAGCACCTCCTGGCCCGGCTCGACCACCTCGTCCTGTACGCCGATCGCCGCATACACCTGGGCGACCACCAGGTTCCTCGTGACCTCCGTGCCGGCGCAGGTGAACGTCACCGGCCATGCCCCTGGCCGGGCGTCGGGTCGGACCAGGGCGCCGGGCAGGTCCAGCCGCCAGCCGTCGCCGTCGGCGAACCAGTCGTAGAGTCCCTCCTCCACGAGCACGCTCGACCGCACGAAGGGTGCGGGCCGGCTGGTGTCCTGGCAGGTGGCCTTGAGGTGGAACCGTTCGCCGGGCAGCAGCGGGTCGCCGGTGAACGAGATGCTGCCCGCCGGGGTCGCCGCGCCCGCGGTGCCGGCGCCCCCGATGGCCAGCGCTGCGCCGACAAGAGCGCAGGCGAGAACAAGCCTTGCCTTCATGGATTCCCCCTGGGAGGTCACGTCCGCCGCGTCGCGCGGCGGTACATCCCGAACACGCCCGAGGGGTACCGGGGGTTGCCTCGTCGGTCGAGGTCAGTCCAGGTCGTCGTGGCGCATCAGGCGGCGGCCGGCTTCGGTGATGGAGCCGGAGAGGGACGGGTAGACGGAGAACGTGGTGGCCAGGTGCTCGACGGTGAGCTGGTTCTGCACCGCCAGGGCGATGGGGAGGATGAGCTCGCTGGCGGTGGGGGCGACCACCACGCCGCCGATGACCACGCCGGTCGCGGGGCGGCAGAACAGCTTGACGAAGCCGCGGTGCAGGCCCTCCATCTTCGCCCGGGCGTTGGTGGCCAGCGGGAGCACGATCGTGCGGGCCGGGACCTCGCCGGAGTCGATCGCCTGCTGGCTGATGCCGACGGTGGCGATCTCCGGGTGGGTGAAGACGTTCGCCGCGACCGTCTTCAGCTTGATCGGCGCCACGCCCTCGCCGAGCGCGTGCCACATCGCGATCCGCCCCTGCATGGCCGCGACCGACGCGAGCATCAGCAGGCCGGTGCAGTCGCCGGCCGCGTACACGCCCGGCACGCTCGTGCGGGACACGCGGTCGACCTGGACGAAGCCGCCCTGGGCGGTCTGCAGGCCGAGCTTGTCCAGCCCGATGTCCTGGGTGTTGGGCACCGAACCGACGGTCATCAGCGCGTGGCTCGCCTCGACCGTCTGGCCGCCGCGCAGGTGCACGACCACGCCCTTGCCGGTGCGCTCGACCCGCTCGGCCCGCGCGTGCTTGACCACCTCGGTGCCGCGCGCGGCGTAGACGTCCTCCAGCACGGCCGCGGCGTCGGCGTCCTCGTGCGGCAGCACCCGGTCGCGGCTGGAGATCAGCGTGACCCGCACACCCATCTCGGTGTACGCGGACACGAACTCCGCTCCGGTGACACCCGAGCCGACCACGACCAGGTGCTCGGGCAGCTCGGGCAGGTCGTAGATCTGGCGCCAGTCGAGGATCCGCTCGCCGTCCGGCTCGGCGCCGGGCAGCACCCGCGGGGTGGCGCCGGTGGCGATCAGCACGACGTCCGCGTCGAGCTTCTCCACCGCCCCGTCGTGCCCGACCACGGTGACCTGGTGGGCGGCGAGACCGGCCCGCTCGTCGCAGAACCGGGCGGTGCCGCTGATCACCCGCACGCCCTCGCGCTGCACCCGGTTGCGCACGTCGGCGGACTGGGCGAGGGCGAGCCCCTTCACCCGACCGTGTACGACCGGCAGGTCGACCGGCGGCACGTGGCTGCCGGTGCGGATGCCCAGCTCGTCGGCGTTGTGGAAGCTCGAGCGGGCCCCCGCCGAGGCGATGAACGTCTTGGACGGGACGCAGTCGTAGAGCACGCACGCGCCGCCCAGACCGTCCCGCTCGACGACCGTGACGTCGGCGCCGTGCTGCGCGGCGACCAGCGCGGCCTCGTACCCGGCCGGGCCGCCGCCCATGATCACGATGCGGGTCATGCCCCAACCGTACGCGGGCGGGATGAACCGAACACGCTGACGCCCGTGGCGGCGCGCATGATCCGAGGTGTCGCTACGCTGTCGGTCGTGCCGCTCTACGCCGCGTACGGGTCCAACATGGATCCCGCCCAGATGATGGAGCGAGCGCCGCACTCGCCGATGGCGGGTACCGGCTGGCTCGTGGGATGGCGGCTGACCTTCGCCGGGGAGGACATCGGCTGGGAAGGCGCGCTCGCCACGATCGTCGAGGAGCCCGGATCGCAGGTCTTCGTCGTGCTCTACGACGTCACGCCCGAGGACGAGGCCCGGCTCGACCGGTGGGAGGGCTCGGAGCTGGGGCTGCTGTCGAAGATCCGGCTGCGGGTGCAGACGCTCGAGGGGTCGCTGCTGTCCTGGCTGTACGTGCTGGACGCCTACGAGGGCGGGCTGCCGTCGGCCCGGTACCTCGGCGTGGTCTCCGACGCCGCGGAGTCGGCCGGGGCGCCCGCGGACTACGTCGCCGACCTGCGGATCCGTCCCTGTCAGGGCATCGGCCCGTAGCCCTTGTCCCAGCCCGTGCCGGCACGGGATAGTGGTGGGCATGGATGCCCGGCCAGAGTGTCCGTACAGCCCGAGCGGGCGTCACCAGCCCGAGGCCAGCGGGTCCGGCCGGTGCGCGTTCTGCGGGGCCACGCTGTGAGCCGGCACGCGGTCAAGCAGCTCCCGCGCACCGGGCACGGGGACTCGCTGTGCAAGCACCTCAGCGCGGGGGCGTGCACCTGGTGGTGCTCCTACGGCCGGTTCGTGAAGGTGTGCCTCGCGCTGTTCGTGGTGATCGCCGGCTTCGGCGCGCTGAGCCTGTTCCTCGACGAGTCGGGCGGGTTGGAACGCCTGGTCCAGGCGGGGATCGCGCTCGGCCTGTACGTGCTGTTCACGGTCACCCTGATCACCGTCGCCAACCGCCGCGACCAGGGCGACCACTACTAGGCGAGCGCCGCCAGCGCGGTGTGGGTCAGCACGCGCACGCCCACCAGGAGGGCGCGCTCGTCGAGGTGGAAGGTCGGCTGGTGCAGGTCGGGCATCTGCCCCTCGCCGGACCAGACGCCGAGGCGGGCGAACGAGCCGGTGACGTGCTCCAGGTACCAGCCGAAGTCCTCGCCGCCGGAGGACTGCTTCGTGGTGGTCAGGGCGTGCTCGCCCAGGGCCGCCTCCACGCCGGCGCACAGCACGGCGGTGCTCTCCTTGCCGTTCACCACCGGCGGGACACCCCGGCGGTGCTCCAGCTCGAAGCCGACGCCGGTCGGGGCCAGCAGCGACTGGATCAGGCCCGACACCAGCGGCTCCAGGTCCGCCCAGACCTCGTGGTCGCCGGTGCGCAGGGTGCCGCGGAGCAGGCCGTCCTGCGGGACCGCGTTCGGGGCCTCGCCGGCGTGCACCGCGCCCCACACCAGCACCGTGCCCGAGCGGGGGTCGATGCGGCGGGACAGCAGTGCCGGCAGGCCGGTGATGACCGTGCCCAGCGCGTGCACCAGGTCCGCGGTCAGGTGCGGGCGCGAGGTGTGGCCGCCGGGCGAGGTCAGGCGCAGCTCCAGCAGGTCGGTCGCCGAAGTGATGGCGCCGATGCGGGAGCCGACGCTGCCGACCTTGAGCCGCGGGTCGCAGTGCAGGCCGAAGATCGAGTCGACGCCGTCCAGGCCGCCGGCGCCGATCACGTCGAGCGCGCCGCCCGGCATGACCTCCTCGGCCGGCTGGAACACCAGGCGGACTCGGCCGGGCAGCTCGGGCGCCGACGCCAGCGCCAGCCCCGCGGCGATGAGCATCGCGGTGTGGGCGTCGTGGCCGCAGGAGTGGGCGGCGCCGGGCACCGTCGACGCGTACGGCAGGCCGGTGAGCTCGGTGAGCGGCAGCGCGTCCATGTCGGCGCGGAGCGCGACGCAGCGGTCGCCGGAGCCGACGTCGCAGGTCAGGCCCGTGCCGGTGTCGAAGATCTTCGGCTGCAGGCCCGCGCGGGACAGCAGGCCGGCCACCATCTCGGTGGTGGCGAACTCGTTACGGGACAGCTCCGGGTGGGCGTGGATGTGCCGGTACCAGGCGAGTACGTCGAGGGCGTTGCGCGCGAGCCACTCGTCGAGCCAGCTCGGGCCGCGGCCCGCTCCAATGTCCTCCACCGTCGGCATACTGACACCCTCGTCGGTTATCAGCACACCGGCCCCGTCCGCTGTCACACCGTCCCGGTCCCCTGACCTGCCGTACCGCGAATCGAGCACTGTCACCCGGCAATCCTGCACCATGCGGGGTTGAGGATCGCACGAGGAACCCTGGGCAACCGATTTCCGGTATACACGATGCGTTGAACGGCGAGCGGTCTTCGGCCTGACTAAACGATCACAATCGGCCAGCTGTCACTCGCCCCTGTCACGAGGCCTTGGCCTTCTTCCGCCGGACGCTGCGGCCCCAGACGACGATCGCGATCAGCACGACGGACGCCACACCCATGACTATCTTGCGCCGGTTCTCGGCCTGCTCGGCCTCGGTGTCGGCCGGCTCCAGCTGAGGTCCGGCCGGCGCGGTGCCGGCCGGGTCCGGCGGCGCGGTCGTCTGCTCCAGCGCGACCGAGCCGGCGGCCGGGCTGGCGGTCGCCGGCAACGCGGGAAGTGCCAGGACGAGCATCGACAGGGCGACGATCACGAGTCGGGAGGCACTCCGCATACCCCCATGCTAGCCAGCACTCGGTGAGTCGGTGAACACCTCGAGTATCCGCCGCGCGGCGAGGGTCGGGGTCAGCTCGCCGTCGGCGACCGCGCGTTCCAGCTCCGGGGTCAGCGCGCGGACCTCCCGGTGCTCGTGCAGGCGGGTGAGAAGCGTGTCCCGCACCATCGTCCAGGTCCAGTCGACCTGCTGGCGGCGGCGCCGGGCGGCCAGCTCCCCCGACTCGGCGAGCGTGCGGTGGTGCAGCTCGACCTGCTCCCACAGGGTGTCCAGGCCCTTGCCGGTCTGGCCGCTGCAGGTCAGCACCGGCGTGGTCCAGCTCGTCTCGGCCGTGTGCAGCAGCCGCAGCGCGCCGGACAGCTCGCGGGCGGCCTTGCGGGCCGGGAGCTCGTGGTCGCCGTCGGCCTTGTTCACCGCGATCACGTCGGCCAGCTCCAGCACGCCCTTCTTGATGCCCTGCAGCTGGTCGCCGGTGCGCGCGAGGGTCAGCAGCAGGAAGCAGTCGACCATGCCGGCGACCGCGATCTCCGACTGGCCGACGCCCACGGTCTCCACCAGCACCACGTCGTGGCCGGCCGCCTCCATCAGCACGATCGTCTCGCGGGTCGCGCGGGTGACGCCGCCGAGCGTGCCGGAGGTCGGCGACGGGCGGACGAACGCCGCCGGGTCGACCGCCAGCCGCGCCATCCGGGTCTTGTCGCCGAGGATCGAGCCGCCGGTGCGGGTCGACGACGGATCGACGGCCAGCACCGCGACCCGGTGCCCGGCCTCGGTGAGGTTCGAGCCGAGCGCGTCGATGAACGTCGACTTGCCCACGCCGGGCACGCCGGTGATGCCGACCCGGTGCGCGCCGCCCGCGTGCGGGAGCAGCGCCACGAGCAGCCGCTGGGCGAGGTCGCGGTGGTCGGCGCGGGTGGACTCGACCAGCGTGATCGCCCTGGACAGGATCCCCCGGTCGCCGGCGAGCACCCCCTCGGCGTACTCGTCGACGTCTACCGCTCGCACCGTCAGTGCCCGTGCAGCTCGGCGAGCGTGCGCAGCAGGTCGGTGGCGGCCTCGGCGATCACCGTGCCCGGACCGAAGATCGCGACCGCGCCGGACTCGCGGAGGGCGTCGTGGTCCTGCGGCGGGATCACGCCGCCGACGACGATCACGATGTCGTCGCGGCCGAGCGCGGCCAGCTCGTCGCGCAGGGCCGGCACGAGCGTGAGGTGTCCGGCGGCGAGGGAGTTGACGCCGACGACGTGCACGTCGGCCTCCACCGCCTGGCGGGCGACCTCGGCGGGGGTCTGGAACAGCGGGCCGACGTCGACGTCGAAGCCGAGGTCGGCGAACGCGGTGGCGATCACCTTCTGGCCGCGGTCGTGCCCGTCCTGGCCCATCTTGGCGACCAGGATGCGCGGGCGGCGGCCCTCGGCCTCGGCGAAGGAGTCCACCACGGCCCGCGCCTCGTCCACAGTGGACGCCGTACCGACCTCCTCGGAGTACACCCCGGAGATGGTACGGATCCGCGCCGAGTGCCGCCCCCACACGGCGCCGAGCGCGTCGGAGATCTCGCCGACGGTGGCCTTCGCGCGGGCGGCGTCGATGGCGAGCGCGAGCAGGTTCTGCGTACCGTTCGCGGCGGCCGACAGCGCGCCCAGCGCCCGCTCGACCGCGGCCGGGTCGCGTTCCGCGCGCAGGCGGCGCAGTTTCTCCACCTGCTGGGCACGGACGCCGGCGTTGTCGACCTTGAGCACCTCGATCTGCTCGTCGGCGTCGGCGAGGCGGTACTTGTTGACCCCGATCACCGGCTGGCGGCCGGAGTCGATGCGGGCCTGGGTGCGGGCGGCGGCCTCCTCGATGCGCAGCTTCGGGATGCCGGCGTCGATCGCGCGGGCCATCCCGCCGGCCGACTCGACCTCGCTGATGTGGCCCCACGCCTTGTGGGCGAGTTCGTGGGTGAGCCGCTCGACGAACGCGGACCCGCCCCACGGGTCGATCACCCGGGTGGTGTTGGACTCGTGCTGCAGCAGCAGCTGGGTGTTGCGGGCGATGCGCGCGGAGAAGTCGGTCGGCAGCGCGAGCGCCTCGTCCAGGGCGTTGGTGTGCAGCGACTGGGTGTGCCCCTGGGTGGCGGCCATCGCCTCCACACAGGTGCGGATCACGTTGTTGTAGACGTCCTGCGCGGTCAGCGACCAGCCGGAGGTCTGGCAGTGCGTGCGCAGGGACAGCGACTTGTCGGACTTCGGCTCGAACTGCCTGACCAGCTTCGCCCACAGCAGCCGCGCGGCACGCAGCTTGGCGACCTCCATGAAGAAGTTCATCCCGACGGCCCAGAAGAACGACAACCGCGGCGCGAACGAGTCGACCGGCAGGCCGGCGTCGACGCCGGCGCGGATGTACTCGACGCCGTCGGCGAGGGTGTAGGCCAGCTCCAGGTCGGCGGTCGCGCCGGCCTCCTGCATGTGGTAGCCGGAGATCGAGATCGAGTTGAACTTCGGCATGTGCTCGGAGGTGTGCGCGAAGATGTCGGAGATGATCCGCATGGACGGCTGCGGCGGGTAGATGTAGGTGTTGCGGACCATGAACTCCTTGAGGATGTCGTTCTGGATGGTCCCGGCGAGCTGGCTCTGCGACACCCCCTGCTCCTCGGCGGCCACCACGTAGAGCGCGAGGATCGGCAGCACGGCGCCGTTCATCGTCATCGACACCGACATCCTGTCCAGCGGGATGCCGTCGAACAGCTGGCGCATGTCGTAGATCGAGTCGATCGCCACCCCGGCCATGCCGACGTCGCCGGCCACGCGCGGGTGGTCGGAGTCGTAGCCGCGGTGGGTGGCGAGGTCGAACGCCACCGACAGCCCCTTCTGTCCGGCGGCGATGTTGCGGCGGTAGAAGGCGTTGGACTCCTCGGCGGTGGAGAACCCGGCGTACTGGCGGATGGTCCACGGCTGGTTGACGTACATCGTCGGGTACGGCCCGCGCAGGTACGGCACGACGCCCGGGTAGGTGTGCAGGAAGTCCAGCTCGGCGAGGTCCTCGGCGGTGTAGAGGGGCTTCACGCCGATGCCCTCGGGGGTCTCCCACGCGAGCGCGTCCGGGCCCTTTCCGGTGGCCTCCTGCACGGCCGCCTGCCACTCGGCGGCGTCCGGGGCGCTCGGCTCGCCCAGCTCGACGTTCGAGAAGTCGGGGATCATGAGTCGGCCTCCAGCTTCGCCTCGAAGGGCTCCGCGTACCGCACCTTCGGCAGGCCGCCGGTCGGCTCGGCCGGGGCCGGCTGGCGGACCAGGGGTTTCTCGTCGGGGTTGGGGAACACGGTGACCCCGGTGATCGACTCCTCGCCGGCGGCGAACCGGGCGGTGCGGGCCGTGCGGGTGGCCGCGATCCGCTCGTCGACCAGGCCGCTGTCCAGCGCGGCGAGGATGCCGCCGGCGCGTTCGATCTCGGTGAACACCGCCCAGCCGGCGCGGGCCAGCTCGTCGGTGTGCCGTTCGACGTACCAGGAGCCGCCCGCCGGGTCGATCACGCCGGCCACCCGGGACTCCTCGACCAGGATCGACTGGGTGTTGCGCGCGATCCGCCGGGCGAAGGCGTCCGGCAGGCCGAGCGCGGCGTCGAACGGTTGCACGGTCACCGCGTCCGCGCCGCCGACGCCCGCGGCGAAGCAGGCGACCGTGGTGCGCAGCATGTTCACCCAAGGGTCGCGCCTGGTCATCATGGTCGAGGACGTCACGGCGTGCTGCGGGACGGCGCGGGTGCGCGCGCCGGACACCTCGGCCACGCGGGCCCACAGGCGACGCGCGGCGCGGAACTTGGCGATCGTGGCGAACTGGTCGGCGGTGGCGGCGAGGCGGAGCTCGAGCCGGGCGGTGGCGGTGTCGACGTCTAGGCCGGCCTCGGTCAGGGCACGCAGGTAGGCGACGGCGGTGGCGAGCGCGCAGCCCAGTTCCTGGCCGTCCGAGGAGCCGGCCTCGTGGTAGGGCAGGGCGTCGACGACGATCGCGCGCAGCTTCGGGTGTCGCTCGGCGGCGCGCGCGGCGAGCGCGGTGGCGGCCGCGAGGTCGGGCTCGGTGCCGGTGCGGGCGCGGAGCCCGATGGGGTCGGCGCCGAGGTTGCCGCGGACCTCGCTGGCCCGGACGCCCCGGTCCGCGTGCACGGCGAGCAGCGCGTCGGCGGCGGCGGTGACGTCCGCGCCGGCGTCGAGGGTGACCGGCGCGAGGTCGAGGTGGACGTCGGCGAGCACGTCGGCGAGCGCGTCGACCGGGGGCCCGGCGGCGCCGACGGCCAGCCAGAGCGAGGTGGCGCCGTTCTCCAGGTCGGCGAGGATCGCGCGCCGGGTGACGTCGGGGTCGGGGTCGGCGTGGCGCTGGCGGACGTCCCAGCCGGCGAGGATTCGGCCGTCGGGGGTACCGCCGCGCACGTGGGGCGGCAGGCCGGGGAAGCCGGCGGGCGGGGCGGTGTCGTCGGCGGTGTAGAGCGGGGCGAGGTCGAAGCCGTCGTAGGTGGGGGTGGCGAGCGCCGCCTCCACGTCATCCGTCTCGATGCCGGACCTGCGCAGGACGCCGCCGACCAGCGCGCGCCACTGGTCCCTGGTCGCTTCCGGGAACTCCGAGGCCAGTCGCATACCCGAGGATGCTACGTACCCGGCGGGTTCGCACGTGGCGTTGTGGTGAATGCCGCAGAATGGGCGCCGTGTTCGAAGCCACTCCCGATCGCCTGGTCGCCGGCCGGTACCGGTTGCGGCGGCGGCTCGGGCAGGGCTCGATGGGCATCGTCTGGGAGGCCTACGACGAGTTCCTGCGGCGTCCGGTGGCGGTGAAGGAGGTCCTGCTGCCGCCCGGCGTCCCCGACGCGGAGGCCGACGAGCTGCGCGAGCGGACCCTGCGCGAAGCCAGGGCGATCGCGGCGCTGTCCCACCCGAACGTGATCACCCTGCACGACGTGGCCCGCGACGACGGCGAGCCGTTCGTGGTGACGGAGTACATGCCGGCCCACAGCCTGGCGGACCTGGTTCGCGCGCTGGGCCCGCTCGACGTGCCGACGGTCGCCGCCATCGGCGACGCGGTGGCCGCCGGGCTCGCCGCCGCGCACCAGGAGGGCATTACCCACCGCGACGTGAAGCCCGGCAACGTACTGGTGGGCGGCGACGGGCGGGTGAAGCTGACGGACTTCGGCATCGCCCGGAACGTGTCGGAGAAGACCCTCACCCGGACCGGGATCATGCTCGGCTCGCCGAGCTACATCGCGCCGGAGGTGGCGGCCGGGCGGGAGGTGACGCCGGCGGCGGACCTGTGGGGCCTGGGGGCGACCCTGTTCGCCGTGGTCGAGGGCCACCCGCCGTACGACACGGGCGGCGCGGTGCTGGAGATCATCAACCAGGTCGTGCACGGCGACGTGCCACGGCCGGCGTCGAACGGGCCGCTGACCGAGGTCATCGCGGCCTTGATGGTCAAGGAGCCGGCGGAGCGGATCACGCTCGCCGAGGTACGCAATCGTTTGCACCCCCTGCTGCCGCCCCCGTCGACACCGCTGCTGTCAGCGGAGACCCTGCGTCGCCTGGACGGCCCCGACAAGAACGAAGAGGCGACCCCGGCAGAGCCTCCCGAGCCGGCCTCCGGTCAGTCCCCATCGGCTCCGAAGTCTCCGGGGTCATCGAGCACGCCGGGC
>DATABL010000192.1:0-9205 GCA_036259595.1 Actinophytocola sp.
GACGCCGGCCAGGTGCAGCGCGACGCAGAGTAAGCCGGCGACCAGCAGGGTGGCGCCGTCGATGGTGGTGCCGATGCTGGCGTCGGCCAGGTCGAGGATGAGGGCGAGGCCGAAGACGACCGCGGCGACGATGGCGAACACGAGAGCCTCCCTGCGCCGGAAACCCCCCGTCGACTCCGAAACTACCTCAGGTTCGGGGGCTCCGCGCGCCTACAGCTCGGGCAGGTCCTGCGGGCAGCCGATCAGCTCGGCCAACGGATCGCCGACCGTGCACACCCGGTCGAGCACGGTGCGGATCGTCCAGCGGTCCGGGCGCAGGTCCGGGTCGTCGAGCTCGTCCCAGGTGATCGGGACCGACACCGGCGCGTTCGGCTTCGGGCGGACGCTGAACGGGGCCACCAGCGTCTTGTTGACGGCGTTCTGCGTGTAGTCGAGGCGGGCGAGGCCGCCGCGGCGGTCGCGGTACCACTCCCAGCTGACGAGTTCCGGCATGGTGCGGCCGACGGTGCGGGAGACGACCTCCACCCAGCGGCGGGTCTCGTCGAAGGTGTAGCCGCGGCGGACCGGGATCCAGACCTGGATGCCGCGCTGGCCGGTGACCTTCGGCATGCCCTCGACGCCGAGGTGGTCCAGGGCGGTGCGGAAGAGCCGGGCGAGGGCCAGCACGTCGTCGAAGGTGGTCTTCGTGCCGGGGTCGATGTCGACCAGCGCCCAGGTGGGGTGGTGGGTGTCGGGCGGCGCGGAGGTCCAGGGGTGCAGCTCGATGCCGGCGAAGTTCGCCATCCACACCAGGGCCGGGACGCTGTCGAGCACGGCGTAGCACTGGGTCTCGTCCGGGTCCGCGTCCGGGTTGTGCCAACGGTTGAGCCAGTCCGGCGCGTGGTCGGGGACCTCCTTGTGCCAAAAGCCGGGGCGGTGCACGCCGTCCGGGTAGCGGTGCGCGTTGACCGGACGGTCGGCGAGGTAGGGCAGCAGGAACGGCGCGATGCGGGCGTAGTAGCCGATCAGCTCCCGCTTTGTCACGGGCGGGTCTCCGTCGGCGCCGGGGAAGAGCACCTTGTCGAGATTGGTCACCTTCAGCACGTGGTGGTCCACCGCCCACCGGCCCTCACGGCCGAGGTCGTCGAGCGCGGCGAGTTCGACGTCGCCCGGCGCGGCCGCGAGGCGCCGGAGGGTGGCGGACCTACTCATGCCGGCCTGCCTACGACCTGGCCGTCCGGCCGGCGGTGCCCGCACGGCGCAGCGCGACCCCCAGGCCGATCATGCCGATCGCCAGGAACAGGTGCAGCCAGTTGTCGGCGGTGTTGAGCGGCACGAAGTTCGCCGCGCTGTCGTGGTCGATGATCAGCCCGTAGATCCACAGCAGCGCGTAGACGACGCCGCCGCCGATCAGGTACGCCGCCGCGCCGGGCACGGTGCGCGCCATGACGAAGCCGACGATGCCGAACAGCAGGTGCACGATGTTGTGCAGAATCGAGACGTGGAAGACGCCGAGCAGCATCGCCGTCGACTCATGGCCGGCGAACGTCATGCCGTCGAAGTCGGTCGTGACCCCAGGGATGAAACCGGCGATCCCCACGAGCAGGAACACCGCCGAAACCACCATCGCGGCCAGGCGGACCGGGTGAGTCCGTTGTGTCGTCGTGGACATGATCTCGCTCCTCGTCTAGGTGAACGAACCCCCGAGATACCCGCGGAACGCGGAGCGCACACATGGAGTGATAACGGCTGGGTAACCCCGGAGCATGGGAACGTTCCTGGACATCTATCTGAACGACCAGCTGGCGATGGGCGTGGCGTGGCGGGAGCTGGCCCGGCGATCGGCGCGGAACAACCGGGAGGGCGACATCGGCACCGCGCTGCGCAGCGTGTCGACCGCGATCGCGGAGGACGTGGACACCTTCCGCGAGATCATGACCCGGCTGGAGGTGCGGACCAACCCGGTCAAGCCGGGCCTGGCGATGGTGGCCGAGCGGCTGGGGCGGTTCAAGCTCAACGGGCAGTTGAGGGGTTACTCGCCACTGAGCCGGTTCGAGGAGCTGGAGATCCTGACAATGGGGATCGAGGGCAAGAAACAGCTGTGGACCACCCTGCGTGACCTGGCGGGCCTGGCCACCCGCCTCCCCGACATCGACTTCGACGAACTCATCCGCCGCGCCGAGGACCAACGCGCCCAGCTGGAACCCTTCCGCGTCCGAGCCGGTACCGAAGCCTTCACCACCTGACCCACCCCCCGTTGCGAACGGGGAAAAGTCGCGAGCGCGCGTTCCGGGCCGGCGAATCCTACGGTCGCGGAACGAGGGAATCGTGCGATGGGAACGTCGGACCGAGCTGTCGGAGCGCCGGATTCGCACGACCGGAAATGCCGGGCTCGCGCCACCGGAATGCCGGACGCGGGTTCGGAATGAGGGACCGCATTAGGTGAGGTAGGTGCGGGGCGGCGTGGCTCGCGTCGACCAGGCGTAGCGCCAGCGAGCGGTCGCCCGCGTTGGTAGGGATACGGTTGACGGGTGGTGATCCCGGCGGCGCTTGCGCGCAACGTCCGCCAGGTCTGGGGGCCGGCCGGGAGCCGCTGGCTGGCCGACCTGCCCGCGGTGCTCGACGAGGTGGCCGAGGACTGGGAGCTCGACGTCGGGCCGCCGTTCGAGCTGTCGTTCCACTACGTCGCCGCGGTGACGTGCGCGGACGGCACGCGCGCGGTGCTCAAGCTCGGGGTGCCGAGCGGGGACTCGCTGCGCACCGAGGCTCCGGCGCTGGCCGCGTTCGCCGGGCGCGGAGCGGTCCGGCTGCTGCGGGCCGACCTCGACCGCGGGGCGCTGCTGCTGGAGCGGGCGACCCCCGGGGACCGGCTGCGGGACCTCGTGCCCCGGCACGACACGGCGGCGACCGCGATCGTGGCGGAGGTCGCGCGGCGGCTGCATTCCGCGCCAGCACCGGCGTTGCCGGACCCGGTGTCCTATGCCGCGGACTTCGACGACCACCTCGCCGCGCACGGGGACCACGGGCCGCTGCCGCGCGACCTCGTGGTGCGCGCCGCGGGGTTGCTGCGCGAGCTGTGCGCCTCGGGTGAGCGGGTGGTGCTGCACGGGGACCTGCACCACGACAACATCCTGCGCGGCACCCGGGAACCCTGGCTCGCGATCGACCCGCACGGGCTCGTCGGCGACCCGGGCTACGACGTGGGCGCACTGCTGTACAACCCGGAGCCCGACGTCCGGGACCCCGCGCTGACCGCGCTCGTGCCGGCACGGGTCGAGCAGCTCGCCGACGTGCTGCGGATGCCGGTGGAACGCGTGGTGGCGTGGGGGTTCGTCGCCGGCGTGCTGTCGGACGTGTGGAACGCGGAGGGGTGGGCGCCGGGCGACCCGTCCCCGGTCAGCCGGGCGCTGGACGTCGCCCGGCTGCTGCTCCCCCGGCTGCCGGCCTAGCACGGACCGCGGATGATCGTTTGCTCACCTGTTGTTGGAGGACCGCGCGGCCGCGGCGAAGCTCAACCCGTGGCGGCCGGGCGGCAGCTGGGACCTGCCGTCGAACAACCTGGACCAATGGACGCCGCCGAAACCGGCCGACAGCTTCATGGACGCCCTCGACACGCTGAACAAGACCCGCGACCCGAAATGGGTGGTCGACGTGGGCGGCGTGCGGATGCCGATCGGCGCGTTCGGCGCGATGGCCAGCCAGGTGGGCAACGAAGCGACCAAGGAGGACGACAACAAGGAGGACGCGCGGGAGGCCGCCGGCACCAACTGACGCGACACGCGCGCGGCGGACTGGTCTGGACATGTGACTAGAGTCGGTAGTTAGGTGCGGGGTGGCGTGGACGTCGGCGACAACGTCGGCGGCGGCCACAGTTGTTGACCGGTCACCTAGGAGTCGCACTGATGGGTAACGATTCGCCGCTGTTGTCGGCGGACGCCGTCGAGAACGCGCGGTTCGACCCGGCACGGTTTCCGTCGCGCGGGTACAACGAGGACCAGGTCGACGACTTCCTCGACCTCGTGGTGCACACGATCCGGGTGCTCACCGCGACCCTCGACCAGCAGCGGCAGGAGATCGACCGGCTCAAGCACTGGCGGCAGAACACCGGCCCGGTCGACAACGCGGCGGCCGCCGCGTGGGAGCAGGAGGCCAGGGCGCGCGCCGACGCGATCGTCGCCGCGGCCCGGGTCTCCGCCGAGGAGATCCGGCGACTCGCGGTGAGCAACGCGCAGCGGGTCGTGCACACCGACCACCTCGCCACCGTCGTCGAGGTCGTCGACCGGCTGCACATGCTGCGCGACGGGATCACCGCCGAGCTCGGCCGGCTCGAGGACGCGCTCTCCGCCGGCCAGCACTGACGACTTGCTGAAATACACTGCAAGGGCTTTCATGGTCCGGTGAGGCACCTTCGGGCAGCCGAACGCGCACTGCCCAACGCGGCCAACAGGGATAAACCCGGGGAGGCGGACCAGTGAGCATCGGGCGGCTGAGTGACATCGCCGCGCACGCCGGGGTCAGCGAGGCCACGGTCAGCCGGGTGATCAACGGCAAGGCCGGCGTCTCCGCGCCGACCAGGCAGGCCGTGGTGGCGGCCATGGACGTGCTCGGCTACGAGCGGCCGGCCCGGCTGCGCGAGCGCAGCGCCGGGCTGATCGGCCTGATCACCCCCGAGCTGTCCAACCCGATCTTCCCCGCGCTGGCGCAGGTCATCGAGCAGGTGCTCACCAGCCGCGGCTACACGCCGGTGCTGTGCACGCAGACCCCCGGCGGGTCCACCGAGGACCAGCTGACCGACCTGCTGGTCGACCGGGGCGTGGCCGGGATCGTCTTCGTCTCCGGCCTGCACGCCGACTCCACCGCCGACCCGAACCGCTACGTCAAGCTCGCCGGCCGCGGCGTGCCGTTCGTGATGATCAACGGCTACACCGAGGCGGTGTCCGCGCCGTTCGTCTCCACCGACGACCGCGCGGCCGTGCGGCTCGCCGTCTCGCACCTGGTGGAGCTCGGCCACGAGCGGATCGGGCTCGCGGTCGGCCCGCGCCGGTTCGTGCCGGTGCTGCGCAAGATCGAGGGCTTCGTGCAGTGCGTGCGCACGCTGCTGCCGCTGACCGCCGAGCAGGCCGAGGGGCTCGTCGCGCACTCGCTGTTCACCGTGGAGGGCGGCCAGGCCGCGGCGAACGCGCTGCTGGACGCGGACTGCACGGCGATCGTGTGCGGCAGCGACCTGATGGCGTTCGGCGCGATCCGGGCGGCCCGGCAGCGCGGGCTGAACGTGCCGGCCGACATCTCGGTCGTCGGCTTCGACGACTCGCCGCTGATCGTGTTCGCCGATCCCCCGCTGACCACGCTGCGCCAGCCGGTGGAGGCGATGGGGCAGGCCGCGGTCAACGCGCTGCTCGAGGAGATCGGCGGCACCCCCGCCCCGCACGCGGAGTTCGTGTTCCTGCCCGAGCTCGTCGTCCGCGGCTCGACGGGCGCGCGGCCCCGGTGACCGTCACCGCCGGAACGTGCCCCCGTCCACGCTGACCGAGCCGGACGCGGGGGTGCGCAGGGTGCGGTTGCCCCCGCTCTCCCAGACCACCGGCCGCCCGTCCTGGCGGAGCACGAACTTGTACTCCACGTCGGTGTTCGCGGGCAGCGTCCCGGCGCCGTGCCAGTGCGGGTAGGTGCCCGTGCCGGTGGTGAGCGGCACGCCGGCCGCCGGGTCCCAGCTGCCCAGCTCCGGCACGTTGCCCACGACGTACACGTTCTGGCCCCAGCTCGTGGTGGCCTCGACCGTGTAGCTCGCGGCCACCCGGTCGGGGTTCGGCTCGCCCGGGCGTCCGGTGTGGAACGCGACCGCGCCCTTGGCCGGCACCGCGACGGTGGCCCGGCCGCCGGTGACCGTCACGCTGGTCGCGCAGCCGTTCAGCACGTCGCAGTAGGAGCCGTCCGGCAGCCCGGTCGGGTACTGGGCGGTGTGCGCCGCGCCGGAGTTGTTGATCACGACGAAGCCGGTGCTCCCCCGGCCGAAGCCGATCACGTTCGACGCCGGCGACCGCCAGTTCGTCACGTCCGCGTCGCCGACCGCGTTGTGCCAGCCGACCATGCCGGCCACCAGCGGGTCGCGGTTCAGGCAGTACCAGCCGGAGCCGCAGGTCGTGTCGGTGACGAACCCGTTCGCGTTCGGCGGCGCGCCCTCGGGGTCGGTGAACTCGAACCCGGCGTACACGGTCGGCCTGGTGTGCTCCCAGGCGAGCTGGAAGACGTTGGCCAGCACCGCGGTCCGACCGTCCCGGTAGGACAGGTGTCGCCCGTTGCGCTCGGTGTCGTGGTTGGTGACGAACGAGACCGAGTTCGCCGCCGGCAGGATCCCCTGACCCGGTCCGAAACCCGTCAGGGTCGCGATGTCGCCCTGGAAGGCGCCGCGCATCCGGTCGGCGTAGAAGAAGTCGAGCACGTCGCCGCTGCCGTAGTAGTCGCCCGGCGCGGGCGGCTCGCCGGGGAACACCTCGTGGAACACGAACGGCCGGTCGCCGGCGGCCGTGTCGTCCAGCAGGCCGACGATCGCGGCGAGCTCCCCGGCCGGCATGTGCTTGGCCGCGTCGACCCGGAAGCCGTCCACGCCGAGTGCGAGCTGGGCGTTCAGGTAGCCGGCGAGCTCCGCGCGCACACCGGGGTCCGAGGTCTTCAGGTCGGGCAGGTCGAGCAGCTCGCAGTGCTGGACCTCCCACTGGTTCGTCCAGTCGCTGATGTCCCGGTCGCAGACGTCGACGTTGTAGTCGCCCCGGTCGTACATCGGCGGGTCGTACTTGTCGGTGACGACGGTGCCGTCGTAGCCGGTGCCGGTCTGCGCGCCGGTGTGGTTGACCACGGCGTCGGTGTAGACCTCGATGCCGGCGCCGTGGCAGGCGTCGATCATCGCGGCGAACTCGGCCTCGGTGCCGAAGCGGCTGTTCAGGCGGTAGCTGTAGGGCTGGTAGACGTCCCACCAGACGCCGCTGGGGTGGCGCAGCGACTCGGCCGGCGGGGCGACCCAGACCGCGCCGTAGCCGGCCGGGTCGAGGTGGTCGACGCACTCGCGGGCCACGGACGGCCAGTTCCACGACCACAGGTTGGCGATCACGTCGCCGTTGGGCACGCCGGTGTCGGCGGCCTGGACCTCGGCTTCGGCCGCGGGGCCCGTGAGCAGGGCGGCGAGGACGACGACGGGCAGGGTGGAGCGCAGGGTTCGTCGCATACCGTTCTCTCCTCGTCGAGAGTCACGCTGCTTGCGCAAGGGACTGCAACATCTTGCAGACTAGCGTCCCCCGGCCGCCGCTGTAAACGGCTGGCTACCATCGGCATGAGCTTCTCGACCCAGAAGGAAATCCCGTGACCGAGACCCTCGAGTTCCAGTCCGAAGCGCGTCAGCTGCTGCAGCTGATGATCCACTCCATCTACTCCAACAAGGACGTGTTCCTCCGGGAGCTCGTCTCCAACGGCTCCGACGCGCTGGACAAGCTGAGGCTGGAGACCTACCGCGACAAGGACCTGGAGGCCGACACCACCGACCTGCACATCGAGCTCGAGACCGACCCGGTCGCGCGCACGCTCACCGTGCGGGACAACGGGATCGGCATGACCCGCGACGAGGTCGTCAGCCTCATCGGCACCATCGCGAAGTCCGGCACCGCCGAGCTGCTGGCGAAGCTGCGGGAGACCAAGGACGCGGCAACGTCGGCCGACCTGATCGGGCAGTTCGGCGTCGGCTTCTACTCGAGCTTCATGGTCGCCGACAAGGTCACGCTGGTGACGAGGCGTGCGGGCGCGAGCGAGGGCGTGCGCTGGGAGTCGGCCGGCGAGGGCACCTACACGATCGAGCCCGCGCAGGACGCGCCGCAGGGCACCTCGGTCACGCTGCACCTCAAGCCGGAGGACACCGAGGACAAGCTGTACGACTACGCCTCGCCGGCGAAGGTTCGGGAGATCGTCAAGCGGTACTCCGACTTCATCACCTGGCCCATCCGGATGGCCTCCTCGGACGAGTCGAAGGACGGCGAGCTGGAGACCGTCAACTCGATGAAGGCGCTGTGGGCGCGTTCGGCGAGCGAGGTCACCGAGGACGAGCTGACCGAGTTCTACCGGCACGTCAGCCACGACTGGAGCCCGCCGCTGGAGACGATCCGGCTGCAGGCCGAGGGCACGTTCGAGTACCAGGCGCTGCTGTTCCTGCCGTCCCGGGCGCCGTTCGACCTGTTCACCCGGGACGCCCGGCGCGGCGTGCAGCTCTACGTCAAGCGCGTGTTCATCATGGACGACTGCGAGGCGCTGGTTCCGGAGTACCTGCGCTTCGTCAAGGGCGTGGTGGACGCGCAGGACCTGTCGCTGAACGTGTCGCGGGAGATCCTGCAGCAGGACCGGCAGATCGAGCTGATCCGCCGGCGGCTGGTGCGCAAGGTGCTGTCGACGATCAAGGCGATGGAGCCGGAGAAGTACACGACGTTCTGGACCGAGTTCGGCAAGGCGGTCAAGGAGGGCCTGGTCGCCGACGCCGGCAACCGGGACTCGATCCTGGAGATCTGCTCGTTCCCCTCGACGCACTCGGCCGAGGAGCCGACCCGGCTGGCCCAGTACGTGGAGCGGATGAAGGAGGGCCAGGAGCACATCTACTACCTGACCGGCGAGTCTCGGCCGGCCATCGAGAACTCCCCGCACATGGAGGCGTTCCGCGCCAAGGGCTACGAGGTCCTGGTGCTGACCGACCCGATCGACGAGATGTGGGTCGAGGCGGTCGACGGCTTCGAGGGCAAGCAGTTCCAGTCGGTCGCGAAGGGACAGATCGACCTGGACGAGCAGGAGTCCGAGCACACCGAGGAGTTCCAGCCGCTGCTCGCCTGGATGACCACCGCCCTCGGCGACACGGTCAAGGAGGTCCGCCTGTCCTCCCGGCTGACCACGTCCCCGGCCTGCATCGTCGGCGACGAGCACGACCTCACGCCGACCCTGGAGAAGATGTACCGGGCGATGGGTCAGGAGCTCCCGCCGGTCAAGCGGATCCTGGAGCTGAACCCGACACACCCGCTGGTCGCCGGCCTGCGCACGGCCCACGGCGAACGCGGCGCCGACGACCCGCGCCTGGCCGAGACCGCGCAACTGGTGCACGACATGGCCCTGCTAGCCGAGGGCGGCGACCTCCCCGACCCGGCGAAGTTCGTCAAGATCCTGGCGACCAGGCTGGAGCAGGCGATTTGACCCGCGTCCCGGC
>DATABL010000193.1:0-19603 GCA_036259595.1 Actinophytocola sp.
GCGCTGACCAAGACGGTCACCACGCACCCGATCAAGAACTACATCGAGCACGTCGACCTGCTGCTGGTCCAGCGTGGCGAGAAGGTCACCGTCGACGTGCCGATCGTCCTGACCGGCGAGGCCCAGCCCGGCACCCTGGTCAACCAGGACGCCACGACGGTGCAGGTGGCGGTCGAGGCGCTGCACATCCCCGAGCAGTTCGAGGTCTCGATCGAGAACGCCGAGGCCGGCACCCACATCGTCGCCTCCGAGGTGCGGCTGACACCGGGCGCGGAGCTGCTGACCGACCCGGAGACGCTGATCGTCGCGGTCAACGTGGCGCCGACCGCCGAGGACATGGAGGCCGGCGTCGACGTGCCCGAGGGCACCGAGCCGCCCGCTCCGGCCGTGGAGGACGAGGAAGCCGCCGAGGAACAGTCGAGCGAGAGCTGAGCCGAGACCGGGCGGTCCCAGCGGGGCCGCCCGTTTCGTCGGTCGAGTTCGTCTGTCGAGGAAACCGAGATGCCCGATCCATCGAACGCGGACGCACCGGTGCTGGTGGTCGGCCTCGGCAACCCCGGGCCGCGGTACGTGGGCAACCGGCACAACATCGGCTTCCTGGTCGCCGACGAGCTCGCGGCGCGGATGGGCGGCAGGTTCAAGGGCCACAAGGCGGGTGCCGACGTGCTGGAGGGCCGGCTCGAGGGACGCCGGGTCGCCCTGGCCAAGCCGAGGTCGTACATGAACGTCTCGGGTGGTCCGGTGGTCGGCACGGCGCGGTTCTTCAAGGTCGACCCGCCGCGGCTGGTGGTGGTGCACGACGAGCTGGACCTGCCGTACGGCACGGTCCGGCTGAAGCTGGGCGGCGGGGAGAACGGCCACAACGGGCTGCGCTCGATCAGCAAGTCCCTCGGCACGCGGGACTACCTGCGGGTACGTTTCGGTATCGGACGCCCGCCCGGCCGGATGGACCCGGCCGACTTCGTGCTCCGGGACTTCTCCGGAACCGAGCGCCGCGACCTGGCTTTCCACGTCGACCGGTGCGCCGACGCGACGGAGGCGTTGGTGGGCAAGGGCCTGGAAGCGGCGCAGAACCTCTTCCACACGCGCTGACCGGGAGGCGCACATGCAGCAGCCGGACGAGGTCCCGCTGAGCCCGATGGTGGTCGACTGCGTCACGTTCGACCGCGCGCCACTGGGCCGCCGCGGCTACCACGAGGACCAGGTGGACGACTTCCTGGACCGCGTGCAGGCGACGCTGTCCGGCACCGACACGCTGACCGCGCAGGACGTGCGCGAGGTGATGTTCGACAGCGCCCCCCTCATCCGCCGGGGTTACCACGAGGACCAGGTGGACGAGTTCCTGGACCTGGTGGAGGCGGAACTGGAACGCCGCGCCCAGCGCCGGCAGCCCGGCCCCCCGGCGATGCCGCCCCGACCGGCCGAACAGACGAACCCCATGCTGTGGGCGGTGGCCCCGTCGATGCCCGTCCCACCGGCGCCTTCGCCACCCGCCGAGCAGGCACAGCCCAAGTTCGCCCCGACCCCACCGCCGGCCCAGCCGGAGCCCTCACCCGGCGAAAGCCCTGAAGGTCACCTTCAGCCCACGCCCGCGCCGACACCCAGCAGCCCGGTAACGGCGAGCCCAGCTCCAGCCTCCGACAGTGACAAGCCGGCCCCCGCTCCAGCGCCGACCGACGCTCCAAGCCCGGCCTCAACTCCAGCACCAACCCCGGAGCCGGGCCCCGCTCCAACTCCGACCCCAGGTCCGACCCCGGCGTCGGCTCCAGCTCCATCCCCGACTCCGGTTGCCCCCGCCATCAACGGCCCAGCCCCAACCCCCGCTCCAACTCCAGCCCCCACTTCGGCTCCAGCCCCAGCTCCAGGTCCGGCCCCAGCTCGGGGTGCGGGTCCGGGTGCGGGTCCGGGTGCAGCGCCGCATCCGACCCCAGCCCCAGCCCCGACTCCGGATGCGGGTGCAGGTCCGGATGCGGATGCGGGTGCGGACCCAGCGCCGACTCCGACCCCAGCCCCAGCCCCGGCTCCGGGTGCGGGTCCGGCCCCGGGTCCGGCTGCGACGCCGAGTGCGGCCCCAGCTCCGGCTCCGGCGCCGGACGTGGATGCGGGTCCGGGTGCGGGTGCGGGTGCGGCACCGAGTGCAGCCCCGGCGCCGGCCCCAGCTCCAGGTGCGGGTCCGGGTGCGGCTTCGGCTCCGGGCCCAGCTTCGGCGCCGGCCACAACTGCGGGTTCCGGTTCAGCTTCAGCCTCCGCGCCAGCTCCAGCTTCGGGTCCCGCTTCAACCCCGGCCCCCGCTTCCGCTCCAACTTCGGGTCCGGATTCAGGCCTAACCCGAGCCCCAGCTCCGAGTCCGGCCTCAGCCCCCGAATCAGCTCCAGCCCCGACTCCAGCCCCAGCGCCGGGTGCGGCTTCGGCTCCAGGTGCGGCTTCGGCGCCGGCCACAACTGCGGGTTCCGGTTCAGCTTCAGCCTCCGCGCCAGCTCCAGCCCCGGCTTCGGGTCCGGCTCCAACTCCGGCCCAAGCTCCAAGCCCGGCTCCGGACCCGGCCCCGGCTTCAACTCAGGCCTCAACTGGCGCGAGCCACCCCAGGCCGGCGCCCACCAGCCCGGTTCCGGCGAGTCCGATTCCTGCCGCCGCGTTCGACGAGCCCCAGCCAGCCGAAGGGCCCGCAACCGGCGCCCAGAGCCTGCTCGACGCGTGGCGGGACACGAACCTGCTCGCGCTCCCGCTCCCCCCGGCCCCGCCCGGCGAACGCGGCTACCGACCCGGCGACGTCGAGCGGCTCATGACGCTCCTCGCCGGGGCGATCACCGAGCCCGACGGGCCTCGCGCCGATGAGGTCGCGGGGTTCGGCCTCGCCCGTACGTTCTTCATCGGGCAGGGCTACCACGTCGGTGCGGTCGAGGCCCTTCGGCTCGCCTGGGTCACGGAGCTTCGTCGGCGCGAGCTTTGATCTGGTCGGCCACCTGCTCGCCCGCGGCCGCGCGCCGCAGCTTGCCCGACGGGGTCTTCGGCAGCGTCCCCGGCTTCAGCACCACCACCGCCACCGGCCGCGCGTTCACCGACTCGAACACGCGCGCGCCGACCTCCTTGCGCAGCGCCTTCTCCGCCGCCGCGTCGCCGGCCTTCGTCGACTCCACGACGACCGCGAACCGCTCCCGCCGGGTCCCCGCGTCGAGCCGGACGGCGACCGCGTTGCCGGCGCGCACACCCTCCACAGTGGCCGCGGCGCGCTCGATGTCGGTCGGGTAGATGTTGCGGCCGGCCAGGATGATGACGTCCTTGGCCCGCCCGCAGATGACGATCTCACCGTCCACCGTGTACCCCAGGTCGCCGGTGAGCAGCCAGCCGTCGGCGTCCTGAGTCGCCAGCGGGCCGTTGACGGTCAGATAGCCGGGCGTCACGGAGTCGCCGCGCACCCGGATCTCGCCCACCTCGCGCTCGCCGAGCACCTCGCCGGAACCCGACTGCGACACGATCGACGCCTCGAACCCGGACAGCGGCGGGCCGAGCACGGCGAACGAGCGGGTCGCGACAGCCGGATCGACCGGGACCGCGCGGTTCTCCGCCTCCAGCCGCTCCGCGTCCACGTAGTCCAGGCGCAGCCCGATGAACGGCCGGGCGAACGAGATCGCCAGCGTGCCCTCGGCCATGCCGTACGCGGGGAACACGCACTCCGCCGGCATCCCGAACCTCGCGCCGGCGTCCACGAAGGACTTCACGGCCTTCTCGTCGATCGGCTCCGCGCCGTTGAGCGCGATCCGCAGCGTCGACAGGTCGAACTCCTCGTCGGCACCCGACAGGCGCCGGCCGAGCAGGGCGTAGGCGAAGTTGGGCGCCGCGGTGATCGTGCCGCCGTAGCGCGAGATCAGCCGCGCCCACAGCAGCGGCGCGGTGAGGAAGTCGACCGGCGTGACCTTCACCAGCTCGATGCCCATCAGCATCGGCGTGGTGTAGAAGCCGACCATGCCCATGTCATGGAACATCGGCAGCCACGACACCATGATGTCGCGCTCGTCGTCGAGCTCCGCGCGGTCGGCCATCGCGCTGATGTTCGCCAGCAGGTTGCGGTGGGTGATCCGCACGGCCTTCGGCTCCGCGGTCGACCCGCTGGTCAGCTGCAGCAGGGCGGGCGCGTCCTCGTCGACCTCCACGATCGCCGCCAGCGGGGCGCCGCCGGCGAGGTCGCCGATGAGCCGGTAGCCGATGCCGTGCTCGTCGAGGACCGGGGCGAGCCCGTCGAACGGGGCCCCCAGCAGCACCAGCTTGGAGCCGATCATGTTCAGCACCCGCACGGTGTCCTCGGCCCAGGCGGCGAGGTCCGACCGCGGCGTCGGCTGGTGCAGCATGGTCACGCTGCCGCCGGCGAGCCACACCGCCTGCACCGCCGGGCCGATGGCGGCGGGCTCCGCGGCCAGCACCGCCACGGCGTCGTGCCGGGCGAGACCGCCGGCGACCAGCGCACCGGCCATCTCCCGCGCCTGCTCGTGCACCTCCGCCCAGGTGGTGCGCACGGGCTTGTCGGGTTCACCGGTGGTGACGCCACGCTGCCGGCCGCCGGTGTTCGCGGTGTCGACCAGCGTGTCGACGAAACGACTCATGCCGTCAACTCTAGATGGGCCTATTCGGCGGCATCCGCCACGTCGAGCCAACGTTGCTCGACGGTCGTCTTCTCGGTCAGCACCTCGCGCAGCTCCGCGTCGAGGGCGAGCAGCCGGTCGGCGTCGGTGGCCGCCTCCGCGAGCGCGGCGTGCAGCGACGACTCCCGCTCGGTGAGCGTGTCCAGCCGGCGCTCCAGGCGGGCCAGCTCCTTGCGCGCGGCCCGTTGCTCGGCCGCGTTCGACCGGGTCGGCGCGGCGGCACGCGGCGCGGGAGGAGGAGCCAGGACGGCGTCGCGCCGGGTCAGGTACTCCTCGATGCCGCCGGGCAGGTGGGTGACCTGGCCGTCGCCGAGCAGTGCGTAGACCGCGTCGCAGACCCGTTCGACCAGGTAGCGGTCGTGCGAGACGACGACCAGGGTGCCCGGCCAGCTGTCGAGCAGGTCCTCCAGCTGCTGGAGGGTGTCGATGTCCAGGTCGTTGGTCGGCTCGTCGAGCAGCAGCACGTTCGGCTCGGCCATCAGCAGCCGCGCGAGCTGCAGCCGGCGCCGCTCGCCGCCGGAGAGGTCGGCGACCGGGGTCCACTGGCGGGCCGCCGGGAAGCCGAACCGCTCGGCCAGCTGCGAGGCCGACAGCTCCTGCTTGCCGAGCGTGACCCGCCGCGCGATCTCCTCGACGGCCTCCAACACCCGCTGGGTGCCGGGCAGGTCGTGCAGCTCCTGGCTGAGGTAGGCCAGCCGCACGGTCTGGCCCTGGATCCGCTTCCCGCGCTCGGGTTCCAGCTCGCCGGCGAGCAGCCGCAGCAGCGTGGTCTTGCCCGACCCGTTGACCCCGACCAGCCCGATCCGGTCGCCCGGCCCGATCCGCCAGGTGAGCCGGTCCACCAGGGCACGGCCACCGATCGTGACCGTCGCGTCCTCCAGTTCGAGGACCGTGCGCCCGAGCCGGCGCTTGGCGAACGCGAGCAGCTCGACCGAGTCGCGCGGCGGCGGCACGTCGGAGATCAGCGCCTCCGCGGCCTCGATCCGGTACCGCGGCTTGGACGTGCGCGCGGGCGGGCCGCGGCGCAGCCAGGCGAGCTCCTTGCGGGCGAGGTTGCGCCGCTTCTCCTCGATCGTGGCGGCGAGGCGGGCGCGCTCGGCGCGGGCGTAGACCCAGTCGGCGTAGCCGCCCTCGTACTGCTCGACCCCACCGCCGACGACCTCCCAGGTGCGGGTGCAGACGGTGTCGAGGAACCAGCGGTCGTGGGTGACGACGACGAGCGCGGTGCGGCGGGCGACCAGGTGCTCGGCGAGCCAGCGCACGCCCTCGACGTCGAGGTGGTTGGTCGGCTCGTCGAGGATCAGCAGGTCCAGCTCCTGGACCAGCGCGGCGGCCAGCGCGACCCGGCGCCGCTCGCCGCCGGACATCGTCGTGACCGGACTGTCCACGCCGAGCGCGGTGATCCCGAGGCCGCCGAGGATCGCGCGGGCGCGCGGGTCGGCCGCCCACTCGTGCTCGGCGGTGATGCCGAGCGGGTCGAGCACGGCGTTGCGGACCGTGGAGCCGTCGGGCAGCTCGGTGCGCTGGGTGACGACGGCCTGGCGCAGGTCGCGGCTCCGGCTGACCCGCCCGCTGTCCGGCGGCTCGACGCCGGCCATGACCTCCAGCAGGGTCGTCTTGCCGCCGCCGTTGAGGCCGACCACGCCGATCCGGTCTCCCGCGCCGACGCCGAGGGAGACGGCGTCGAGCAGCGGGCGTACGCCGTAGCTCTTGCCGACCGACTCGAGGTTGACCAGGTTGACCATGACGCCACCACCGTACCGGTCACCCCGGGTAGGTCGTCACGATGTCCTCGACGATGCCGCCCGCGTGCCGGTGCGGTGTCCTGGTCGCGGCCTGGGGAACGGCGGAGTCGAGCACGGGAGTGGACTCGACGTGACCGTGCAGCCCGCCAACACCAGGCACAGCACGAGGACCGCGAGCCGCACCCGGCCACGGTAGCTACGCGTGCACCTGCGGTGGGGCCGAACGCGGCTCGTCGTCGTTGACCACGCGGGCGCCGGGGACCGGGCCGTGCACGACGCGGACCGTGCGGCACACACCCGCGCCGGACAGCTCGGCGGCGACCTGGACGGCGTCGTCGGCGTCGGCGCACAGGAACGCGCACGTCGGGCCCGAGCCGGAGACGATGCCGGCGAGCGCGCCCGCGTTCACCCCCGCGCGCAGGGTGCGGCGCAGGCCGGGGCGCAGCGAGACCGCGGCGGCCTGCAGGTCGTTGCCGATCAGGAGCGCGAGCTGGCGCGCGTCCCCCGACGCCAGGGCCTCCAGCACGGGCTCGACGTCGCCGACCCGGGGCGGCTCGCCGGTGGCGCGCAGGCGGTCGAGCTCGCCGTAGACCTTCGGGGTGGCCAGGCCGCCGCGGGCGAACGCCACCACCCAGTGGAACGTGTGCCGGGTCAGCACCGGGACGATCCGCTCCCCGCGCCCGGTGCCGAGCGCGGTGCCACCGTGCAGCATGAACGGCACGTCGCTGCCCAGGGCGGCGGCGACCGAGGCCAGCTCGTCGCGGCTGATCTCCAGCTTCCACAGGTTCGCGAGACCGACGAGCGTGGCCGCGGCGTCGGCGCTGCCGCCGGCCATGCCGCCGGAGACCGGGATGCCCTTGCGGATCAGCACCCGCACCTTGGGCTCGTCGGCGTCCTTGCCCACGTACCGGGAGAGCTCCTCGACCGCGCGCCAGGCGAGGTTCGATCCGCCGGTCGGCACCGACGTGGCGCCCTCGCCCAGGACCTCGACCCCCGGCTCGTCCGCGATCGCCACGGTCACGTCGTCGGTCAGCGACAGCGACTGGAAGATCGTGGCCAGCTCGTGGAAGCCGTCCTTGCGCACCTCGCCGACCGCGAGGTGCAGGTTCACTTTGGACGGCACCCGCACGGTCACCGGACGCGGAACAACAGCCAACACCCTCCCAGCCTACGGCGTGCCTCAGGCCGCCTGGAGCCTCCGGGTCGGCTGGTGGTGGACGGCGGCGCCGCGGTCGGCGAGCCAGCCGAGGGCCGCGTCGGCGCGGGCGCCGGTCAGGCCGAGGCGGAACCGCGCGACCGGGGTCTCGCCGATCCTGGTGACCCCGCCGCCGACCACCGCGATCTCGGTGCCGAACCGGCTCGTGGCCTCCGGCAGCAGCGAACCGACCGCCGCGAAGCCGACCAGCACGACGTCCGCGACACCCGCGTACCCGCAGGGCACCGGGCCGTCGACGGCCGGCAGCACGGTCCGCGCCACCAGGCTCTCCTGGTCCCGGACCAGGTCCAGCAGGCGCCCGGTCTCCAGGACCCGCCCGTGGTCGAGCACCGCCACGTCGTCGGCGATGCGCCGCACCACGCTGGTGTCCTGGGTCGCGACCAGCACCGTCGCGCCGAGCTCCGCGCGCGCCCGGTCGAGCACGGCGAGCACGCCCGCGGCGCCGTCGGCGTCCAGGTCGCCCGTCGGGTCGTCGGCGAGCACCACGTCCGGTTCGCCGATCAGCGCACGGGCCACCGCGACGCGCTGGCGCTGGCCGGGCGAGAGGTCGGCCGGGTAGGTGGCCGCCTTGTCGGTGAGCCCGATCAGGTCGAGCACCTTGCCGACGCGCTCGCGGCGCTGCGGGCCGTCCATGCCGGCCTGCTCCAGCGGCAGCGCGATGTTCCCGGCGGCGGTGCGCTGGCCGAGCAGCGACTCGCTGGCGGGCACGACACCGATCCGCGAGCGGGCCAGGCGCAGGCCGCGCTCGTCCAGCGCGCCGGTGTTGCGGCCGTCGAGCCGGAACACGCCGCTGTCCGGACGCTCGCGCAGGGACAGCACCCGCGCGAGGGTCGACTTGCCAGCTCCGGTCGGGCCGACCACACCGGCGATGACGCCGGCGGGGACGTCGAGGGTGACGTCGTCGAGGGCCACGACCGAGCCGGACGTACTTCGGAAGGACTTGCTGAGGTTCTCCAGGGTGATCACGACTGTGCTCCAGGGCGCGTTGGACCGGCCCAGTTCTGGCTGGGCAGGTTGGGGTGACGGGGGTCTCGGCGGGTTACCTGCTGAGACGACAGCCCGTGACGGTGCGCCGGCACTGGTCGATGACTCGCCTGGTCGTGAGCATGACCATGGCTCTCACTCCTCCATCGCTCCTGGCGGTAGCACCTGCCCGCGACGGGTGGTTGCTGCGGCGTCGTGGAGCCAGGTCTCTCGGCCGCTCGGGATGGATAACCGTCCCCAGTCAACCTGACGAGAGGCGGTGATCGCAACTCCCGACCGGGTCACTCGAGTGTTGTGCTGGCCACTCGCGCGAAGTCGGTGACGGCGAGCTGTTCGCCGCGGGTGGCCGGGTCGACCCCGGCGCGTTCGAGCAGCTCGCCGGCGCGCGCGGCCGATCCCGCCCAGCCGGCGAGCGCGGCCCGCAGGGTCTTGCGGCGCTGCGCGAACGCGGCGTCGACGAGCCCGAAAACGGCGTCCCGGTCGCCGGGCGGGGGTTCGCGGCGGGTCAGCCGGACCAGCGCGGAGTCCACATTGGGCGCGGGCCAGAACACCGTGCGCGGGACCGTCGCCACCCGCTGCGCCCGCGCGTACCAGGCGATCTTGACGCTGGGCACGCCGTAGACGCGGGAGCCCGGCCCGGCGGCCATCCGGTCGGCGACCTCGGCCTGCACCATGACGAGGGCGCCGCGCAGGGACGGCAGCGTGGCGAGCAGGTGCAGCACGACCGGCACGGAGACGTTGTAGGGCAGGTTGGCGACCAGCTGGGTCGGCGCGGTGTCGAGCCGGACCCGCAGCGCGTCGCCCTCGACCACCTCGAGCCGGTCGCGCAGGTCGGGCGCGTGCTCGCCGGCCAGCACCCGCGCGCAGGCCGGCAGCAGGGCGAGGGTGAGCGACCCGAGCCCCGGCCCGACCTCGACCACGACGTCGTCGGCGGCCAGCCCGGCGGCGGTGACGATCCGGCGCACGGTGTTGGGGTCGTGCACGAAGTTCTGGCCGAGCCTCTTGGTCGGCCGCAGCCCCAGCTCACCGGCGAGCCGCCGCACGTCGACGGGCCCGAGCAACTCACTGCGCACGCGGACGAGCCTATTGGGGCTCCGCCGGCGGGTCGTCGGCGGTCACGAGCGTGCGCTGGACCCACGCCACGTCGTGCCACGCGCCGTGCTTCCAGCCGATCCGCCGGTAGGTGCCGACGGACTCGAAGCCCATCGCCCGGTGCGGCCCCACGCTCGCGTCGTTCGGCGGCGTCATCCCGGCCACCGCGGTGCGGAACCCGCGCCGGAGCGCCGCCTGCCGCGTTCGGTGTACACGCTGACCTCGCACGACCACCGGTAGGCCGCGCGCTCCTTGGACGGGGCGCCGTCCTCGAGCACCACCCAGGCGTGGGTCCGCAGCGCGTCGGCGATCCGCTCGGCCAGCTGAGCCGGGGTCGGCGGCTCAGGTCTCGAACGTGATCGCGGTGTCGGCGACGTAGGGCGCGTAGCTCGCCGCGCACGCCTCGGCGTCGCGCTCCACGGCGTCTCGGATCACGCCCGGTGGGCCTACTGGGGCAGGCCGAGCTGCTGCGAGCAGTGCGGCCAGGCGCCGTAGCCGCCGCGGCCGTCGCGCACCTTGGTCGCGATCGCGATCTGCTGCTCGCGGGTCGCCTGGTGCGCGTACTCGGCGTACTGCTCGCCGCCGTTGGCGTCCCAGGTGCCGTCGTTGAACTGCAGGCCGCCGTAGTAGCCGTTGCCGGTGTTGATCGACCAGTCGCCGCCGGACTCGCACTCCGCGAGCGCGTCCCAGACGGCGCCGTCGGAGATCTCCGGGACCGGGGGCTCCTTGGTGCCGACCCGGACGACCCTCGGCTTCGGCTTCTTGGTGATCTTGGAGCCGATCTCCTCGCGGGAGATCACCTCGCCGTTCTTCATCGTGACCCGGTAGGTGGCGATCCGCTCACCGGCGACACCCGGGTCGAGCACGACCTCGGTGCCCTCGTCGGCGTTCGGGTCCTCGACGATCTGCTCCGGCGGCGGGACCTTCTCGGTCTTGTTGACCACCGTGACGCCGTTGCGGGTGATCCGCACCTCCGCGCCGTCGGTGACCTTCATGCCGTTGCCGGGCGTGATCTTGTCGTCCTTGCCCAGCTTGAGGTTCAGCTCCTGGAGGAGCTCGTCGACGGTCACCGCGGTGGTCTGCATCGGCGTCGGCTTCTTGCCGCCGTCGAACAGGGTGATGTTCTTGAGGGTCTTGATCTCCATCGACAGGCCGTTCAGCGGCACCGCCTCGCCCATGTCGTGGGACATCCAGGCGCCGTCGGCGGAGACGTTGATCGCCTTCAGGGCGTCCTCGACGGTCGTCGCGCGCACCCAGTGGTCGCGCTGCTCGCCGTCGATGGTCAGGTGCAGCTGGCGTCCGCGCTGCAGGACGATCGTGCCGCCGTCGTTGATGTCCGCGGCCGGCGACGGGGACAGCGCGTCGTGCGAGCCGACGTTCAGGCCCTCGTCCTCCAGGACCTCGCCGACCGTGTCGGCGTAGGTGTTGACCTGGCGGGACTTGCCGTCGATGTCGACCGTGACGGACTTGTTCATCGCGATGGCCGCGGCGCCGCTGCCGATCATCGAGACGAGGATCGAGGCGAGCGTGGCCTTGAGGACGGTCTTCTTCCACCGCTTGATGCCGGTGGCGAGGCCCTGGTTCTCCTCCTCGGGCTCCTCGGCCGGGAGGCGCCGCACGCGCGGCACACCGGGCATCTCGGACAGGTCGTCCGGGATGACCGGGAGAACGGTGGTCTCGGCGTTGATCAGCCGGATGAGCTCGTCGACGTCGACGTTGGCGACGGACATGAGCTCGTCGGCCTGCGGGCCGAGGGCCACGCGGACGTCGTTGGGGGTGATGGCGAGCTCACCGGAGTACGCGTTGACGTCCGCCTCGGGGAGCTGGCCGAACGAGGGGCTGCCCTCGTCGTAGAAGTCGGGGAACTCGGCGCGCCAGGCCCGGAAGTCGGCGCTCGTGTCCCCGTCCAGGACCGCGGTCGCGGTCCTGGCCTGCGGCGCGTCCACGGGGGTGAACCAGTCGGTGTCCGCGAAGGCGGAACCGTCGTAGTCGCCGGATCTGTGTCCGCTCACAGTGGTCGTTACCTCCAGAGAAAGGCCATGGGAGACCTCAACATCGATGCTTCGGGCTCCGAGACCGCCTCGTCTCAGCTACGGTCACGGGACAGTAACGGCGACGGGCAGGTTGCGCAAACACTTGGACGGATGTCGTGACTCTGGTCACTACACGAATGGAGTAGCGAAGGTCGCCTGTTCATCCCAGTACTCACGCCTCGCGACCACCGATGTCACCAGCAGTAGCGTCCGGTAGGCCGAATACCCGTTGCGCGTTGGCCGCCACGGCCGCCCCGAGCTCCGCCACGTCCACCCCTCTGAGCTGCGCCAGGTCGGTGATCGTGTACGCGGCGCAGTAGGGCTCGCCGGGCCGGCCGCGGAACGGGTGCGGGGTGAGGAAGGGCGCGTCGGTCTCCACCAACAACTGGTAAGTGGGAATGTGAACCGCGGCCTCCCGGAGCGCCCGCGCGTTGCGGAAGGTCACGGTTCCGGCCAACGACAGCACGTACCCGCGGTCCACACAGCGCCGGGCGAACTCCACGTCGCCGGAGAAGCAGTGGAACACCACGGTCTCCGGCGGCCCCTCCTCCTCCAGGATCCGCCAGATGTCCTCGTGGGCGTCCCGGTCGTGGATCATCAGCGGCTTGCCGAGCCGCTTGGCCAGGTCGATGTGCCACCGGAACGCCTCCTGCTGCGCGGCCGGCGGCGAGTAGTCCCAGTAGTAGTCGAGCCCGGTCTCGCCCACCGCCACCACCCGCGGCCGCGCGGCCAACGCCTCGACCTCGGCCCGATCGGCGTCCGAGAACGCCGCCGTCCGCGTCGGATGCACCGCGACGGCCGCGAACACCCGCTCGTCCCACGTGGCCGCTTCCGCGGCCCACCGGGCGGCGGCGAGGTCGTCCGCGACCGTCACCACCCGCGCCACGCCCACACTCACCGCCCGGTCGACCATGGCGGTCACGTCGGCGGCGTCCTTGGCCCCACACGCGTCCAGGTGCGTGTGCGCGTCCACGATCGGCACGGGGAGGGCCTCCGGAAGGGGAGGCAGTGTCCTTGGTTCGCTTCGCTCAGTCGCTGACACGCGGCCTTCGCTCTCGCTCACGGTTCGATCGGGGCCCACTCCGGGCCGGTCTCGCCGAGCTTCGGGTCGAGCTTGGCGAACAGCGGGGTCGGCTTCGCCAGCGGACGCCCGACCTCGATCGGCGTGGACTCCCACTTCGCCTGCTCGGCGGCGTAGTCACCGGTCAGGATCGGGGTGACCTTGCCGTCGACGTCCAGGTCGTCGACCTCGCGCAGCTCCGGCTGGGACGCCCACACGCCCGACCCGCCGAGCGCCTCGTGCACCTTCTGGGCGCTGTGCGGCAGGAACGGCGTCAGCAGGGTGTTCGCGTCCCGCACGACCTGCAGCGCGGTGTGCAGGATGGTGTCCCGCCGGTCCGGGTCGTCCTTGCGCTTCCACGGTTCCTGGTCGGAGATGTACTTGTTCGCCGCGCCGACCACCCGCATCGCCTCGCTGAGCCCGGCCCGGAACCGCGAGCGCGACAGGTGCTCGCCGACCGTGCCGAACGCCTCCCGGGCCAGCCGCTTGAGGTCCTCGTCGGCGTCGGTCGGCGCGGTCGGCTTCGGTACCGCGCCGACGTTCTTGTGCGCCATCGACACCGCGCGGTTGACCAGGTTGCCCCACTCGTTGGCCAGCTCGAAGTTGATCCGGCGGACGAACTCGTCCCAGGTGAAGTCGACGTCCTGGGTCTCCGGGCCGGCCGCGGAGATGAAGTACCGCAGGGTGTCCGGCCCGAACTCGCGCAGGAAGTCGCCCAGGTAGATCACCGTGCCGCGGGAGGTGGAGAACTTCGACCCGCTCATCGTGAGGAACTCGCTGGAGGCGATCTCGGTCGGCAGGTTCAGCGAGCCGTACGGGCCGGGCTCGCCGCCGCGGTCGCCCGCGCCGTTGTGGCCGAGCAGCAGCGCCGGCCAGATCTGGGCGTGGAAGGTGATGTTGTCCTTGCCCATGAAGTACACGGCCTGCGCGGCGGGATCGTTCCACCACTGCTGCCAGGCGTCCTTGTCCCCGGACCGGCGGGCCCACTCGACGCTGGCGGAGAAGTAGCCGATGACCGCGTCGAACCACACGTAGAACCGCTTGAGCGGCTCGTCGCGCCAGCCGTCCAGCGGGATCCGCACGCCCCAGTCCAGGTCGCGGGTGATCGGCCGGGGCCGCATGTCCTCGACCAGGTTGCGGGTGAAGTTGAGGACGTTGGGCCGCCAGTCGGTCTTGGTCGACAGCCATGTGCCCAGCGTCCGGGTGAACGCCGGCAGGTCGAGGAACAGGTGCTCGGTCTCGACGAACTTCGGGGTCTCGCCGTTGATCCGGGACACCGGGTTGCGCAGGTCGGCCGCGTCCAGCTGGTTGCCGCAGTTGTCGCACTGGTCACCGCGGGCGCCGTCGTAGCCGCAGATCGGGCAGGTGCCCTCGATGTAGCGGTCGGGCAGCGTGCGGCCGGTGGACGGGCTGACCGCGCCGGTGGTGGTGCGCGGCTGGATGTAGCCGTTGCGGTGCAGCGCCAGGAAGATCTGCTGGACGACCTCGGCGTGGTTGCCGGTCGTGGTGCGGGTGTAGAGGTCGTAGGTGACCCCCAGGTCACGCATGTCCTCGGCGATGACCTTGTGGTACTTGTCCGCGGTCTGCTGCGCCGTCAGGCCCTCCTTGTCGGCCTGCACCAGGATCGGCGTGCCGTGCTCGTCGCTGCCCGACACCATCAGCACCCGGTTGCCCACCATGCGCATGTACCGGGAGAACACGTCGGAGGGGACGCCGATACCGGACACGTGGCCGATGTGGCGGGGGCCGTTGGCATAGGGCCAGGCCACCGCGGTCAACACGGGGATGCTCATGTCGGCCTAGCCTACGGAGGCGCGTTCACGCGGGAGAATCGAGTATTGCGGGAAGGAGGCCCGGTGTCGGCGACGCGGCTGCTGGTGCTGGGGCTACGGGCCCAGGTCCGGTCGCACGTGACCCAGGTGCTCGCCGAGATCGACAGGCTCAGCGGTTGACGGCCGCCATGCCCTCCGGGGTGTACCGGTCGCCCGCCACCGCGCCGCCCGGCACCGCGGAGTCGATCTCGGCCAACTGGTCCGCCGACAGCCGGACGTCCACCGCCGCCGCGTTCTCCTCCAGGTACCGGACTCGCTTCGTCCCCGGGATCGGGACCACGTGCTCCCCCTGCGCGAGCAGCCACGCCAACGCCACCTGCACCGGCGTCACGTCGAGTGTCGTCGCCAGCCCCTGGATGCGTTGCGCCAGCGCGATGTTCCGCTCCAGGTTCTCGCCCTGGAACTGCGGTAGGCCGCGGCGGAAGTCGCCCTCGGGCAGGTCGCGCAGCGCGTCCAGGTTCCCGGTCAGGAACCCGCGGCCCACCGGCGAGTACGGCACGACCCCGACCCCCAGCTCCACGCACACCGGCAGCACCTCGTCCGCCAGCCCCCGGTTGAACAGCGAGAACTCCGACTGCACAGCCGCGATCGGGTGCGTCGCGTGTGCCCGCCGCAGCGTGTCGGCGTTCACCTCGGACAGTCCCAGGTGCGCCACCTTGCCGGCGGAGACCAGCTCGGCCATCGCGCCGACGGTGTCCTCGATCGGCACGTCCGGGTCACGGCGGTGCAGGTAGTACAGGTCCACCGAGTCCACCCCTAGCCGGGCCAGCGACCGGTCGACCGCTCCCCGCACGTACGCCGGGCTGCCGTCGACCCGCACCACCCCGCCGCCGACGACCTCGCGGATGCCGAACTTCGTCGCCAGCACGACCTCGTCCCGCCGGCCCTTGATCGCTCGGCCGACGAGCTCCTCGTTGTGTCCGGCGCCGTAGACGTCGGCGGTGTCGAGGAAGCTCACGCCGAGGTCCAGTGCCCGGTGGATCACCCGGACCGACTCGGCGTCGTCGGCCGGACCGTAGGTCTCGGACATCCCCATGCAGCCCAGGCCCAGTGCGGAGACCTCGAGCGTGCCCAGTGTGCGCGTCATGTCCCCAGGTAACACCCTGGTGCGCACTCCAGGTCAAATCAGCGCCAGGACGGCAGCCAGAGCTGGGCCTGCCAGTGACCCTCGGTGATCGAGTCGCCGTTCAGAACGGGCCACAGCCACACGAAGTTCGCCACCACCAGCCCGACGTACAGGGCGACGACGAGCAGACCGGTGCCCCGCCGTTCGTCGCCGTCGCGGGTGGTGCCGAGGATCTGGCCGAGCGCCAGGACCAGGCCGAGCACCAGGAACGCGGCCATCGGCGTCGCGTAGAAGTAGTACATCTGCCGGTCGAGGTTGGTGAACCACGGCAGCAGGCCGGCGAGGTAGGGCACCAGCACCGCGGCGTAGCGCCAGTCGAGCCGGCCGAACATCCGCCACAGGCCCCACGCCAGCATCGGCAGCGACAGCCACCACAGCGCGGGCGTGCCGATGAGCATCGTGGCCGAGACGCAGGACTTCTCGCCGCAGCCGGTGGTGCCGCCGTCGTAGTAGTACAGCATCGGGCGCAGCCCCATCGGCCACGTCCAGGGCTTCGACTCCCACGGGTGCTGGTCGCTGGCCGGGGTCTCCAGGTTCTCGTGGAAGTCCAGGACGTTGCCCGAGTACTGCCACAGCGACCGCAGCGCGGTGGGGAACACCTCGTACCAGCCGCCGTGCCCGCTGACCTCGGCCAGGTGCCGGTCGACCGCGGTCTCGCTCGCGAACCAGCCCCACCACGTCGCCAGGTAGACGCCCAGCGGCACCGCGACCAGCGCCCACAGCCCCGGCAGCAGGTCCCGCAGGAACGCGCCCTTCCACGGCTGCGCCACCCCGGCCGCGCGCCGGGCGGTCGCGTCCCAGAGCACCATCATCACGCCGAACGCGGCGACGAAGAACAGCCCCGACCACTTCGACCCGCACGCCAGCCCGAGCGACACCCCGGTCGCGAACCGCCACCAGCGGAACCCGAGCCGCGGCCCGAACCGGGAGTCGTCGGCCCAGCCCTCGCGGACCGACGCCGCGAGCCGTTCCCGCACCTGGTCGCGGTCCAGCAGCAGGCAGCCGAACGCGACCAGCACGAAGAACGCCAGGAAGATGTCCAGCATCCCCATCCGGCTCTGCACGTGCGACAGACCGTCGCAGATCAGCAGGACCCCGGCGATCGCGCCGAGCAGCGTCGAGCGGGTGAGTCGCCGGGCGATCCGGATGACCAGCAGGATCATCAGGGCGCCGCAGATCGCGGCGGTGAAGCGCCAGCCCCAGCCGTTGTAGCCGAACAGCCACTCGCCGATCGCGATGAGCTGCTTGCCCAGCGGCGGGTGGACGGTCAGCTCGTAGCCGGGGTTGTCCTCGAAGCCGCCGTTGCGCAGCATCTCCCACGCCTGCGGCACGTAGTGCTTCTCGTCGAAGACCGGGGTGCCCTTGTCGGTGGGGAAACCGAGGTTCTGCAACCGGATGAGGCCGCCGACCAGTGCCAGGAACCCGGCGACGAGCCAGCCGCGCAGCCGGTCGGCCGGCATCGGCTTGCCGATCAGCTGGATCTCGGCGAGCTCGGCTTCCGACAGACGACGCCCACCCGCCGACGTCGGGGACTCCGGCAGCCGGGCGGTCTCGTCGGGGGCCAGCACACTCACGGCGGTAGATCGTAGGCTGCCGGCGTACGGTCCCGGTTTACGACACCGTCAGAGCACGTCCGGGTCGTCGCGGCGGCCGGGGACCTCCGGCCCGTCCCCGCGCCGAACGGCGATCGCCGACTCGTGGCGGCACACGGTCACCGGGGTCCGTACGCGCCGTGCTCCTCCCAGAGGCACCACGCCGAGCGGCAGGCCGGCTTGTCAGGTCCCGTCAGGTCGCGGCCGAGCTGCGGCGGCCGCGCAGGCGAGCGACGCCGGTGTGCTCGGCGAACCACGCCGCCGGCATAGACTGGCGACGCAGCAGATCCACGTCCCGCCGCCGGAGCGCGCAGTCGCTCTGATCACCCGACTGGCCAAGGAACCCGAGGAGACCGACACATGAGGTCCGCGGACTTCTCCCAGGCGCGGTGTGCGCACCTCGTGTTCACCGAGGCCCGGGCGGTCTTCCCGCGCGGTCGCATGCGGTGAGGGACGCCGTCACCGCATGCTGATCCTCGCCGCCACGCCGCTCGGTGACTCACGCGACGCCTCCCCCCGCCTGGTCGAGGCGCTGGGGACCGCCGACGTGATCGCCGCCGAGGACACCCGGCGGCTGCGCTCGCTCGCCGCCGCGCTCGGGGTCGCCCCGGCCGGCAAGGTCGTCAGCTTCTACGACGCCGTCGAGTCCGCCCGCCTGCCCGCGCTCGTCGGCGCCGTCGAGCGCGGTGAGAACGTCCTGCTGGTGACCGACGCCGGGATGCCCAGCGTCTCCGATCCGGGCTACCGGCTCGTCGCCGCCTGTGTCGCCGCCGGGCTGCCGGTGACCTGCCTGCCGGGCCCGTCGGCGGTGACCACCGCGCTGGCCCTGTCCGGGCTGCCCTGCGAACGGTTCTGCTTCGAGGGGTTCGCCCCCCGCAAGGACGGCGAGCGCCGCCGCTTCCTCGCCGCCCTCGCCGACGAGCCGCGCACCGCCGTCTTCTTCGAGTCCCCGCACCGCATCGCCGCGACCCTCGCCCTCGCCGCCGAGGTCCTCGGGGCGGACCGCCGCGCGGCCGTGTGCCGGGAGCTGACCAAGCCGTACGAGGAGATCCGCCGCGGCGGCCTCGGCGAGCTGGCCGAGTGGGCCGCCGGCGGCGTGCGCGGGGAGATCACCGTCGTGCTCGCCGGCGCGGCGCCCGCCACCGTCGACCTGGACACCCTGGTCGGCCGGGTCACCGCCCTGGTCGACGACGGCGCCCGCCTCAAGGACGCGGCCGGCGAGGTCGCCGCCGCCAACGACGTCAGCCGCAAGAAGCTCTACGACGCCGTCCTGGCCCACCGCGCGCGCGACTGAACGCTCAGCGGGCGCTGCCCATGACGCGGGTCACCGGGCCCTCGGCCGCTTGACCCGCGCGGCCGAGCCAGGCGCTCATCTCGCGGGTGATCGCGGCGAGCGTGGGGCGGCGGCTCGGGTCGTTGTCCAGGGACGCGGTGAGCAGCCGCAGGTGCGCGCTGCGCCGCGGGAGCTGGGTCAGCGCCTCCCCCTTGGCCGCCGCCATCAGCGACGCCATCGCGTTCTCCCGGACCCCGCGCGGCGGCTGGCCGGTGAGCGCGAAGCTGACCGTCGCCGCCAGCTGCCAGGCGTCGGAGGCGGGTGTCGCGGTCTGGCCGCTCGCGGTCTCCGGGGCCATGAAGTCCGGCGTGCCGACCATCATCCCGGTCGCGGTCAGGGTCGAGTCGCCCTTCGCGCGGGAGATGCCGAAGTCGATCAGGTGCGGGTTGCCGCTCGGGTCGACGATGACGTTCGCCGGCTTCACGTCGCGGTGCAGCACGCCCTTGCCGTGCGCGGCGGTGAGCGCGCCGGCCATCGTGATCCACAGCCGCGCGGCCTGCACCTCGCTGAGCACCCCGCCCTCGTGCACCGCGTCCGCGAGCTGCTGGCCCTCGATGTACTCCATGACGATGCCGAGGCCGTCGGGATCACGGATGATGTCGTACACCCGCACGCAGTGGGGGTGGTGCACGGCGGCCAGCGCGCGGGCCTCGCGCATCATCCGCGCCTCGGTCTCGGCGTCCGGCGCGTGCGCGAGCTTCACCGCGACCGTGCGGTCGAGCTGGGTGTCCTTGGCCAGCCACACCGTGCCGAACCCGCCCTGGCCGAGCGGCTTGATCTTCTGGAACCGGCCCGCGTGGTTCTGCCACAGCCCGGTCGGCGCCCGCCTGGTCTGCCCGGCGGCGAACGGCAGCGGCCCCGGGTCGGCGGCGAGCTTGGCGAGCGCCGCGCGGTCGGGCTCCGGCTCGAGCGGCGTCGGTGCGACCCGCGTCGGCGGCGGCGTGCGGACGCCG
>DATABL010000194.1:0-13332 GCA_036259595.1 Actinophytocola sp.
GGCCAGGTCGGTGAGGAACCGAACAGTCAGGACGAGACCTGCGACTCCCCGCAGTTGAGCCACCGGCATTCGCCCAGCTTAACGGGGTCCACGGCGCAACGCGGCGCCAGGCCGTGCCATCGATGGCTTGCTATGGCGCCATGGATGTGCCAAAGTGGCGCCATGGATTTGACGCCCTACGTGGACACCGTTCGCCGGGAGCTGGCCGTCGCCGCCGAGGCGGGGAGCGAGGAGGCGCGGGAGCTGGCCGAACGACTGACCGCGCCGTTGGCGTCGGCCATTCGGCTCACGCTGCTCGACGCGCTGGCGGCCGCGGCCGACGAGATCACCCGCGACCTGGCGCCCGGGTCGGTCGAGGTCCGGCTGCGGGCCGGGAACCCGTCCTTCGCCGTCTCGGCGTCGGCTGTCGACACCCCCGTGGCCGGCGATTACCCGCCGCCGGAGGAGCCGCCGGTGCCGGACGACGACGGCGCCATGGCGCGCATCAACTTCCGGCTTCCCGAACAGCTCAAGGCACGCATCGAGGAGGCCGCCGCGGCGCAGGGGCGGTCGGTCAACGCCTGGCTCGTGCGGGCCGCCTCGACCGCCCTGCACACCCCACCCCGGGCCGAGCCGCCGCGGGCGGCGGGCGGGGGACGGCGCACCTCCCAGCACTTCACCGGCTGGGTCAGCTGAGCAGCACAAACATCTGACAAACCACTTCTCAGGGGACAGCCATGCCTACATTCGCCACGCCCGAACCCATCTCCGCGACCATCGAGCCGGTCGTGGGCAACGTCCGGATCGTCGCCGGCGACCGGACCGACACCGTCGTCGACGTCCGGCCCAGTGACGCCTCCGACGCCTCCGACGTGAAGGCCGCGGAGCAGACCCGCGTCGAGTTCTCCGGCGGCACCCTGACGGTCAAGGCGCCGCGCAGCTGGCCGCTCGACTTCTCCAACAAGACCCGCTCGATCGAGGTGACGATCGAGCTGCCCGCGGGCTCGCGGATCGACGGCAACACCGGGCTCGGCGACCTGCACGCCACCGGCCGCCTCGGCGAGTGCCGGTACAAGTCCGGCACCGGGCACGTCCAGCTCGACCAGACCGGCGAGCTGCACCTGCACACCGCGACGGGCAACGTCGTCGTCGAGACAGTCGACGGGAACGCCGAGATCAGCACCAGCTCGGGGCGGGTGCACGTCGGCGAGCTCGCCGGCACCGGGACGGTGAAGAACTCGAACGGGACGACCACGATCGGCTCGGCCGCCGGCCCGGTGCGGGTGCGGTCGGCCAACGGGGACGTCACCGTCGAGCGCGCCGAGGACTCCGTCGAGGCCAAGACCGCCAACGGATCGGTCCGCGTGCTCGACGCCGTGCGCGGCAACCTCACGCTCGAGACCGCCATGGGGGACATCGAGATCGGCATCCGCGAGGGCACGGCCGCCTGGCTCGACGTGAAGACCCGCTTCGGGCGCGTGCACAACGACATGGACACCACCGGCACCCCGGGCGACCCGGCCGACACGGTCGAGGTCCGCGCCCACACCTCGTTCGGCGACATCGCCGTCCACCGTTCCTGAGGGAGAACCATGAGCGTCTCGACCACCGGACTGCGCAAGTCCTACGGCGACAAGGTGGTGCTCGACGGCATCGACCTGGAGGTCGCGTCCGGCACCATCTTCTCGCTGCTCGGCCCGAACGGCGCGGGCAAGACCACCACCGTCAACATCCTGTCCACCCTGGTCGGCCCGGACGCGGGCAGCGCGACCGTCGCCGGGCACGACCTGGCCACCGAGCCGGACGCGGTGCGCGCGGCCATCGGGCTCACCGGGCAGTTCTCCGCGGTCGACAACCTGCTCACCGGCGAGGAGAACCTCGGCCTCATGGCGGACCTGCACCACCTCCCCCGCCGCGAGGGGCGCCGGCGCGCCGCGGAGCTGCTCGACCGGTTCGAGCTCACCGACGCCGCGAAGAAGACCCCGGTCACCTACTCCGGCGGCATGCGCCGCAAGCTCGACCTCGCGATGACCCTGGTCGGCGACCCGAAGGTCATCTTCCTGGACGAGCCGACCACCGGGCTCGACCCGCGCAGCCGCCGCACCATGTGGGACATCATCCGGGACCTGGTCGCGGGCGGCGTCACGATCTTCCTCACCACCCAGTACCTGGACGAGGCCGACCAGCTCGCCGACCGGATCGCCGTGCTCGACGGCGGTCGGCTCGTCGCCCAGGGCACCCCGGACGAGCTGAAGCGGCACGTGCCCGGCGGGCACCTGCGGCTGCGGTTCGCCGACCTCGGCGCGCTGTACCGCGCCACGCGCGCCCTCGTCGACTCCACCCCGGACGACGACGCGCTCGCGCTCCGGGTGCCCACCGACGGCACGGTCCCGTCGCTGCGTGCCGTGCTCGACCGGCTGGACGCCGAGGCGGTCGCCGTCGACAGCCTCACCGTGCACACCCCCGACCTCGACGACGTGTTCCTCAGCCTCACCGGGCACCACACCAAGGAGCTGGCCACGTGACCACCCTGTCCTACGCCATGCGCGACTCGACGACCATGTTGCGCCGCAACCTGCGGCACATGCGGCGCTATCCCTCGCTGACCCTCATGCTGCTCGGTCAGCCGATCGTGTTCCTGCTGCTGTTCGTCTACATCCTCGGCGGCACCCTCGGCGACGGGCTGGGCGGCGTGGGCGGCCGCGCGGAGTACGTCGGGTACGTCACGCCCGCAATCCTGCTGATCACGGTGGTCAGCGCGGCGATGGGCACGGCCATCTCCGTGGCCATGGACATGACCGAGGGCATCATCGCCCGGTTCCGCACCATGGCGATCAGCCGGGCGTCGGTGCTGACCGGGCACGTCGTCGGCACGGTCATCCAGACCGTCCTCGGGCTCGCGGTGGTGATCGGGGTCGCGCTGCTCGTCGGGTTCGCACCGACCGCGGGGTTCGGTGAGTGGGTCGCGGTCGCGGGTGTGCTGTTGCTGCTGACCGTCGCGCTCACCTGGATGTCGGTGGCGCTCGGTCTGGTGGCGAAGAGCGTGGAGACGGCGAGCAACACACCGATGATCTTCATGATGCTCCCCTTCCTCGGCAGCGGGTTCGTGCCGACCGACTCCCTGCCCGCGTGGCTGCGCTGGTTCGCCGAGTACCAGCCGTTCACCCCGGTCATCGAGACGATCCGCGGCCTGCTGCTCGGCACCCCGATCGGCGACAGCGGCCTGTTCGCGGTCGGCTGGTGCGTGGTGCTCGGGACGCTCGGCTACGTGTGGTCGAAGTCGCTGTTCGGCAAGGAGCGTCAGCGGTGACCGCGCCGATCCCCGGGCTGCCGACGGCGCGCTACCCGGACCCGGACCGCCTCGACCTCGCCCGCCGGCCGGCGGGGCACGTGGCGCTGGGCTACGGGATCCACCGGTGCCTCGGCCAGCAGCTCGCCCGGGTGGAGATGCGGGTCTCGTTCCCCGCGCTGTTCGGTCGGTTCCCGACGCCGCGCCTCGCCGTCGAGCCGGCGGAGGTGCCGCTGCGCACGGACTCGAACATCTACGGCGTGCACGAGCTCCCGGTCACCTGGAACCCCCGGTGACGTCGACTCAGCCGTGGTCGAGCGGGTTGCCGCAGGACGGGCAGGGGTGGTCGGCCCCTTGGGGCACGCCGGAGACGTTCCGAGGCCGCGGGGTGTGGGCGAGGCAAAAGCTCCGGCGGCAGCTGGTGCAGGTGAGGCCGATCGTCTCCTCCCAGCTCGCGTAGATCCGGACCTCTCCGCGTGCGCGGTAGTCCGCGAGCCGGCCCGTGTCGGCCAGCTCGCCCAACATCGACTTCCAGGTCCTGCCGCACTCCACGCAGGACCGCACTCCCGGGCCCGGTCCGGTGGCCGGCTCGTCCTTCTCCACGACCTGGATCAGTGGTCGCGCACCCGCCTCCGGCGCCCGGCGTCGCCGCCCGAACAGTCCCATGCGTCGCACCTCCACGGCCGACGCTACGGACTTCGGGCGGCCGTCGGCGACGGTGGCCGGTTTCGGCCAGCCGCACGGGATGAAAGCGCGGTGAAAGTGGTGGCGGGCATGCTTGCCGGCGGGCTCGGCCAACGGGAGGTAACACCATGAGGTTCAGCAGGAGGCTGCTGGGCGGCGCGGTCGCCGTGCTCGCGGCGATGTCGTGGGCGACGCCGGCGAACGCGGTGCCGACCAAGACGTCCTTCTTCCAGTTCAACATGGCCGGGAGCTCGGTCAACGAGGGCTCGCTGGGGGTCGCCGGGGCGGTGGTGTCGTCGGTGGAGGACACCAGTTACGGCATGCCGTTCATCGTGACGTTGAACGAGGTGTGCCTCAACCAGCACACGCACATCGAGAGCGCGCTCGACGACCACGGCTACGTCGGCACCTGGGGTCCGACGGGGCCGACGTGCGACAACGGCCAGCCCTACGGCAACTCGATCTTCATGAAGTCGGGGCGGAGCAAGCTCGGGAACTTCAGCCTGCCGAACCCGAACGGCAACGAGCCGCGCAAGCTCCTGTGCGTGTCGTCCAACGGGTACGAGAAGTGGATCGGCTGCGTCACCCACATCTCGCCCAAGGCGGGGGACCAGGCCGTGCAGATCGCCGCGGTGGCCGATCGGCTGAACGGTTTCCGGGACGACGGCTACCGCGTCGTGGTCGGCCGGGACTTCAACGTCACGCCGGACCACTCCGCGCTCGACCCGATGTACGCCTCCTGCTACGGCGGCGACGGCCAGTTCTACGAGACCGACCGCGCGGCGTGCGACGGGCGCGGCGGGGAGTCGACGCACGGCGACCGCAAGATCGACTACATCTTCTACTCGTCGCACTTCTACTCGCTCTGGGGCGACGCCACCCGGTCGAGCTACTCCGACCACGATCCGTTGTGGGGCCGGGCCTACGTCACGGCGCCGTGATCGCCCGCAGGCCGTCGGCCGACTGTTCGTCGGCGGCGCGGTAGCGGGTCGCGCAGGTGCGGCCCGCGTCGCCGTCGGCTGCCAGCAGGTCGGGGACCGGGTCCGCGGCTTGTCGGGCCGACTCGCTGGCCGCCGTGTAGCCCGGGCGGAACGCGTCGGCGAGCCGGTCGGTGCCGATGCCGCTCTCGTTGCCGGCGATCGCGGACTTGCTGGCGCGCCACGCCTCGCCGAGTGCCGTTCCGTTCCGTGCCAGCCGGTGGGCGGCCTGGACGACCTCCTCCGGGGCCATGTGCAGGAACCCACTCACAGTTCCGCCTTCCCGGGATCAACCCTGTTGGTCGCGTTGGGCGATGCGTGTCTCACCGCAACTCCTTTCGCAGTGCCTGACCGGCGTGGTCCGCGGCGGTGCCGGCGGCGCGGCGGACGGTGTCGAGGATCGCCGCGGCGAGGGCGCGGGAGTCCGTGGTGCGGAAGACGCGGGTATCCAGGTACAGCTCGACGAGGCGGCCGCGGCCGTCCACGGTGGCGGTGACCAGGCCGTCGGGCGAGGTCTCCTCGGCGTGGATCGAGTCGAGCTCGCGGACGACTGCCTGGAGCGCGGTGCGCAGCGGAGCCGGGTCGGGGACGAGCCTCATGGGTGGCTCGGCGGTCGGCCGGCGATGACGTCGCCGATGTTGTGGTACGCGGGGTCCTTGCCGTCCTTGCGGTAGAAGTAGTCCTCGTGCGGCTCGCGGGCGTCGAGCAGGTCGACCTCCCACCACCGGGTGGGCTGCCGCCCCTCGGGGTCGGCGCTGAGCTGCCGGGCACCGAAGGCGTCGTCGCCGGGGTCGTAGCCGTGGGCCTGGGTGTCGGCGACCAGGTCGTCGTTGTTCTCCAGCACCCACACCCGGTCGTCCGGGACGTTCAGCTCGGCCGCGGTCCGCACCCCCATGCCGGGGCTGCCCATCGCGAGCACGTCGTCGACCGGCAGGTGCTCGTCCCGGGCGGCGTACCCGGTGACGACGGTGCCGTAGCTGTGCCCGACGACCGTGTGGTGCGCGCGCGGGCCCTCGTCGGCGGCGCGCAGACCGTGCTGGAAGTCGTCGAGCCGGCCCTTCGCGGCCTCGGCGTAGGCCGGCGACACGGCGTGGAAGACCGTGTCCGGCGCGTCGTAGCCCAGCCAGGTGATCACCGCGCTGTCCGGGTTCGCCGGGTCGGTCCGGTTCGCCGAGGCGTACATCGAGTCGGACTCGCGCAGCAGGCGGTCCATCTCGTTGAAGTGACTCTCGGCGCCGGGGACGTAGGTGGCGACGTGTCCGGCGGTGTCGGGGTTGCCGCGGGTGACGACGGCGGTGGCGTCCTCGCCGGGGCCGCGGGTGTCGAAGCCGAGCAGGTAGTACCCCTCCTGGTTCAGGCGGCTCTCGATGACCCCGATGCCCGCGAGCTCGTCGTCGATCTCCGTGAGCCGGCCCAGCTCGACGGGGTACGCGCTGGGGTTGCGCGCCATCCGGTCGAGGAGCCGTTCCCGTTCCGCGGCGAGCGCGGCCTTCTCGCGGGTCAGCAGGACGCGGTTGGCGACGTCCCGGTGGGTGGCGCCGAACCCGTCCCGGCCGCCGACGAGCTCGGGCCGCTCCCGGGCGAGCCGGTCCCGCTGCTCGGGCGTGAGCGACCGCCAGTACGCGGCGTTCTCCTCGGGTGTCGCGCCCGCGGGTGGCGGGGACGGCACGGTGTCGGCGAGCCGGCCCGCCGACTCGGTGATCAGCTGCTCCACCAGGCCGGCGACCTGGGTGGCGTACACGCTCTGCGCGACCTGCCCGAGCCCCGCCGGGAGCACGCCGAGCATCGCGTACGTGTCGAGGTTCGCGTCGATGATGCCGTTGATGCCGGTCTTCACCCGGGTGATCTCGCCGGCGAACTGGTCGGCCCGCTCGGCGAGCGCGGTCATCCGCACGGCTTCACCGGCGGCACGCTCCCGGTTGCCGGCGACCCGCGTGTCGAACAGCGCGCCGACGTCGTCGCCCCACATCGCGCCGAGGTCGCCGATCCGGTGCGCGGCGGCGGCGTCGGCGAAGTGCGCCCCCGCGCCGCGCCAGTCGTCGCCGAGGGCCGCCACCTGATCCTCGTCCGACGTGATCCAGCCGGTGACCGCCCTGACCCTGGGCCAGAGCCCGTAAGCGTCAGTCGGCTCCGGGATCGCCATCAGCGCATGATGACACCGCGCCGTCGCGCCCCGTCGGGGGTGGCAGCAACAGGTCAGCATATCGTTGCCCGCCATGCGGATCGTGATCGCCGAGGACGACTCCCTGCTGCGCGAGGGGCTCGCGCTGCTGCTGCGCGCCGAGTCGCTCGACGTCGTCGCCACCACGGACAACCCGGACGACTTCCTCGGCGCCATCGACAAACACGAGCCGGACGTGGCCATTGTGGACGTTCGGATGCCGCCGACGCACACCGACGAGGGGATCGTGGCCGCGGTGGAGGCTAGGCGGCGCCGGCCCGAGCTGGCGGTGCTGGTGCTGTCGGCCTACGTCGAGCAGGCGTTCGCCACCGAGCTGCTCGCCGGGGGCGGGGCCCGGCTGGGGTACCTGCTCAAGGAACGGGTCGGGCGGGTGCAGGAGTTCCTCGACGCCCTGACGCGGATCGTGGCCGGCGGCACGGCCATCGACCCGGACGTCGTCGCCCAGCTGCTGACCAGGACGCGCACCGACACGCGGATGGACCGGCTCAGCCCGCGGGAGCGGGACGTGCTCGCGCTGATGGCCGAGGGTCTCGGCAACACCGCGATCGCCGAGCGGCTGGTGGTCACCGACGGCGCGGTGCACAAGCACATCCGCAGCATCTTCGCGAAGCTGGACCTCGCGCCGACCGACCGCGCCGACCGCCGGGTCACCGCGGTCCTGCGCTACCTGGAGGACGCGCAGCGGCGGTGAACGACGAAGGCCGACCTACGGCACCGACGGCTGCGGCGTGTCGAAGGTCAGCTCCTCGTCGCTGGCGTCCACGCGGACGTGGGTACCCGGCTCCAGCGTGCCGTCGAGCATCATCCGGGACAGCCGGTTGTCCACCTCGCGCTGGATGGTGCGGCGCATCGGCCGCGCGCCGAACTCCGGCTGGTGGCCGCGCCGGCTCAGCCACGCCACCGCGGCGTCGGTGAACTCCAGCTCGATGTCCTGGGCGTGCGCACGGCGCCTGGTCCGCTCCAGCATCAGCTCGGTGATCCGCAGCAGCTGCTCCTCCTCCAGCCGGCGGAACACGATGATCTCGTCGATCCGGTTCAGGAACTCCGGCCGGAACGAGTCCCGCAGCACCCGCATCAGCCGGTCGTGCAACTGCTTGTCGGTGTCGCCCTCGTTGGCCGGGGTGAAGCCGAGCGCGCCCTGGGTGCCGGCGGTGATCAGCTCGGAGCCGAGGTTGCTGGTCATCACCAGCACCGTGTTGGAGAAGTCGATCGTGCGGCCCCGGCCGTCGGTGAGCCGGCCGTCGTCGAGGACCTGCAGCAGGACGTTGAACACCTCGGGGTGCGCCTTCTCGATCTCGTCGAGCAGCACCACCGAGTACGGCTTGCGGCGCACCTGCTCGGTGAGCTGACCGGCCTCGTCGTAGCCGACGTAGCCGGGCGGCGCCCCGATCAGCCGGCTCACCGTGTGCCGCTCGCCGTACTCGCTCATGTCCAGCCGGATCATGTGGCCCTCGTCGCCGAACAGCGCCTCGGCCAGGGTCCGCGCCAGCTCGGTCTTGCCGACGCCGGTGGGGCCGAGGAACAGGAAGCTCCCCGACGGCCGGTCCGGCTCGGCCATCCCGGTGCGCGAACGGCGCACCGCCTCGGACACCGCCTGCACCGCCTCGTCCTGCCCGACGACCCGGCGGTGCAGGTACTCGTCCAGCGCGAGCAGGCGTTCCCGCTCGTGCTGGGTCAGCTGCCGCACCGGGATGCCGGTGAGTCGCGAGACCACGTCGGCGATGTCCTCGGTGCCCACCTCCGGCACGTCCACCGGCCGGCCGTCGGAATGGGCCCGGTCCAGCTCGGCGCGCACGGTGCCGATCTCGTCGCGCAGCGCGGACGCGCGCTCGTAGTCCTCCTCGCCGACGGCCTGGTCCTTGTCCCGGACCAGCCGGTCCAGCCGCTCCTGCAGCTCGCGGGCCTTGGTCGTGCCGCGGCGGACCCGCAGGCTGACCCGGGCGCCGGCCTGGTCCATCAGGTCGATGGCCTTGTCGGGGAGGAAGCGGTCGGTGACGTACCGGTCGGCCAGCGCGGTGGCGGCGTCGAGCGCGTCGTCGGTGAAGCGGACCTGGTGGTGGGCCTCGTAGCGGTCGCGCAGCCCGCGCAGGATCGTCACCGTGTCGGTCACCGACGGCTCCGGCACCAGGATGGGCTGGAACCGGCGCTCCAGCGCGGGGTCCTTCTCGATGTTCGTGCGGTACTCGTCGAGCGTGGTAGCGCCGACGACGTGCAGGTCGCCGCGGGCGAGCGCCGGCTTGAGGATGTTGCCGGCGCCCATCGAGCCCTCCGCGGCCCCGGCGCCGACGACGGTGTGCAGCTCGTCGATGAACACCACCAGCTCGGAGCTGTGCGCGCGGATCTCCTCGAGCAGCTTGTTCATCCGCTCCTCGAAGTCGCCCCGGTAGCGGGTGCCGGCGACCATCGCGGTCAGGTCGAGCTGCACGACGCGGCGGCCGGCGAGCTGGTCGGGCACGTCGCCGTCGACGATGCGCTGGGCCAGGCCCTCCACGATCGCGGTCTTGCCGACCCCGGCCTCCCCGATCAGCACCGGGTTGTTCTTGCGGCGGCGGGAGAGCACCTCGACGGTCTGCTCGATCTCGCCGTCCCGGCCGACGACCGGGTCCAGGCCGCCCTCGCGTGCCTGCTCGGTGAGGTCCCGGCCGTACTGGTCCAGGGTCTCGGTGTCCGACCGGCGCGGCCGTCCACCGCCGCCGCGCTCGCCGCCGGCCAGGCTCTCCGGGGTGACCCGCGCGGCGGCCAGCATCCGGCCCGCGCCGGTCTCCGGGTTGGCCGACAGCGCCAGCAGCAGGTGCTCCGGGCCGATGTAGGAGGAGCCGAGGCCGCGGGAGATCTGGTGGGCGTCGAGCAGGCTGCGCTTGACGGCCGGGGTGAGCCGGACCGGGCCCTCCCGCGGCTCGCCGACCCGCGACTGCGCGTCGATGCGCCCGGCGAGCGCGTCCGGGTCGGCACCGGCGCTCTCCACCAGCGTGCGGATGCCGGGGACCTGGAGCGCGCCCCAGAGCAGCTGCTCGGTGTCCAGGTCGGCGCGGCCCCAGTGCGCGGTCTGCGTGGCCGCGGCGGCGACCGCGTCGCGGGCCTGCTCGCTGAGGAACCTGGTGATGTCGATCGGCTGCCCGCGCCCGCCGCCGCGGCCGCCGAAGAACTGGGCGAGGAAGTCGTCGAATGGGCTGGAGCCACCAGGCCCGTAGAAGCCGGTCATGCCCCAGGGCTTTCCACCCGCGGCCAGCACAAACCCGCCGCGCGGGGATTCAGCCCGGACCCGAGCGGGTAGGCGTCGACCATGCCTGATCCTGGTAGTCACAGCTACGACATCGCCCGCACCCGCCTGCGTGCGGAGTACGACGACCACGGCGTGCCCGACCAGAACGCCGACCGGGCCGCCAACGAGGAGTTGCAGCGCGAGCACCCGCCCCGGCGGGTGGGTGACCCGGAACGCGCCGCCGGCCCGACCGGCACCCGGGGCACCAGCCGCGGCGACCCGTCGATCGACGAGCCGGCCACGCCGGTGTCCGGCGGGCTGATGCTGCGCAGCGCGGCGTTCACCGAACACACACTGATCCCGGACCGCTACTCCTACGACGGCGGCAACGTGTCCCCGCCGCTGGAGTGGAGCCGGCCGCCGGATGGCACCGCGGAGCTCGTGCTGCTGTGTGAGGACCCGGACGCCCCCGGTGGCACGTTCACCCACTGGGTGCTCACCGGCATCCACCCGGAGACATCCGGCGTCGAGGAGGGCACCCTCCCACCACACACCGCGGCCGGGCGCAACGGCTTCGACGAGCCCGGCTGGGGCGGCCCGCGCCCGCCGGTCGGCGACGACCCGCACCGGTACTTCTTCCGACTGCACGCCGTCGACCGCCCGCTCGACCTCGGTGACCGGCCGACCGCCGACGAGGTCCACCGGGCGCTGCGCGGCCACGTCCTCGCGACGGGCAACCTGGTCGGCACGTTCGGGCGCTGACCGGGCAAGCCGCAGGGGCCGTCGCGGCGAATACCCGGCATGGAACCGGACACGCGCCCCGAGACGCACCGTCGCGACGGGGGGCCGTGCTGGTCGGCGTCCTGTCCGTCGCCGCCGCGCTGGCGGCGAGTCACCTGGTCGCCGGGCTGATCGACGCGACCGCGTCGCCGCTGGTCGCGGTGGGGAACGCGGTCCGGGACCTCAGCCCGCCCGCGGTCACCGAGTACGCCATCGGCAGCCGCGGCGACTGGAAGGCGCCGCTGCAGTTCGGCGGCGTCGCGGTGGCGCTGCTGGTCGTCGCGGCGATCGCCGGGCTGCTGGCCCGCCGCCGCGTCCCCCCGATCCCGCACGGCGCGACCGGGTGGCACTCCAGCCAGTTCACCGGGTGCGACCAGGGCTGACCCGGTCGTCGGTCAGCGAGCGCAGCAGCGCCGCGACCCCGACGGCGACGACCGCGCCGACGGAGTTGTTGAGCAGGTCCCGGGTCTCGCACACGCCCCGTTCCGTCCACGACTGCACCAGCTCGATCAGCACGCTGAGCCCGACCGCCGCGACCGCCACCGGCAGCGGCCGCCGGGTGGCCAGGACGGCGAAGAACGCCAGCGGCATGAACAGCAGCACGTTCATCAGCTCGCTGCCCCCGACCATCGAGAAGCCGGTCAGGTGGCAGAACGGCCCCTCGACGGCGTACACGTGCATCCAGTCCGGTCGGGTGCGCGACAGCGTCACCCCCAGGACGACGCCGAGGCTGATCCCGGCCAGCACCGACGGCACCGGGCGCCAGCCCCAGCGGCGTGCCGCCAGCAGGCCCGCCGCGCCCAGGACCACCGTGCCCACCAGCACCCCGGCCGCGATGAGCGGGTTCGACAGCGCGGTCACCACCGTCGAGAACGCCGAGTCCAGTCTGCTCACCGCGCACCTCCCCGTCCGTCGTCCGGGTGACGGTAGCGACGGCACCGGCACGCGTGGATGGTCCGCGAGGCCCGTGGGACCGGCCGATCGGCCGGTTTCCCCGGTCGCGCGGTCGGCCGATCGGCTAGACCCTTCGCTCGAAGGTGACGAGGACTCCCTCCACGCCGCCGGGGCCGACCCGGCCCTTGATCTCCGCGGCCGTGATGGCCTTCAGCTGCCAGCCCTCCGCGGCGTGCTCGTTGAGCAGCTTCTCCAGCTTGGCGCCGGACATCTTGCCGCCGATCATCTTCTCGCGCAGTTCCAGGACCTTGTACTCGAATCGGTCAGCCATGCCATCCATGTTGGGCGTTGGTGACGCGGTGGGCCAGTTCGACCCGGGAGCGGACGCCGAGCGTGGTGAAGATGTTGCGCAGGTGGTGGTCGACCGTGCGGTGGCTGATCACCAGGCGGCGGGCGATCTCCTTGTTCGTCTCGCCGACGGCGACGAGGCGGGAGATCTCGGTCTGCTGCGGGGTGAGGCCGGCCAGGGTGGCGGGCGGCTGCTCGACGGGTTCGCCGGTGGCGCGGAGGGCGGTCTGGGCCTTGGCCGCCCAGTGGTCGGCGCCGGCGGCGCGGAAGCCGCGGAGGGCGTCGCGGAGCAGGGGGCGGGCGAGGCGGGTGCGGCGGTGGCGGCGCAGGCAGTGGGCGTAGGACAGCTGGGTGCGGGCCAGTTCCATGGCGGCGCCGGCGCGGCGGTGGTGGTCGATCGCGGTGGAGTAGTGGTGTTCGGCCTCGGCCAGGTCGGGGGCGAGCAGGGCGTGGCAGCGGCTGGACAGGGCTAGCCAGGCGTGGCTGCCGCCGGCGGTGGCCCAGGCGTCGAACGTGGCCAGTACCGGGGTGGCGCGGTCGGGCTGCTCGGCGCGGACGGCGGCCTCGACCCACTGTGGCGTGGCCAGCACCTGGATCGCGGGCTGCACGCCGCTGACGCCGGCGGACACGGTCTCCAGCCGGCCGAGGGCGTCGCCGGGGCGGTCGTCGGCGAGGTCGAGGCAGGCGTTGGCCCAGGCGGTGATCGCGCACGGGCGGCCGAGGGCGCGTTCGGCGATGCCGGGTGCGGCGATGTCCAGTGTGGACTCGGCGGTGGCGCGGTCGCCGAGCAGGGCGGCGGACAGGGCGCGCAGGGACAGGTGTTCCACCCACGTGTTGCGCTGCCCGGCGGCGACCGCGGCCGCCAGCCCCTCGGCGACGGCGGCCTGCGCGCCGCGATGCCGGTCGAGCGCGATGGCGGCGAGCGCCAGGTGGACCAGCGCCCACGGCAGCGCGGACCCGCGCCCACCCAGCCGCGCCCGCCCGACCGCGGCCGACG
>DATABL010000195.1:0-29229 GCA_036259595.1 Actinophytocola sp.
AGCCAGGTCGACGCCGTGCTCGACCAGCTGACCACGCTGTCCGAGACCGTCACCGGCGCCGACCGCGCCCACCTCGCCGACCGGCTGCGGGCCTTGCACCAGCTGCTCGACGACAGCGCCGAGCCCGCCGTGTCGGCCGACGAGATCGAGACCGCGTCGGCCAGCGAGCTGTTCGACCTCATCGACAACGAGCTCGGCATCCGATGATCCCCACCAGGCCGGCCACGCTCACCCGCCTGCTCCGGCACGCCCACGAGACGGGTCGACTCCTCGACGCCATCCCGATGCTGGCCACCGGCTCCCGCTTCCTCCCGACCTCCCGGTCCGAGCCGCCACCCCGCGCGGTGCTCGTCAGCGACGGCGACGCCCGGCCCCAGCTGGTCTGCGTGCCGTCGTTCCTCGCCGGCTCCGGGCCACACCAGTTCGTCCGGCTGGCGACCGCGTTCGCGCGACGCGCCCGCACCTCGGCGCTGGTCCTGCCCGGCTTCGACCGCGACGGCCGGGTTCCCGCGACCTGGACCGCCGCGCTCGACGCCCTCGCCGCGGCCGTGCGGGCCAGCCTCGGAGGCGCACCGTACGTCCTGGTCGGACACTCGATCGGCGGCGTCGTCGCGCACACGTTGGCATCGCACCTGGAACGCCAGGGCTACCCGACCGCCGGCGTGGTCATGGTCGACACGCTCGAACCGGATTCCGCGCGGCGGGACGCCATGCTGGAGTGGGCGCTGGGCAGCGTGCTCGACCGGGACCCCGACGGGCTCGCCGTCACCGACGACACCCTGCTCGCGATGGGCGCGTACCTGCGGCTCTTCCCCGACTGGCGACCGGTTCGCCCGTCGGTCCCGGTGCTTCAGGTCGCGGCGACCGACAGCCCGTGGCCCGCCTGGGACGTGGCGGACACCGTGACGCCGGTCGCCGCCGACCACTTCTCCGTGCTGGAGGAGCAGGCGGCGACGACGGCCAAGGCCATCGAGACGTGGTTGCCGACGATCGGCCCGCGGTAGCCGTGGTCAGCCGGCGTGCCAGCGCACCGCGGCGGCGGCCGCGAAGTCACCCGCGTGCGCGAAACCGGCCAGCACCACCAGGGCGCCGTCCCGCAGCCTGCCCTCGGCGGCCGCGGTCGCGAGCGTCACCGGCACCCCGGCGGCGTACAGGTTGCCGTACCGGTCGAACGTGTCGAAATGCCGGTCCGGCGACAGGCCGAGCATGTTCCGCCATTTCATCAGGAATATTCGGTTCGGCTGGTTGGTGACCAGCAGGTCGATATCTTCGAGTCCGACACCGATTTTGTCACACAGTTCCTGGACGACCTCGGGAACGAGCCGGTTCCCGCGCTCGATGATTTCGGTCTGCCGTTCCTCGGTGAACGCGATCTCCACCTCGCCGGCCCCCGCCTCCCAGTACCGGCGGCCCGACCCGGTCACCAGGCTCATGTCCTGCGCGAACCGGGGCGTGCTGCGCACCCGCACGCCGAGCACCGGGGACGGCCCGTCGGCGGTCACGTACGCGACACCGCAGCCGTCGCCCGCGGTCAGCGCACTGTTCTTCCTGCTCAGCTCGGGTTGCGCGTAGACCTGGCCGGCGGTGTTCTGCACGTTCGCGACCAGCACCCGCCGGGCCTCGCCGCTGACGACCATCGCGCGCGCCAACTTGAGCATGTACGGGAAGGAGGCGCACCCGCTGTTGTGCACGTCGAGCACCAGCTCCGGGTCGCAACCGAGCCGGCGGGCCGCGTCGGCGCCGCTGCCGGTGATGAAGTTGTCCGGCAGCAACACGTTGGTGAGCAACAGGTCCACGTTGCCCGCCGGGTCGATCCCCAGCCGCTCGAACATCGGCCGGGCGGCCCGCTCGATCATCTCCGCGGCGCTCTCCCCCGCCGCGACGCGGTGCCGGGTGCGCGGCGGGCGCAGGAACGGGTTGGCGGCCAGCGGGTCCGCGGCCGGGTCGACCGGTTCCGCCTCGACCACCTCGGCGGGGAGATAACTGCCGAGCGCGGCAATACCTGTCGGCGACACGCGTCATCCTCTCGCCGGTCGTCGGGGTTTCCACTATGCCGGAACCCGGTGCGGTTTGGAAATTCCGCGGGAGCGCGCACTATGATTTCCCCATGCTGGAAGTCGTTGCCGAAGAGACGATGAACTGCGCCCCTGACGATTTTCTCGAGTTCGTTCTCGACGTGCACCGCTACGCCGAGGTCGACGACAAGATCGGCGCGATCGACTGGGCCCGCCGGGAGGGCGACCGCACCGACTTCAAGTTCCGCCCGGTGCTGCCCGGCATCCCCGGGCCGGCGCCCAGGCTGGTGATGCGGGTGGCGCGCACCGGCGACACGATCGAGATGTCGATGGCGCCGTTGCCGCACAACAGGTTCGTCCGCCACCTGGTCGAGTTCGGCGCCACCTTCGAGGCCACGCCGGTCGACGGCGGCACCCTGGTCCGCAGCGTCACCTCGATGAACGTCACCCCGGTCGCCCGCTGGCTGCTGGAGGCGATCCTGCGCCGCACCCTCCCCGGCAACATCCGCGCCGAGCTGGACCGGGCCGCGGTGTACCTGGACCGGCAGACCGCGCGGAAGCAGCGTCAGCCATGAGCGAGCTTGCGAGCGAACCAAACAACACAGGGCGACCGCGAGCGGCCGGGCCGAGCCTGCGAGGCGCGGTCGGTGGCGACAACTACGACGTGGTGATCGTGGGCGGCGGACTCGCCGGCTGCACGGCGGCGATCCTGTTGGGACGGGCCGGTCTGGACGTCGCGCTGCTGGAAGCGCACCGGCACCCGTCCACCTACAAGCGCATGTGCACGACCTCGATCCGCTCCAGTGCGCTGCCCACCCTGCGCCGGCTCGGCGTCGACACCGCCATCGAGAAGGCCGGCGGCGTGCCCGCCCACGACGCGTTCAACACCCCCTACGGCTGGCTGCACGTCCCGCGGATGGACGACTGCCCGCCACACGGGTACAACATCCGCCGCGAAACGCTGGATCCGTTGATGCGGGAGGCGGCCGCCGAGACCGCCGGCGTGGAGCTGGTGCTCGGCGCGAAGGTGCGCGAGCTGACCCGCGACCGCCAGGGCCGGGTGGACGGCGTGCTGGCGATGGTCGACGGCGAGGCCCGCCGGTTCGGCGCCCGCCTGGTGGTCGGCGCCGACGGGCATTCGTCGAAGGTCGCCGAGCTCGCCGGGCTGCCCGGCCACCGCACCGACCCCAAGCGGTTCTTCCTGTTCGCGCACTACCGCGGCGTCGAGGTGCCCGCCGACCGCACGCTCAGCATCTGGCTGAACATGCCCGACGTTGTGTCGGTCGGCGCGATGGACGACGGCCACGTCGTGCTCGCCGCGATGCTCGACAAGCGCCGGCTGCCGGCCGCCCGCGGCGACCGCGAGTCCGTCCTGCTGGACGCGTACCGGAACCTGCCCGACGGCCCCGACCTGTCCCGGGCGCACCGCACCTCGGAGGTGCTGAGCTCCCGGTCCTACCCCAGCGTCACCCGCTGGCGGATCACCACGCCGGGCGTCGCGCTGGTCGGCGACGCCGCGATGGTCGCCGACCCGCTGGAGGGCTCCGGCTGCGGCTGGGCCGTCCAGGGCGGCGAGTGGCTCAGCGACGCCGTTGCCGACGCGGTGCGTTCGGGCCATCCCAAGCGCATCGACCAGGCGGCCCGCCGCTACGAGCGGACCCACCGGTTCCGCCTGTTCCCGCACCAGGCCCAGATCATCGACCTCAGCACCAGGCTGGCCCTGTCCGGGGTGATGAAGGTGGTGCTGTCCGCGTCGGTCCGCGACCCGAAGGTGGCCGAGCAGTTCACGTCGGTGATCACCAGGAACCGGTCGATGCTCAAGGTCCTGACCCCCGCCTTCCTCGCCCGCGCCCTGTACGCGGCCGCGCGTCCGGGTGCCTGAGGTGGTCGACCAGCTGCGGGCCCCGGTCCGCACCGGACCCGCGGCGCTCACTCTCGCGCTGACCTGCGGCGCACAGTTCGTCGTCGTGATCGACGAGACGATCGTGAACGTCGCCCTCCCGTCGATCGGCACCGAACTGGGCTTCGGCACCGCGTCCCTGGCGTGGGTGGTCGACGCGTACATGCTCCTGTTCGGCGGTTTCCTCCTGCTCGGCGGCCGGTGCGCGGATCTCTTCGGCCGGGTGCGCATGTTCCGGGTGGGCCTGGCCCTGTTCGCCGCGGCGTCCCTGCTGGCCGGCCTGGCCGGCTCACCGGAGCTGCTCGTGGTGGCCCGCGCGGTGCAGGGCTTCGGCGCCGCGCTGCTGAGCCCGGCGGCGCTGAGCATCCTCGTGGTCACGTTCACCGAGGAGAACGCCCGGAGGCGGGCGCTCGGCCTGTGGGGCGGGCTGATCGGGATCGCCGGTGTCAGCGGCGTGATCCTCGGCGGCGTCATCACCGAGGCCGTCGGCTGGCCGTGGATCTTCTTCGTCAACGTGCCGATCGCGATCGTGCTCGGCGCGCTGACCCTGCTGCTCCCGGCCCGCGGGCATGCCCCCGTCGAACGGGCCGGCCGGTTCAACCCGGTGGGCGCCACCCTGGTCACCGCGGGCCTGCTGCTGCTGATCTACACGGTGATCGGCACCGCGCACCGCTCGTGGACCGACCCGGTCACCGTCGCCGGTTTGGCCGGGGCGGCCGCACTGCTGGCCGCGTTCGTCACCCACGAACTCCGCAGCCGGACCCCGCTCATCCGACTGACCCTCCTGGCCCACCGTCCGGTGGCCGTGGCGAACGTCCTCACCATGCTCGCGTCGGCGGGGCTGTACGGCATGTTCTTCCTGCTGACCCTGTACATGCAGCAGGTGCAACAGTGGTCGCCACTGCGTACCGGCTGGTCGTGGGCCCCGTTCGGCCTGGCCATAGCGGCGGTCACCGTGCTCGCGATCCGCCTGCTCCCCCGGGTCGGCAGCCGAGCCCTGATCGTCACCGGCCTGCTGTTGTTCGGCGTGGGCCAGTACCTCCTCCTACGCACCACGGCCACCGGCAGCTACACGTCGGAGCTGCTGCCGACCCTGCTGCTCTGCGGCACCGGCCTCGGCCTGGCGCTGGTCCCGAACACCGTCACCGCCGTCAGCGGCAGCGCACCGGCCGAGGCCGGCGCCGCCTCCGGCATCCTGAACACCGCCCAACAGGTCGGCGGCGCGATCGGCCTCGCGGTCCTGGCCACCCTCGCCACCCGCCGCTTCGAGAACGAACTGGCCACCGGTGCCACCCCCACCACCGCCATGATGTCCGGCTTCCACCACGGCTTCACCGTGATGATCGGGCTGACCGCGGTCGCCGTGCTGGTGGCGTTCCTCGTACCGCCGGTCCGCGAGCCCGTCGACCCTGCTCGGACGTGGTGAAGTTCGGCCGGTGCGCCCACCAGACCTCAGACCCGGTCGAACACCAGGCGGGCCAGGCCGAGGTGGCGGTCGCGGAAGCCGTTGACCGACGCGCGCAGGTAGCGCTCGTAGTCGGCGACCCGCTGTTCGCCGACCAGACTCTCGGCGGTCGTGCGGTTCGCCACGAGGCGGTCGAGCCACTCCTGGCACGTTCGCGCGTAGTGGTCGGCGTCGTTGCGCACGGACACCAGGTCGAAACGGCGCTCGCTCGCCTCCAGGATCTCCGAGGCCCACGGCAGCTCGGACTCCGGGAAGATGTGGTCGACGATGAACAACAGGTCCTTCACCGTCCGCCGGTCCATCCGGACGTTGTTGCCCTTCACGTTCGTCTGCAGCGCCAGCCGGCCGCCCCGGGGCAGCCAGTCGTGGCAGCGCTCGAAGAACCGGCGGTACGCCTCGATCCTCGCCGAGCGGGTCATGCCGAAGTCGGCGAAGTGCTCGAACGCGCCGATCGACACGATCGCGTCGTAGGGAGTGGGCGGGGAATGGTCGACCCAGTTCTCCACGCGCACGTCGTAGCGCCCGTCGGCCCACGACCGGATGTGGGCCGCCTGCTCGTTCGCCAGCGTCAGGCCGACCACCTCGGACACGCCGTGCCGCTCGACCAGCCGGCGCAGCATGCCGCCCCAGCCGCAGCCGACGTCGAGGACCCGCGCCGCGCCCGGCGCGTTCGCTCCGGTGGCCAGGTAGTCCAGCTTGCGTTCCTGCGCGGCCAGCAGGGTGTCGTCCGCACCGTCCCACAGCGCGCACGAGTAGCTGCGGGTCTCGTCCAGCCACAGCGCGTAGAAGTCGTTGCCCCGGTCGTAGTGGCTCTGGATCGCCTCGGCCGACGCGCCCTGGTACGTCAGTGTCATGCCCCACTCCCCGCTCGCGCCACGACCCGGTTGAGCCGCTCCATCCGGCTGGCCAGCGTGATCCGGCCCTCCAGGCGAAACGCCGGGGGCTGGCGGCCGTCGACATCGGTGAACCCGTAGCCGGCCGCGAGGTCGCCGACCGCCAACCGCTGGCCGGACACCGCCATCACCTCCGGATCCGCGGTGAGCGCGGCGATCGCCCGCCCGACGTACTCCGGGGAGTGCACCACCTGCGCCGGGCCGGCGCCGAGCAGGTCCCACGCGGCCTCCACCCGCTCGGTGCGCACGAACCCGGGATGCAGCGCGACCGCGGCGACGCCGTGCTTGCGCAGCTCGTGGGCCATGCCGTGCGCCAGGCGATCCGAGGCGGTCTTGCACATGTCGTAGGCCGCCTGGCCGAGGTAGACGTCGCCGTCGGTGAACGAGATGTTGACGATCAGGCCGCGGGAACGTGGCAGCATCAGCGGGACCGCGAGCCGGCTGGCGACGAACTGGCCACGCAGCGACGCGGCGAACAGGTCGTAGCGCCACTGCGGCTGCTGCCAGAACGGCGCGTCGAACCGCTCCTCGTCGCTGCGCTCGTAGCCGGCCCAGGCGTTGTTCACCAGCAGGTCGAGGCCACCGTGGTCGGCGGTGATCCGCTCGAACAGGGCCTCGACGTCGGCGTCGACGGTGTGGTCGCAGCGCACCGCCACCCCGGTGCCGCCGCGGGCGGTCACCTCCTGGGCGGTGTCCTCGACGGTGCCGGGCAGGCCCTCGGTGGTGCTCGTCGCGCGGGTGCTGCGACCGGTGACGTACACGGTCGCGCCGGCCTGGCCCAGCGCGGCGGCGACGCCCCGGCCGACCCCGCGGCTGGCGCCGGTCACCAGAGCGACCGTGCCGGTGAGGTCGGGCGGCTGCCAGTCGGTTGTCATACGGCCTCCTTCGTCGCGGTGCGTGCGGTCTGTCGTTCTGCCGCCCAGTAGGCGAGGCTGGCCCGGTAGGCGTCCCGGTCCGACGGCATCGGCACGCCGTACCGCTCGCCCAGTTCCGGCAGCGAGCTGGGCAGGACCCCGCCGCTGGCGTGGGTCACCTCGCTGACGTCGATCAGGACCTTGAGGAACGCCCGGGACGTGGCCGGGACCTCGGCCAGCGGCACGGGGAGCCCCCCGCGCGGGTCGACCACCGGCACGCGGGCGACCTCGCGGCCGTGGCCGCGGCCGTGCTCGACCAGGATGTCCTGCGCCTCGTCCACCGACATCGCGGCCGTGCCGTAGGTGAGCCAGCGGGTGTGGCCGACCTCGCCGGCGAGCACCCCGCGGGCGATCGCGACCGCGGTGACGTCCAACGGGACGACGTCGACCAGGTTCCCCTCGTGCGCGGGGAAGAACGGGGCCTTGCCGCGGCAGAACCAGTCGGACATGGTCTGCACGATCTGGGGCCGGCTGCTCATGCCCGTGACGGAGTCGCCGACCAGGTTCGTCGGCCGGTAGACGTTGTGCGGCACGCCGCTGGCGGCCAGCAGCAGCTCGGAGTCCAGTTTGGACCGGATGTAGGGGCGGACGACGTTGTCCGGTCCCAGCGCGTCCAGCCGCCCGCGTTCGATCGCGTGCACGAAGCAGGTGCTCACCTGGTGCACCGGCGCGCCGGCGCGTTCGGCGAGCTCGACCACGCGCCGGGTGCCGTCGACGTTGATCGCCTGGTACTCCGGCCACGGCCGACCCCAGGTGGTCAACGCTCCCGAGTGGACGATCACGTCCACCTCGGCGGCGAGCCGGTCCCAAGTGGCGCGGTCGAGGCCGAGCCGGGGGGCGGCCAGGTCGCCGGGCAGCGTCTCCGCCAGACCCGGCACGTCGGTGTCGCTGTGCACCAGGCCGATGATCCGGTGCGCGCGCAGCTCGTCGGCGACGGCACGGCCGATCACGCCGGCCGCGCCCGTGAGCAGAATCGTCTTGGTGTGCATGAGGCCTGCCCGACTATCCGAGGTGGACGGTGGCGAGCGGCGCGAGCCTGCCGGTGGCGAGCAGGTGCCGGCAGCGGTGCCGCTGGATCTTGCCGCTGGGGGTCTTCGGCAGGGTGTTGCGGGCGACGAACACGCACTCGTCCACGGCGACGGCGGCCTTGGCCATCGCCACCGAGGCGACCTGCTCGGCCAGCGTGCGGTAGTCCGCGAGCTGCTTGCGCACCTCCAGGACCATGGTCAGCTCGCGGCCGTCGTGCGCGCCGATGAGCGTGGTGCAGCCCCGCCGCACCCCGACCAGGCCGTCGACGGCGTTCTCGATCTCCCGCGCGTAGACCTTGCGCCCGGCGACCGAGATGACGTCGTCCGCGCGTCCGACCGGGTAGAGGTGGCCGTCCCGGACGAAGCCGAGGTCGGCGGTGCGCAGGCGGCCGTCGACGAACCGCTCGGCGGTGCGCTCCGGGTCGTCGAGGTAGCCCGCCGCGAGCGCCGGCGACCGCACGACGATCTCGCCGAGCCGGTCGGCCGGGGCGCCGGTGACCTCGACCCCGGCGCACGGCACCCCCGCGCCGACCACCGCGGTGGCCGACTCGGCGTCCGGCGCCACCTCGCACAGGATCCCGTCGGCGAGCGCGACCGCGTCCACCGTCAGGTGCCGGGGCGGCTCGTCGACCGGGGTGCCGGTGACCGCGAGGGTGGCCTCGGCCAGCCCGTAGGCCGGCATCAGCGACTCGGCGCGGAACCCGTACGGGCCGAAGGTGTCCACGGCGCCGCGCAGCGTCTCGGCCTCCACCCGCTCGGCGCCGATGATGCAGGCCCGGATGTCGAGCCCGCCGGCGAGCCGGGTGGAGCGGCCGATGCGGGAGCCGAGGCGCAGCGCCGTGCTGGTGCCCGCGGTCACCGTGCCGCCGAACTCGGCGAGGTCGCCGAACCAGGTGCGCGGCGCCATCGCGAACCGTTCCGGGGTGGACAGGTGCAGCCGCCAGTCGTTGACCCACGGCGTCAGCAGGGTGCCGAACACGCCCATGTCGTGGGAGAGCGGCAGCCACGACACGGCGACCTCGCCCTCGGGCCGCCCGGCCAGCATGGTGCTGATCATGCCCAGCTGGGCGTGGATCGCGCGCGGGGTGAGCACGCAGCCCTTGGGCGCGCTGGTGCTGCCCGAGGAGTACTGCACGAACGCCGGCTCGTCGTCGCCCGGCGGGCTCGGGTCGACCGTCCCGGTGCCGGCCACCGACTCCCAGGAGCGGATCCGCAGCCGGGCCCGGACGTCCTCGTCCAGCAGGCCCAGCATCCGCTGCTCGACGAGGAACACCTCGGGGCGCAGCGCCGCGCAGACCGCCTCCAGCTGCGCGACGTACTCGCCGGGGTCCATGCCGCGGGCGGGGACCGGCAGCGAGGCGAGCGTCCCGCCGGCGAGCCACACGCCGAGCAGTCCGCGCACGGCGGCCGGGCCGTTGGTGAGCACGCTCGCCACCCGTGCGCCGGGCCGCACCCCGCACCGGCGCAGGCCCGCGGTCATCCGCTCCGCGTCGGCGACCACCTCGCCCCAGGTGGCGGCCTCCCAGCGGTCGTCGACCCAGCAGTGCACCGAGGAGTGGCGGGCCGCGGTGAGTGCGTCCCACAGCCCGCCGCCCGAGGGGGTGCTACTCGACATCGACGATTCCGACCGTGGCGGTGCGGCGTTCCGCCAGCGGTTTGGCGGGGCTGGAGCGGGCGTGCCGGCCGCCGCCGAGCTTCTCCCACGCCAGCGCCTTGGCCTGCTGCCGCTCGCGGTCGATCCGGATCACGTGGTCGGCCAGGTTGAGGCGTTCCAGCCCGCGGATCACCAGCGCGCTGATGTCCAGTTCGTACCAGCGCATGCCGTGGCTGGCCGAGCGCGGGAACGCGTGGTGGTTGTTGTGCCAGGCCTCGCCGAAGGAGAACAGCGCGAGCCAGCCGACGTTGCGGGACTCGTCCGGCGTGGCGAACCGGCGGCGGCCGAAGTAGTGGCCGATCGAGTTGACCGCGTAGGTGATGTGGTTGGCGAAGAAGAACCGCACCAGCCCGCCCCACAGTGCTCCGGTCAGGGCGCCGAAGAGCGTGCCGGTGAGCGCGAGGCCGATCAGACCGGGGATCGCGACGCCGGCGAGCACGAACCAGGTGAAGTGCTTCGAGATGAAACGCATGTCCTTGTCCCGCAAGATGTCCGGGCAGTAGCGCATCGGGTCGGAGCTGAGGCCGCGTTCGAACAGCCAGCCCATGTGGGCGTGCCAGAGGCCCTTCAGCGCACCCCTGAGGCCGGGTTCCTCGTCGTGGTAGGGACTGTGCGGGTCGCCCGGCTTGTCGGCGACGCGGTGGTGCCGGCGGTGGTGGGCGACCCAGGTGATCGGTGGGCCCTGCCCCGCCATCGCCCCGGCGGCGGCGAAGAAGATCCGCAGCGGCCGGGTGGTCTGGAACGCGCGGTGGGCCAGCAGCCGGTGGTACCCCGTGGAGACCCCGAGACCGGCGATGACGTACATGATGCCGAACGCGACCATGTCGGCCGGACCGACCAGCTTGTTCCACAGCAGAACGATCGCGGCGACCACACCGAAGAGCGGCAGCAGGGCCGAGATCAGAATGAAGGTGTAGTGCTCACGCCCATCCATGGCAATTCAGTCCCCTTTCCCGCGCCGCTCAGCGGGTTTCCAGCACGGAGTTGCCGAGGGCCAGCAGGTCGCCCAGGGTCTGCGCGTTCGCCGCGCGGGCGGGGTCGAACTCGACGCCGTGCTCGTCCTCGAGGGTGAACACGACCTCGGAGATCTGCAGGCTGGACAGGCCGAGCGAGTCCAGGCGGGTGTTCTCGTCGATCTGGGTGTCCTTGGGCAGCTTGCCCCGCATCTCCTGGCGGATGAGGCCGGCGAGCTCGTCAATGGTGATCACGGTCCACCTCGTGAATTCGTGGGAAAGAATGTCCACTACGGTGAGCCGAACATACTCGCGCGAATCCGCCGCGGAAGCCCCGCGAATTCCCTGACCTGCGCGTATGGAGAATTCCTCGAAGGACTCTCAAGCTACCGCCGACCCCGCTAGAGGAATACCAGTGGCCGGCTCGAGATCGGGCTCCGCCGGGGCCGGGCGGGCGTGTGCTCGCGTTCGGCGCAGCCCGTGGAACATGAGGAGGCGGACCATCTCGCCGCGCTGGTGGCGCACCTCGCCGGGCAGGTCGGGCAGGAACCGGCCAAGGCCGTCGAGCACCGTGCCGGTAGCGTTTCCGGAAATCCTTTGCTGGTAAGGAACTTGCCCCACCGGACGGCTCCCGCCGGACCGCCACCCTGCGTATCGTCCCCGTGACGAGACATCAACTTCGCAGGGGGCTCGTGTGGCGTGGCGTTTCCGTCTCCTGGGCGACCTGGAGGTCAGCCGGCACGGCGAGCGGTGCGCGCTCACCGCGACCAAGGTGCGGGTACTGCTGGTGACCCTCCTGCTCAACGACAACCGCGTGGTGCCCTTCGCGCAGTTGGAGAGCGCGCTGTGGCCCAGCCGCCCGCCCGCCTCGGCCCGCAACGCGCTGCACACCTACGTCGCGCGGCTGCGGCACGCGCTGGGTTCCGACGCGGGCATTCGCACCCGCTCGTCCGGCTACACGATCGACGTGGACCCGGGGAGTGTCGACGTCAACGAGTTCCGGACGCTCGTCGCCGACGCGAGAACCGAGGCGCACTCGGGCGACGGGTGCGCCGAGCACGCGCTGCTCACCACGGCGCTCGCGCTCTGGCGCGGCCCCGCCTTCGCCGACATCCCGGCCGAGTCGCTGCCCGAGGGTCTCGCCGAGCAACTCGAGGAGCAGCGGCTCGACACCGTGGAGCGCCGGGCGTTCCTCGACGTCGAGGGCGGGCGGCACAACCAGGCCGTCGCCGCGCTGCTGCCCGTGACCAGGACCCATCCGCTGCGCGAGAACGCCTGGTGGACGCTGATGCTCGCGCTCAACCGGGCCGGGCGGGTCGCCGAGGCGCTCGACACCTACCGGGAGGTGCGGCACGTCTTCCGCGACGAGCTCGGGCTGGAGCCCAACGAGCGGATCCAGCGGCTGTACCAGGCGATCCTGGCCGCCGACCGGGTCGCCGAGCGCACACCGGAGCCCCCGGCGGAGAAGGCGCCGGTGGTGCCCCGGCAGCTGCCGAACGTCCCCGGCGGGTTCGCCGGGCGCGCGGCCGAGGTCGCGGCGCTGACCGAACGCCTCTCCCACCCCACCGCGCGATTACTCGTCGTCAGCGGGCCGCCCGGCGTCGGCAAGACGGCCCTCACGCTCACGGTCGCGCACCAGGTCCGGTCGTCCTACCCGGACGGCCAGCTCTACGCGAACCTGCAGGGGTACTCGCTCGACGCGCCGCTGCCGCCGCAGGTGGTGCTCGCGAGGTTCCTCCGCGCGCTGGGCATCCCGCCCGCCCAGACCCCGGCCGACCTCGAGGACCAGGCGTGCCTGTTCCGCAGCCTGCTGGCCGACCGGCGGCTGCTGATCGTCCTCGACAACGCCTCCGGCGCCGGCCAGGTCCGCCCGCTGCTGCCCGGCTCGGCCGGTAGCGCGGTGATCGTGACCAGCCGCGACGACCTGCGCGGCCTGACCGTCGACGGCGCCCGGCACACCCGGGTGAACCCGCTCGACGAGCAGGCGTCCTGGGCCGTCCTCGCCGACCTCCTCGGCCCGGAGCCAGTCGAACGGGAACCGGCGGCGGTGCGCGACCTGATCGCCGTGTGCGCCGGCCTGCCGCTCGCGCTCCGGATCGCCGGGGCGAACCTCGCGGCGAACCCGCACCTGCGGCTCGCCGGATACCTCGACGACCTCCGCTCGCCCGGCCGGCTGGACCACCTCACCCTCCCCGGTGACGGGCAGGTCGCCGTACGGGCCGCGTTCGACCTGTCCTACGTGCGCCTGCCCGCGCCCGCCGCACGCCAGTTCCGGCTGCTCGGGGTGATGCCGGGGCCGGAGTTCAGCGTCCGCGCGGTGGCCGCGCTGATCGACGCCGACCCGGTGGCGGCCCGCCGCGCGCTCGACGACCTGGTCGCCGCGAACCTGGTGGTGCCGACCGGCCCGGAGCGCTACCAGCTGCACGACCTGATCCGGGAGTACGCGGCGGTCAAGGCCGGGGAGCACGCGGACGTGGCCGACGCCGTCGAGCGCCTGTGGGACTTCTACCTCGACAACGCCCACACCGCCACGAACCTGCTGTACACCGGGCGGTCCCGGCTGCCGGCGCCGCCGGCCACCCGGCACCGGATCGCGTTCGCCGACGCGGCGGCCGGACTGGACTGGCTGGAGGCCGAGCGCGCCAACCTCGTCGCGGCGGTGCAGACCGCGGCCGACCACGGGGTGCCGGCGCACGCCGGCCGGCTGGTCGACGCGATGCGCGGATACCTGTGGCTGCGCGGGAACCCGGCCGAGATCCTCGCGGTGTGCGCGGTCGCCGAGACGGCGGCGGCCGCGGTCGGCGACCAGCGGGCCGAGGCCAGCGTGGTCGACCTGATGGGACTGACCTACTTCAGCATGAGCCGGTTCGACCGGGCCGCCGAGCACCACATGCGCGCGCTGGCGATCAGCCGGGCCTGCGACGACGCCACCGGCCAGGCGGACAGCCTGCACAACATCGGCCGCGACCGCGCCCAGACCGGGCCGCCCGAGGTCGCCCGGAAGTACTACCACCAGGCGTTCGCGATCGCGGTGCGTACCGGGGACGTGGACGCGCAGGCCAGGAACGTGAACTACATCGGCGCCTCCTACCAGTTCGGCGGCGAGTTCGAACGGGCTCGGGACTGGCACCTGCGGGCGATGCGGCTCAGCCGCCGCACCGGCAACCTCGCGATCGTCAACAGCGCCCTGGGCAACCTGGGCAACGTCGAGCGGGCGCTGGGCAACCTGCGCGGCGCGGTGGCGCTGTACGAGGAGAACGTCGAGCTGTCGGTGCGGCTCGGGAACCTCGCGGTCGAGGCGGTCAGCCGGATCGCGCTGGCGAAGGCGCTGTGCGACACCGGCGACCACGACCGCGCCCTCGACGAGGCGGAGCGCGGCACCGAGCTGGGCGTGCGGGTCGGCGAGCGGCGGCACGAGATCTGCGGCATCGAGGTCGCCACCACCGCGCGGTTCCGGGCCGGGCGGACGGCCGGGGTCGAGGAGTCCTACCGGGACGCGCTGCGCGTGGCGCGGGAGATCTCGTTCGTCCACGGCGAGGTGTCCACGGCGATCGCGCTCGCCGCCGTGTACCGGTACCGCGGCGACCCGGCGACGGCCGTGGCGCTGGTCGAGGAGGCGGTCGAGCGGATGCGCGAGGTCGGTCTGCGCGACCTGGAGGCGCACGCCTTCGTGCAGCTCGGGCACGCGCACCGGGAGCGCGGGGAGTACGACCGCGCGGCCGAGCTGGCGCACGCGGCGCTGCGGGCCGCGCGGGCGCGGGGTGCCCGGCTGGTCGAGGCGCGGGCCCTGTACCTCGCCGGTCTGCTCGAACCGGCGGAGCCCTACGCCCGGGCCGCGCACGAGCTCGTCCGGCAGGTCGGCGCGGCCACCCCGGACATCGTGCCCGCGCGCTGACCTTCGCACCTCCCCGGCGGCGACAGGTTCGCGACAGGCAGCCGAAAGGCGGCGTGGCTACCTTCCTCGCTCGGACCTTGAGTCGGGGATGACCCAGGGAGAACACCGGTGGCCCTGCCCAACGCCGCCCGCGTCGTCGATGTCGTCAGCTTCATGCCCGAGCGGGTCGTGCGCAACGAACCGGACCCGGACCCGGCGACCGCCTCCAAGCAGGAGCGGTTCTTCGCCGGCGTGCGGGAACGCCGGTTCGCCTCGCCCGACCACACCTCCGCCGACCTCGGCACCGCGGCGCTGCGCGCGTTGCTCGACCGCAACGGGATGGCCGGCGCCGAGCTGGACCTGATCATCTGCAGCACCCTGCTCAACGACGTGTTCACCCCCGGCATCGCCACGGCCGTGCAGCACGCCGTCGGCGCCACCACGGCCACGACGCTCAACATCGACAACGGGTGCTGCTCGTGGGTGTCCTCGATCGACGCCGCGAACGCCTACCTCGCCTCCGGCCGGTACCGAAAGGTGGCCGTGGTGACCGTGACCAACTTCGTGTCCCGGCTCAGCGAGTTCCAGCGGGCACCGGAGTCCCGGGTGCTCGGCGACGGCGCGTCCGCGACGCTGCTGGTCGCGGACGGGCCCGGGACGATCCTGTCGGTCCACGAGCAGGCGTTCGGGGAGAACTGGGGCACGCTGCGGGTGGACCCCGACGTGGTGGCCGACGGGCAGCTGTCGTACTGGGAGCGTGGTTCCGGGCCGCTGACCGTGCGCTTCGGCGACGAGATGCTGCTCGGCCTGTGGCAGGTGGCCATGGACCGGGTGCCGGAGGCCGTCGAGCGCGCTCTCGACAAGGCCGGCCTCGGGTCCGAGGACGTGTCCCTGCTGATCACCCACCAGCCGAACACGAGCTTCATCGCCGAGTGGCGGAAACGGTGCGGGATCCCGGACGAGCGCGCGCACGACACGTTGGCGCACTACGGGAACCTCTTCCACAGCTCGCTGCCGGTCACCTTCGCCGACGCGCTCGACCGCGGCCTGGTGGGCGCCGGCGACGTGGTCGCGTTCGCGACGTTCCTCAACGGCGGCGAGCTGGTGTCGGCGATGGTGTGGCGCTGGACCTGATGACCCTTCCCGCACGACAGAAGGACGGCCCATGCAGCTGGTCGACGCGCTCGTCGGGGTCCTGCGCGACCACGACGTCAGATACGTGTTCGGGGTGAGCGGCGCCAACATCGAGCGCCTGCACGACGCCGTGCTCCGGCTCGGCCGCGGCCGGCTGACCGCGGTGCTGGCCAAGCGCGAGGACGGCGCCGCGAACATGGCCGACGGGCGGGCCCGCGTGCACCGCACCCTCGGCGTGTGCTGCGCCACCTCGGGCGGCGGGATGATGAACCTGGTTGCCGGGCTCGCCGAGTCCTACGCCCAGTCCGTGCCCGTGCTGGCCGTCGTCGGACAGCCGCCGGCCACTATGGACGGTCGCGGGTCCTTTCAGGACTCCTCGGGGCGGGGCCGCGCGGTCGACGCGGTCGGGCTGCTCGCGTCGATCACCAAGCGGGTCGAGCGGGTGACCGACCCCGGGGAGTTCTGGGACCAGCTCCGCGCCGTCCTCGACACGGCGCTGACCGGGCGGATGGGGCCGACCGCGCTCCTGCTGCCGCGCGACGTCCAGGACCAGGAGGTCGGCCCCGCGCCGGCCGGCTTCCCCACCAGCCTCGACGGGTTCGCGCCGCCCCCGCGGCCCGCGCCCGAGCCGGTCCGGGACCTGTTCCGCCGGCTCGCCGGCGCGCGGTGACCCGTGCTGCTGCTGGGCCACGGGGTCCGCCGCTCCACCGACCCGGACGCGGTGGTGAAGTTCGCCAGCCGCACCAGGATCCCGGTGGTGACGACGATGGGCGCGCGGGGCGAGTTCCCCAACGACGACCCGCACTACCTCGGCATGGTCGGCGCCGGCGGGCACCCGTCGGCGGTCGCCTACCTCGCCGACGAGGCGGACCTCGTCGTCCTCGTCGGCACGGGCATGTCGGCGATGACCAGGATGCCGGTACGCGGCTGGGACGCGGCGCGGATCGTCGCGGTGAACGTCGATCCCGAGGACGTGCGGAGCTCGGGTCTGGTGGGCTCGGTGGTCGCCGGGGACGCCGGCGCGGTGTTCGACCAGCTCAACGGCCTGCTGGACACCGAGCCGTTCACCCACCCGCCGCTCACCGGCCACCGGCTGACCCGGATCCGGCCGGAGCTCGGCCCGCCGCGGCCGGACCGGGAGGGTGAGCCGGTCGCGCTGCGCACGAGCGAGGCGGTCGCGATCGTCGAGGACTTCCTGCCCCGGCACGGACACCTCCTGTTCGACGCGGGCAACTGCGGCGCCGCCGCGATGCACCACTCGTTCGTCCCGCCCGGCTGCACCTCCACGATCGCGCTCGGCATGGGCGGGATGGGCTACAGCTTCGGCGCCGCCGTCGGCGCGCAGCTGGGCTCGCCGCCGGGCACCCGCACGGTCGTGTTCTGCGGCGACGGCGCGTTCCTGATGAGCGGCCCGGAGATCCACACCGCGGTGGACCTCGGCCTGCCGGTGCTGTTCGTCGTGTTCAACAACGCCATGCACGGCATGTGCGTGACCCGCCAGCAGGTGCTGTTCGACGCGCGGGTGACCGCGAGCGAGTACCCGCCCGTCGACGTCGCGACCATGGCGTCCGGGCTGGCCGGACCCGACCGGCTGTGGGTCGGCCGGGCCCGCACCGCGGGCGAGCTGGTCGAGGTGCTGACCGAGCAGCGGCGCCACGCCCACCTGCCCGGGGTCCTGGAGCTGGTCCTGCCGCACGAGGAGGTGCCGCCGTTCACCAGCCTGCTGCCCGCGTCCGTGGCGACGGTCTCGGTGGCGCGGCCATGAACGCCGTCGTCTGCGGGCTCGGTGCCTGCCTGCCGCCGACCGTGGTCACCAACGAGATGCTGGCGGCCGAGCTGGACACCTCCGACGAGTGGATCCGCGGCCGGACCGGGGTCGGGGCCCGCCGGGTGGTCGAGCCGGGTGTGCGCACGAGCGACCTGGCCACCGAGGCCGGCCGGCTCGCGCTGGAGTCGGCCGAGCGCACCGAGGTGGAGCTGGTCGTGGTGGCCACGAGCACGCCGGACCGCAGCTGCCCGGCGGTGGCGCCGCTGGTCGCCACCCGGCTCGGCCTCGCCGGGGTCGCCGCGTTCGACGTGGCCGCGGTGTGCAGCGGGTTCGTCTACGCCATGGTGACCGCGGCCGGCCTCGTCGCGTCGTCGGTGGCGCGGTCCGCGCTGGTGGTCGGGGCCGACACGTTCTCCACGATCCTCGACCCGGCCGACCGCGCCACCCGGGCGATCTTCGGCGACGGCGCGGGCGCGGTGGTGCTGCGGGCCGGGGACGCGGACGAGCCCGGGGTGCCGCTCGGGGTGGACCTCGGCAGTGACGGGCAGGGCTACGACCTGGTCACGGTGCGCGAGGACGGGTACCTCCACCTGTCCGGCCCGCGGGTGTACTTCGAGGCGGTGCGCCGGATGACCGCGTCGGCCACGGCGGCGGCCGCGCGGGCGGGCTGGCGCGCCGAGGACGTCGACGCCGTGGTGCCGCACCAGGCCAACGTCCGGATCCTCGACGACTGCGCGAAGTACCTCGGGATCCCGCCCGCGCGGGTGGTCCGGCACATCGAGCCGGTCGGCAACACCGTCGCCGGCTCCATCCCGCTCGCGCTCGCCTGGGCGGCCGGGCGGGGCGAGCTCAAGCCCGGCGACCGGACGGTGTTGACCGGTTTCGGCGGCGGCCTCACCTGGGGCTCGATCGCCCTGCGGTGGCCGGACCTGCGGCCCCGCTACCAGGACTGACGAGAGGGAGCGCGATGAGTGACCTGCTGGACCGGGTCCGGGCGGTCGTCCGGTCGGACTACCCGGGCGTGCTGGCCGACCTCGACGGCGGCGCGACGTTCGACACGGCCGGGATGGACTCGCTGCACGTGGTGGGGCTGCTGATGGCGCTGCAGCAGGAGTTCGGCGTCACCATGAACGGCGTCGACGTCGACGTGGACGCGACCCTCGAGGACGTGGTGGCGTTGCTGCGGGCCAAGGGGGTGCCCGCGTAGTCCGGTGATCTGTGCACTGTGCAAAGGTTGCATCGCGCAGACATCTGAGGAGGGGTTCCATGCCAGCGGTCGACCGCAAGCCCACCGGGTTGCTCAGGCTCGCCCTGCGAGCACCGATCTGGCTCTACCGGGCCAAACTGGGCTGGTTGACCGGCCACCGGCTGCTCTACATCGCCCACCGCGGCCGCAAGTCCGGCGCCCGGCGGGAGGTCGTGGTCGAGACCGTGCGCTACGACCGCACGGTCCCCGAGGTCGTGGTGATCGCGGCGTGGGGCAAGAACCCGGACTGGTACCGCAACCTGCGGGCCAACCCGGCGATCGAGGTGCGGATCGGCGCCAAGCAGTGGCTGCGGCCCAACCAGCGGTTCCTCGACGGCCCCGAGACCCACGACGTGCTGATGGCCTACCAGCGGGAGCACCCACACGCCTGGAAGCGCCTCGCGCCGATGATCGGCTTTCCCGAGGACCCGAAGGACCTCCGGTGGCCGGAGGTCGCCGAGGCCACCCGCGCGATCGCGTTCACCCCGGCTCGTCCGGGCTGAGGTCTCCCCCGGCCTCGCTGAACGCACGCAGCGCCCGCACCAGCCCGCGCTGGTGCCCGGCCGGCATCCGCGCGACGATCGCGGCGATCTCCGCGCGCCGCCGGCGGGTGACGTCCCGAACGAGACGCTGCCCGGCCGAGGTGAGGCTGACCTGCGTCTCGCGCCGGGAGCGCGGGTTCTGCTGGCGGTCGACCAGGCCGGCGTCGAGCAGCCGGTCGACCGCCCGGGTGGCCGACGAGGGGTTGACGTCCAGCGCCTCGGCCAACGCGGTCACCTTCTGGTGCCCGTGGGACAGCACCACGAGCAGCCGGTACTGCGCGAGCGAGATCGACTCGTCCACCGCCGCGATCGACCGCGCCGACACCGCGACGAGCAGCCGGGACGCGGTGAGCACCGCGTCCGCCACCGCGTCGACGTGTTCATCGGGTTCGGCTGCCACGATCCAGTTGTACCAGTGGCTACCGCGTCAGCCCTCGACGGTGAGCGCGGTCAGCTGTTTCGCCGTACTCACCAGGAGCGTGTCCGGCCCCCAGAACAGCTGGTCGGTCAGACCGTCCAGTCCGACCACAGGCCCCAGCTCCTTCGGCTCGGCACCCGGACCGCCGACGACCCGCAGGGTGCCCGGCAGCTCCACGTAGGCGATCGCGTGCCCCTCCGGCGACCAGACCGGGTGGACGACGTCGCCGGTGGCCACCGGCACCGGCTCGCCGCCGGACACCCGGACCACACGCGACGAGCCGGGTTCGCCCCCGTCGTCCGGGTCTCCTCCGGCGATGAGCAGATACTCCCCGTCCGGGGAGAACGAGAGGTCGGCGTAGTGGTCGGTACGCAGAACCTCGGTCGGGTCCCCGTCCTCGATGCCGGCGATCCAGGTGACGTACGGGCCGTCGTCCGGACCGAGCAGCCACGCCACCCGGTCGTCCGACCACGCCACCGACCACAGCTGCTCCACGTCGCCGTCGAGGGAGCGCAGTGACGTCGGCTCGCCGCCGGACGCGGGGATCGTCATCAGCTCCATGCCGGCGCCCTGCCGGCGGAGGAACCTAATCGCCTCCCCGTCCGCCGACCAGGACGGCCACACGTCCACCACCGCGTCGTCGGGGACGGACTCCATGAGTCCGACGTTGCCGGCGTCGTCCTCGGTCAGGTTGCGCTGCTCCCCCGAATCGACGTCGAGCACCCAGAGGTCCGGGTCCCCGAGCGCCAGCGGCTCGGTGAACGCGATCCGCGTGCCGTCCGGTGACCACGCGGCGCTGCTCACCTCCGGCGTGCTCGGTCCCAGCTCGACGCAGTACTCGCCGGAGCCGTCGACCTCGCCCACGCAGGTACCGGTCGGCACGTTGTAGATCATCCGTGTGCCGTCCGGCGACGGCTTCGCGAAGAACACCGACCGGTGCACCTGCTCGCCGGCGAGCCGGAGTCCGGACACGTCGGTCGGCGGGAGGTCGCGCTCCTCCTCCGCGCAGCCGGACAGTACGAGGACGGCGGCGGCGAGCACTGCGGCGCGCCTGTTGATCAAGCTCACGCTCGTGCATCGCCGCTCGTGGTCGGGCCGTTACCGGGGCATCACGATCAGCTTGTGCTCCAGGAACTCCTCGATGCCGACGCGGCCGCCCTCGCGGCCGATGCCGGACTGCTTGACGCCGCCGAACGGGGTGGCCGGGTTGGAGACGATGCCGGCGTTGAGGCCGACCATGCCGACCTCCATGGCCTCCGACACCCGGAACGCCCGGTCGAGGTCCTGGGTGAACAGGTACCCGACCAGCCCCCACTCGGTGTCGTTCGCGCGACGGACCGCGTCGTCGACGTCGGTGAAGGTCTGGATGGCCGCCACCGGGCCGAAGATCTCGGTGCGGCACAGGTCGCTGTCCGGGTGCACGTCGACCAGGACGGTCGGGTTGTAGAAGTAGCCCGGGCCCTCTGCCGCGGTGCCGCCGACGACCACGCGCGCACCCTTCGCGACCGCGTCGTCCACCAGTTCGGTGACCTTCGACAGGCCGTCCGGGTCGATCAGGGGACCCACCTGCGAGGTCGACTCCAGGCCGGACCCGACGGTCATCGCGCCCATCCGCTCCGCCAACTTGCCGGCGAAGTCCTCGACCACGGCCTCGTGCACGAAGAACCGGTTCGCCGCGGTGCAGGCCTCGCCCATGTTGCGCATCTTCGCGAGGACGGCGCCCTCGACCGCGCGGTCCAGGTCGGCGTCGTCGAGCACGATGAACGGGGCGTTCCCGCCGAGTTCGAGGGAGGTCTTCACCACGGCTCGCGCGGACTGCGCGAGCAGCAGCCGGCCGACCTCGGTCGAACCGGTGAACGACAGCTTCCGGATGTCGCCGCCGGTGAGCAGCGGCTCCACGACCTCGGCCGCCCGGTTGGTGGTGACGACGTTGAGCACGCCGTCCGGCAGGCCCGCCTCGCTGAGCACCGACGCGAGCGCCAGGCTGGACAGCGGCGTCTGCGGCGCCGGCTTGAGCACCATCGTGCAGCCGGCCGCGACCGCCGGGCCGATCTTGCGGGTGCCCATGGCGAGCGGGAAGTTCCACGGGGTGATCAGCAGACACGGACCCACCGGCTGCGCCAGCACCATGGCCCGCGAGTTGCCGTCCGGGGTGTGCCCGAAGTGCCCCTCGTGCCGCACCGCCTCCTCGGCGAACCAGCGGAGGAACTCGGCCGCGTACTTCGCCTCGCCGCGGGCCTCGGCCAGCGGCTTGCCCATCTCCAGCGTGATGATCGTGGCGAACCGGTCGACGTCGGCGACGATCGCCTCGTAGGCCCGGCGCAGGATCTCGCCGCGCTCGCGGGCCGGCGTGGCGGCCCAGTCGCGTTGCGCGGCCACCGCGGCGGCGACGGCGGCGGCGCCGTCGTCCGGGGTGGCGTCGGCGACCGAGCACAGGGTCTCGCCGGTGGCCGGGTCGACCACGTCGGTGCGGGCGCCGTCGGACGAGTCCGTCCACCTGCCGCCGATGAGGAGCTGTGTGGGTACGGACGGCAGAACGTCGTGGTGAGCCATGCCCCGATGCTAAACCCGCAACCCGCTAGGCTGCGGCCGGTGTTCCGCACCGCGTTCGCCACCCTGCTCGTGCTGCTCGGCTGTCTGCTCGCCGGGCCGGCGGTGGCGGCCTACGTCCTGGTCGACGAGGTCACCGACCGGGAGAGCTACCTCGACGCGGTCGCGCCGCTCGCCGACGACCCGGCGGTGCGGGCCGCCGTCGCCGACCAGCTCTCCGCCGCGGTCGGCGGCGAGGTGCCGGCGGCCGCGCGCCAGCTCGTCGACCAGAGCATCACCGCGTTCGTGGAGAGCGAACAGTTCCGGCCGGCGTGGGTCGAGCTCAACCGGGAGGTGCACCCCCAGCTGCTCGCCCTGCTCCGCGACGAGGGCGGCGGCCTCGCGGTCGAGGGGGACGCGGTGATGCTCGACCTCGGCGTGGTCGCGGCCGACCTCAAGGCCCGGTTCGTCGCCGACGGGGTGCCGTTCGCCGAGCGCATCCCGGAGGTCGACGCGCGGGTGGAGCTGGTGTCCGGGCCCGCGGTCCGGCAGGCCGTGCCCGCGTTCGACCTGCTGGAGAAGCTCAGCGTCTGGCTCCCGGTCGCGGCGATCGCCCTGATCGTGCTCGGACTCGCGCTGTCCGCCCGGCGCGGCCAGACGCTGGTCGTCACCGGGTTCGGGCTGGTCGTCGCCATGCTGCTGGTGGTGCTCGCCCGATGGCTCCTGCGCAGCCAGCTCGTCGCGCGCAGCCCGTCCCCCGAGCTCGCCGGCCCGTTCTACGATGCCCTGACCAGCACGCTCACCGTCGTGCTGTGGGTGGTGTGCGCGCTGGGCGGCGTGTTCGTGATCGTCGGCGGCATCCTGGCCCAGCGGGCCGGGCGCAGGTCCGGGTAGCGCTCATCCCGCGAGCAGTTCCCGCGCGGCCGCCTTCGCGTTGGCCACCGCGTCGTCCTGCGCGCCGACGGTCCGGGCCACGATCGCGCCCTCGTGCAGCAGGTGCAGGTACGCGCCGAGCGGCGACGGCAGCCCGGCGTCGCGGACCAGCCGCTCGTAGCGGGCCCGCATCCACCGCTTCTCGGCGTGCACGACGGCCATGGCCGGGTGGTCGGCGCGGTCGACCTCGGCGTTGGCGTTGACGAACGCGCAGCCGCGGGTGTTGTTCGCGAGCCACTCCGCGAGCACGTCGAACGCGGCCAGCACCTGGTCCGGGCCCGGCTCGACGGCGGCCAGCCGCTCGTCGACGAACGCCTGCCACCGCTCGAACCGCGTCCGCAGGTACAGCGCGACCAGGTTGTCCTTGGAGCCGAACCGGTCGTACAGCGTCTTCTTCGTGGTGCCGGCCTCTTCGGCGATGAGATCGACGCCCACGGCGCGGATGCCGCGGTGGTAGAACAGCTCGCTCGCGGTGGCGAGCAGCCGCTCGCCCGCCGGGGTCATGGGTCGGGTCAGCACACTGACAGTATACCGACCTGTATGTTTACCTCGCTGCATGAGACACACCGCGGTCGCCGCCGCCGGCCTTGTCGTGATGTGGAGCAGCGGGTTCGTCGGCGCCCGGCTGGGCACCGACCACGCGGCCGCCGACACGCTGCTGGCCTGGCGCTACGTCGTGGTCGCGGTACTGCTCGGGCTGGTCGCGGTCGTGCGGCGGCCGCGGGTGACGGCGTTCGAGGTGCGGCGGCAGGCGGTGCTGGGGGTGCTGTGCCAGGCCCTGTACCTCGCGGGGGTGGTCACCGGCGTCGGGATCGGCGTGCCCGCGGGCGTCGCCGCGCTGATCGCGGTCATGCAGCCGCTGGTCGTCGGCGCGCTCGCCGGGCCGGTGCTGGGGGAACAGGTGCGGGCGCGGCAGTGGCTCGGCCTCGTGACCGGGCTGGCGGCCGTCGCCGTGGTGGTGGCCGGTGACCTCGGCGGCGGCGGGCACGTCCTCGGCTACCTGTTGGTGGTCGGCGGCATGCTCGCGCTGTCGGCCGGCACGCTGCTGGAACGGCGGTGGGCACTGCGGACCGCGCCGCTCGACCAGCTCACCATCCACTGCCTCGCGTCGTGCGGGGTGTTCGTCGGCGCGGCCGCGGCCACCGGCAGGCTGTCGCCACCGATGGTCCCGGAGTTCTGGTGGGCGGTGGTCTGGGTAGTGGTGCTGTCGACGTTCGGCGGCTACGGCTGCTACCTGCTCACCCTCCGCGCGCTCGGCGCGACCGGCGTCAGCACGATGCTCTTCCTGACCCCGCCCACCACGATGGTGTGGGCGCTGCTGATGTTCGGCGACCCGATCACGTGGAGCACGGTGATCGGGCTGGCCGGTTGCGCGGTGGCCGTGTGGCTGGTGCTCGCCCGCTCGGGTGCGGCTAGCCCCGAGCCTGTCCGAGCTTCCAGTATCCGGAGAACATGATCCGCCGGCGGTCCACCGACCGGTCGCGCACCAGGTGCCGGCGCAGGCCGGTCGCCAGGGCGGACTCCCCGCACAGCCAGGCGTAGTCCACCGTGGGCAGTGCGGCGGCCGCGATCGCCGGCAGCACGCGGGATCCGGGCGCGTCGGTGCCCCGGTGCAGCCAGGTGACCTCGCCCGCGAGCGGCTGCTCGTAGGAGGCGTCCGGCACCTCGACGTAGGCGTGCGGGTCCGCCCCGTTCCGCGACTCCAGGATCGCCGACAGCGCGGGCAACGCGGTCTCGTCGGCGGCGAGCAGGTGCCGGGTCGCGCCGGGCGGCGGGGCGTAGGTGGCGGTGCCGGCGCGGAAGCCGACCTCGTCGCCGGGCGTGGCCGCGCTCGCCCAGCGGGAGCCGGGGCCGGCGTCGCCGTGCAGCACGAAGTCGACGTCGATCTCGGCGTCCGCGGGGCGGTGCGCGCGGACGGTGTACCAGCGCAGCTCCGGGCGCCGGTCCTCGGGCAGCCCGCGGATGGCCTGACGGACGTTGAACCGGTCCGCGCTCGGCAGTGTCACCGCGGTCTGCCCGGCCGGCGGCATCATCAGCCCGAAGTACTCGTCCGGGCCGTTGCACCGGTGCTCGGCGAGCTCCGGCGCGCGGAACGTGATCCGCCGCAGGTGCGGGGCCAGGTCGGTGACGGTGTGCACGGTCATCCGGAACTGTCCGTACACCGCGCGCTCCACCGAGGGCGCCATGACCAGCGCCGCCGCCTTGTTCAGGACCTTCATCTGCAACTGCTCGAACGCCGAGTACCGGGGCTGGGAGTTAGGCACGCCTTACCTTAGATCAGGGGTCAAGACGCCGGACCGCGACGAACCCGCCGGCCAGCGCGGCGGCCGTCCACGCGAGCAGGACCAGCAGCGCACCGGCCCAGCCGAAGTCGGTGTGCCCGACACTCCCCGGAGGTTGCGGCACGCTCTGCATCAGCACCATCCCCGCCTGGTCCGGAAGGAACTGGGTGACCGGCCGGATCGCCGGCAGGTTCGACAGCCCCTGCGAGTTGAGGAACAGGATCGGGATCATGATGCCCAGGCACAGCGCCGTGCTCCGCAGCATCGCCGCCACCCCCATCGCGAACACCGCCATCAGCGCCAGGTACAGGCACGCGCCGAACACCGCCCGCAGCACGCCGGGCTCGCCCAGGCTCGTCCCGCGGTCGCCGAGCACCGGCTGCACGGCGAGGAACGCGCCGAACCCGCAGACCACCGACACCACCGCGGCGATCCCCGCGCCCGCCAGCACCTTGGCGCCGAGGAACACCCCGCGTCGCGGCACGGCGGCGAGCGAGGCCCGGATCGTGCCCGACGTGAACTCGCCGCTGACGAGCATGACGCCGAACACCACCAGCACGATCAGCCCGATGGTCAGCCCGAAGTACCCGTAGCGCACGGGATCCCAGGTGTTGCGCTCGGACAGCCGAGCGTCCCGCAGGGACAGTCCGATGAGGGCGGACAGGCCGATCGACAGCGCCGTCGCGACCAGCAGGCTCCACCACGTGGACCGCAGCGAACGGGCCTTCGTCAGCTCGGCCCGGACGGCCATCCGCAGCGCGCTCATTCCTGCCCACCCCCGGTCAACCGCATGAAGGCCTCCTCCAGCGACGCGGTCCGCGCGCCGATCTCGTGCACCACCACCCCACTCGCCGCGACCAGCTCCCCGACCCGGTCCGCGCCGACGCCGTGCGCCTCGATCGCCCCGTCGGCGCCCTCGCCGACCCGGATTCCGGCCGCGGCGAGGACGTCGCGCAGCCGGGCGGGGGTGGGCGTGGTGATCCGCACGTGCGAGCCCGCGTGCTCGGCGACGAACTCCTCGACCGTGGTGTCCGCGAGCAGCCGACCACGGGCGATGACCACGAGGTGCTCGGCGGTCAACGCCATCTCGCTCATCAGGTGGCTGGACACCAGCACGGTGCGGCCCTCCGCGGCCAGCCCCCGGACCAGCGCACGCAGCCAGACGATGCCCTCCGGATCGAGCCCGTTGACCGGTTCGTCGAGCAGCAGTACCGGCGGGTCGCCGAGCAGGGCGCCGGCGAGCCCGAGCCGCTGGCCCATGCCGAGCGAGAAACCCTTGGTGCGCCGGCGCGCCGCGTCGGCGAGGCCGACCTGGTCGAGCACCTCGCGCACCCGCGCCTCGCCGATCCCGTTGGTCTGCGCGAGCCAGCGCAGGTGCTGCCGGGCGCTGCGGCCGCCGTGCGTGGACCGTGCCTCCAGCAGCGCGCCGACCCGCCGCAGCGGGCGGTCGAGGTCGCGGTAGCGGTGGCCGTCGATGCGCACCCGGCCGCCGGTGGGGCGGTCCAGGTCGAGCATCATCCGCAGGGTCGTCGACTTGCCGGCGCCGTTGGGGCCGAGGAACCCGGTCACCCGGCCCGGCCGCACGGTGAACGACAGGTCGTCGACCGCGACCGTGCCGCCGTACCGCTTGCTGAGCCCGTCCACTTCGATCACACCGGCACGCTAGGTCGCCCGCCGCGCCGGACGCTGTCCTCGAAAGTCGCCGGTTCGGACGACGAAGGTGGACCCGTAGATTGCCGTGCATGGGCCGACACCTCGCCGCCGCGCTCGTGGTGCTGGCGGACACCCTGCTCCTCGCCGCCGCGCACGACGTGCCGACCGCGCTCGGCTACGCACCGGTCGCGGCGCTGCTGGCGTTCGCCACGCGGGCACCGCTCGGCGTGTTCGCCGCGACGCTGGGGCTCGCCGTGGTGTCCGGCGGCTCGTACCCGCTGCTGGTGTGGGTCGCCCACCGCACCGGGCTCGCCACCGTGTCGCGCCGGGACACCGTGCTGGTCGCCGGTGCCGTCGTCGGCTGGTTGGCGGTGGCGCTGGCGCTGGGGACGTCGCCCCAGCAGGCCGTCGTGTCGGCGGTCGTGTTCGTCGTGCTGCCGCTGCTGGTCGGGCGGTACCTGGCGCAGCACCGGCGGCTGGTGGCGGCCCTGGAGTCGCACAACCGGCAGCTGCGCCGGGAGCGGGAGCTGCTGGCCGAGCGCGGCCGGCTGCGGGAGCGGCTGCGGATCGCGCGGGACATGCACGACTCGCTGGGCCGCCGGCTGAGCCTGGTGTCGGTGCGGGCGGCGGCGCTGGAGGTGACCGTGCCGCCGGAGCGTCGGGCCGAGGTCGAGTCCCTGGCGGCCGCAACCCGGGCCGCCGTGGCCGAACTGTACGAGCTGATCGGCTCCCTGCGCGGCACCGCCGACGACGCGCCCGGCCTGGCGGCGGCGGACACCCTGGTCGCCGAGTTCCGCGCGGCCGGCGTCCCGGTGACCGTCGAGTCCAGCGGCGAACGGCGCCCGCTGTCCCCGGCTACCGACGCGGCGGCCTACCGCGTGCTGGAGGAGGGGCTGACCAACGCGGCCAAGCACGCTCCCGGCTCGACGGTGGCCGTGCGGCTGGACTGGGAGGCCGACGCCCTGGTGCTCAGCCTGACGAACCCGGTGTCCGGGACGACCGAGGGCAGCGCCGGGTTCGGGCTGCTCGGCCTGCGCGAGCGGGTCGAGCCCGCCGGCGGTTTCCTCGACCATCGGGTTGCCGACGGCACGTTCCGGCTGGTCGCCATGCTGCCCACCTCGGTCACCCCCGAACCCGCCGTCGGGCGGGTGCGCGCCACCGCCCTCGGCGTCGCCACCGCGGCCCTCCTGTTCTTCGTGCTCCCCGCGAGCCTGCTGACCGGGGTGGGCTGAGGTGCTCCGCGTCCTGGTCGCCGATGACGAACCGCTGATCACCGCCGGCATCCGGACGGTGCTGGAGTCCGCCGGCGACATCGAGGTCGTCGCCACCGCCGACGACGGGTCGGCCGCCGTGCGGGCCGCGCTAGAACACCGCCCGGACGTCGCGCTGCTCGACATCACGATGCCGGTCCTCGACGGGCTCGGCGCACTCGACGAGCTGCGCCGGCGGCTGCCCGCGACCAGGACTGTCGTGCTCACCTCGTACGGCACCGAGCCGAACGTCCTGCGCGCGCTCCAGCACGGCGCCGCCGGGTTCGTGCTCAAGCACTGCGCGCCCGACGAGCTGATCCGCGCGGTCCGCGCCGCGCACGACGGAGACGCCTACCTCTCCCCCGAGGTCACCCGGCTCGTGCTCGGCATGGTCGCGCCGGCCGCGGGCCGCCGCCGCGAGGCCGCCGAGCGGCTGGCGGCGCTGTCCCCGCGCGAGTCGGAGATCGCGGCGCTGGTCGCCGAGGGGCTGTCCAACGCCGACATCGGCCGGCGCGTGCACATGAGCGAGACCACGATCAAGACCTACGTCAGCCGGCTGCTGGCCAAGCTGGGGTGCGCGAACCGGGTGGAGGTGGCGTTGCTGGTCCGCGACGCCGGTTGAACCGGGCACCGGGCGCATACGTGTTCATGGTTGTGAGCCAGCACGTGTCCAGTACTCTCGCCCTCGACCCGAGCTGTGCCTGGCTCCCGCGTGCGGCCCCGCGACACCGCGAACTCCCAGGGCAGGTGATGGCAGGCGTGGCGATCACAGGCAGGC
>DATABL010000196.1:0-14280 GCA_036259595.1 Actinophytocola sp.
CGCCAGGTAGGTCTCGATGGCGTGGAACTCGTCGGCGACCGTGGTGTACTCGCCGTGCCGGGCCAGGCTGTAGCGGATGTAGTCGGCGAAGTCGATCATCAGCTCACGCGAGCGGTCCGGCTCGGAGCTGACCAGGGCCGAGATCACCGTCAGCGCGTTGTAGACGAAGTGCGGGGAGATCTCCGCGCGCAGCGCCCGCAGCTCGGCCTGGGCGGCCTGCTCGGCGGAGGCCTCCAGCCGGCCCCGCTCCAGCGCCTCGACGATCCACGCCGCCGCCTCCCGCACCGCCGACCGGCGGGCGTTGCCGAACACCACCAGCACGCCGGCCAGCTCGTGGTGCACGTGCAGCGGCAGCGCCAGCAGGGGCGGGCGGCCGCCCTTGGACTCCGAGTGCAGCACCTGCTCGACCAGCTCGGTCGCCGCGGCCGCGCCCTGGCCCGGCGGCGGCGCCGGCGCCCACACCGGACGGCCGGACAGGTCGGCGAGACCCACGCAGTCGACGTCGAGCAGCCGCCGGAGCCCCCGCGCGGCGGCCCGGGCGCCGGAACCGCCGAGCCCGTCCTTGAGCTCGTCGGCGATGTGCCGGGCGGCGGCCAGCACGGCCACCGGATCCGTGCGTGCCCAGGGTCGCCTGGACCTGACCGGCGCGGGATCGGGCGCTCGGTCGGCGGACACCGCCATCAGCGCTCCCATCGTCAACGACCCGGGCTCGGGTAGATGGTAATCCTGGTCACTTCCGGTGTCGGCCGTCGGCGAGCCGGGCGCGCTCCTCGGCCGTGCCGAACCGGGCCACCGCGCGGTCGCGGATGAAGCCCAGCCCGTCCGGCGCGTGCATCCGCAGCCGGATCTGCGCCACGTCGGGCGGCACCCGCGCCTGGGTCGCCTTGCTCACCACGATCACCGTCAGGAACGCGACCGGCACCGTGACCAGCGCCGGCTGGCCCAGGATCGCCGGGGCCCAGTTGCCGGTGAACGTGCTGACCGTGTTCAGCACCAGCGACGCCAGCACCAGCCCGCCACCGACCACCATGCCGACCGCCGCGCCGACCCAGGTCAGCTTCCGCCACCACACCCCGAGCAGCAGGATCGGGCAGAACGTCGACGCGGCCAATGCGAACGACATGCCGACCGACAGCGAGATGTCCGACGGCCGCAGCACGATCGCCAGCGCCAGCGGCGCCCCGCCGGCGACCGCGGTGGCGAACCGGAAGTCCCGCACCCGCCCGCGCAACACGTCCGTCGACAGGACCCCGGACACGCTGACCACCAGCCCGGACGAGGTGGACAGGAACGCCGCGAACGCGCCCGCGGTGAGCACCGCGCCCAGGATCGGCCCGAGGATGCCCGGCGCGAGCTTCGACGGCAGCTCCAGCACGGCCGCGTCGGTCCGGCCGGTCACCAGCAGCTCCGGCACGTACAGCCGGGACAGCGCGCCCAGCAGGATCGGGAACAGGTAGAACACCCCGAGCAGCAGCAGCACGTGCAGGGTGGTGCGCCGGGCCGCGCGGCCGTCCGGGTTGGTGTAGAAGCGGACCAGCACGTGCGGCAGGCCCATCGTGCCCAGGAACAGGGCAAACATCAGCGAGTACGTGGCGAACACGTCCTCGCCGTCGTCGCTGGGTGCGAGCCACAGGTCGTTGGTCGCCGGGGCGCCCACCACCACCGGCACCGAGGAGCCGGCGAAGAAGCTCAGCGAGGTGTCGGCGTCGACCTCGTACGGGCTGCCCATCGGCGTCCAGTACACCGAACCGTTCACCTCGTCGCCGTCCACCACGCCGTTGGCGGCCAGGTGCACCGGCTCCTCGACCTTCAGCAGCACCGGCGTCCGCACGTCGAGGGTGGTGTTCTCGGGGAACGTCGGCGGCAGCGGCTCGGTCAGCCCGGTGGTGACGCTGCCGCGGCCGCCCTCGCCGATGAACAGCACGCACAGCACGAACGTCGGCGCGGCGATCGCGAACAGCTTGAGCCAGTACTGGAACGCCTGCACCACCGTGATCGCGCGCATCCCGCCGCCGAACACGTTGGCGATCACCACGACCGTGACCAGCAGCGCCCCGACCCAGTTCGGCGCGAACGGCAGGATGTTCGTGATCGACAGCCCGGCGGCCTGCAGCTGCGGGACGACGTAGAGGATCCCGATGAACACCACGAACGCCGCCGCGAGCCCGCGCAGCGCCCGGGAGCCGAGCCGGGCCTCGCAGAAGTCGGGCAGCGTGTAGGCGCCGGAGCGGCGCAGCGGCGCGGCCACGAACAGCATCAGCGCCAGGTAGCCGACGGTGAACCCCACCGGGTACCAGAGCGCGTCCGCGCCGTCCTTGAGCACCAGGCCCGCGACGCCGAGGAACGACGCCGCCGACAGGTACTCCCCCGACACCGCGGCCGCGTTGCGCCGGGAGCGGACCGTGCGGCGGGCGACCAGGAAGTCCTGGGTGGTGCTGGGCGAGCGCGACGAGTGGTAGCCGAGGTAGAAGGTGGCCACGGCGACGAGCGAAATCCCGGCGAGCGCCCAGATCTTCGCTTCCACGCCAGGGATGCCCCTACCCGATGTCCCTACTGAGAACCGCTACTTCTCCACCATCGCGACGAACGCCTGTTCCTGCCGCTCGGCCTTGGTGTTGTACCAGTAGGCGACCCCGAACAACAACGGGAACGGCGCCACGCCGACCAGCAGCCACGGCAACGGTACGCCGGCGACGGAGCACTCGGTGAGCACGGGCACGAAGAAGAACAGCACCGGCAGGGCCAGCAGGTACACCGCGACGACGCTGCCGAGCAGGACCGACCACTTCAGCTGGGCGCGGATGAACTGGGTGACCAGCTCCTCGCCGTAGCTGGTCTGCTCCTCCAGTTCGACGACCGTGCGCAGGACGGTCACCGGCGCGCGGGAGTCGGCGAGCACCACCCGCTTGCGGCGCGGCGTGGTCGGCGGGTCCCGGTAGGACCGGTCCTGGTCTCTGCCGTCCCGACCGTCTCTGCCGGGTCCGGCGGCGTGCCGGCTCATCGGCGGCTCACATGCCGCCGCGCCGGGTGATGCGGTCCTTGAGGTCGCGGGTGTGCCGGCGACTGACCGGGAGCTTGCGCTCCTCCTCGCCGATCACCACGTGGTAGCCGTTGCCGCCGAGCTGGAGTTCGGTGATCAGGTTGATCGGCACCAGGTACGAGCGGTGGATGCGGACGAAGCCGGCCTTCTCCCAGCGTTCCTCCAGCTGCGCCAGCGGGATCCGCACCAGGTGCGAGCCCTCGTTGGTGAACAGCCGGGCGTAGTCGCCCTGCGCCTCGACCCAGCGGACCGAGGAGCGCGGGATCAGCTTGGTGGTGCCGGCCAGCTCGACCGGGATGACCTCGTCGTCGCTCGGTTCGGCGGCGACCGTCGCCGCCGAGGCTTCGCCGGCCATGCCGTCGCCGCGGAGCTTGGAGATCACCCGCTGGACCGCGCGGTCCATCCGGTTCTGGTCGCAGGGCTTCGGGATGAAGTCGACCGCGCCCAGCTCGAACGCCTCGACCGCGTCGTTGCCCTCCCCGTGCCCGGTGATGAACACCAGGACCGGCGACGGCTTGAAGCCGGCCAGCACCTTGGCCATCTCCATGCCGGTGAGGCCGGGCATCTTGAGGTCGGAGAACACGGCGTCGACGATCGGGCGACCGGAGTCGCGGCGCGCGTTCAGCTCCGGGTCGTCGCCGGCGAGGTGGCGCAGCGCCTCGGTGGCGTCGAACGCGGTGATGACGCGACGTACGTAGCGGTTGCCCTCCAGCCGTTCCAGCAGGAGGTCCATGCCGTCCTTCTCGTCGTCCACCGCCAGGACGACGAGACCAGGGGCGCTCGTTGAGGTAGTCACGGTGTGGTGCATCTTGCCGATCGGAAGAACCAAATGTCCATGGTCGACGTCACGCTTACCTCCACCGGGTGACTCAGAGTCCGAACCGTGACCACGTGGCACGAACCTCGACGGCCTCGACCGCGGCCATCAGCCGGTCGGCCGGGCTCAGCAGACCGCCGCTCGGGCCGCCGAAGCCGAGCCGGGCCAGCAGCGGCCGCTTCGGCTCGGCCACGCTGACCTCCGCGTCCGGGTAGCGCTCCCGGAGAACCTGGCGCAGGGTGCCGACCCCGTCGACCAGCCCGAGGTCGACGGCGCGGGCGCCGGTCCAGACCTCGCCGGAGAACAGCTCCTCGGTCTCGGTGAGCCGGTCGCCGCGGCGCTCCCGGACCCAGCCGACGAACTGGTCGTGCAGCTGGCCCTGGAGACCCTTGAGCCACTCGACGTCCTCGTCCTTCTCCGGCCGGAACGGGTCGAGGCGGACCTTGTGCGCGCCCGCGGTGTGCACGCGCCGCTCGACGCCGACCCGCTCGAGCAGGCCGGAGAGCCCGAACCCGGCGCTGACCACGCCGATCGAACCGACCAGCGACGAGGCGTGCGCGTAGATCTCGTCGGCGGCGCAGGCCAGCCAGTACCCGCCGGAGGCGACCACGTCCTCGCAGAACGCGATCACCGGGACGTTCTTCTTGGCGGCCAGCTCCCGGATCCGCTCGGCGACCAGCGCGGACTGCGTCGCCGCGCCGCCGGGCGAGTTCACCGCGATCGCCACGGCCTTGAGGCGTTCGTGGTCGAACGCGCGGGTCAGCGCGGACTCGACGGTGTTGATGTTGATGGTGCCGCGCGCCAGCGGGGACGGCGTCGGGGTGATCACGCCGTGCAGCTTGACCACGGCGACCACGGGCTTGCCCGTGCCGGTCCGCTCGCCGATCTTCGGCAGCCGCTGTGCCAGCTTCTCGGTGACGCTGCTCATGCCCCCAACCGTATCCCGTCCCGCCGTGTCGCCTCCTGTACAGCGAGGAGGGGGATCATGATCAGGATCGATCGCACTGGTGAGCGCACCTGGCGGGCCTGGCTCGGCACGGGAGACGCCTCGTCGCTGACCCAGCTCGACGTGGCCGAGTTCGCCTCGGCGTCGGCGGCGCGCTCGTGGGTGGAGCAGCGGCTCCTGGCGACCGGGACACGGCTGGGCGCGCCGGTCTACGGCTCGGTCGACTCCGGCCGCTACGTCGGCGCCCGCTGGGAGCCTGCCGCCGTGCCCGGCCTGGACGCCGACCTGGTCGACGGCCGTATCCGCTGGCGCCGGCCCGGCGCCTAGCGCGGGACCTGCGAGGGGACGTCCGGGGCGTCCTCCTCCTGTTCCTCGTCGTCCAGGCCGAACTTGGGCAGGTCGGGACGGACGCCGGGGAAGTACTTCGGGACGCGCAGGATGACCTTCATGCCCGCGCCGGGGGCGGTCTCGGCCATCAGGGCGTACTCGTCGCCGAAGACCGAGCGCATGCGCTGGTTGATGTTGCCGATGCCGACGTGCGAGCCGGTCTTGTGCGCGTCGCGCAGGTCGGCGAACAGGCGGTCGGCGTCCATGCCGACGCCGTCGTCCTCCACGCTGATCAGGGCCTCGTTGCCGTTGTCCTGGGCGACGACGGTGACGGTGCCGCCGCCCGGCTTCGGCGACAGGCCGTGCTGCACGGCGTTCTCCACCAGCGGCTGGAGCACCAGGAACGGGACGACGACCGAGAGCACCTCGGGGGCGATCTTGATCCGCACGTTGAGCCGGTCGGCGTAGCGCTGGGCCTGGATCGTCAGGTAGCGGTCGATGTTGCGCAGCTCCTCGGCCAGCGTGGTGAACTGGCCCGAGGTGCGGAACGAGTACCGGGTGAAGTCGGCGAACTCCTGCAGCAGGTCCCGCGCCCGCTCCGGGTCGGTGCGGATCAGCGAGGAGATCGAGTTCAGCGCGTTGTAGAGGAAGTGCGGGGAGATCTGCGCGCGCAGCATCCGCACCTCGGCCTTGGCCAGCGCCTGCTTGGACTCGTCGAGCTTGGCCAGCTCCAGCTGGATGCTGACGAACTTCGCCACCTCGTCGGCCGCGCGGATCAGGCGCTTGGAGCTCACCCCGCCGACCACGATCAGCGTGCCCTCGACGTGGCCGTCCGGGATCAGCGGGACGATCACCGCGGTGCGCATCGGGCAGCGGCCGCGGTGGTCGCAGTTGACGCTGGTGTGGTGGATGTGCGCGCGCTGGCCGTTGCGGACCGCGACGTCGACCGCGCCGGTCAGGTCCTCGTAGTGCTCGTTGGCGCCGCCGTCCCAGGACAGCAGGTTGCCGCTGGCGTCGGTGATCCCGATGGCGACGCACTTGAGCATCTCCACCAGGTGCTTCACGGCCTGGTCGGCGGCCTCCTCGGTGAGCCCGCTGCGCATCGCCGGCGCCGCCTTCGACAGGCGCTGGATCGCGTCGAGCACGGCTTCGTCGACCGCGCCCTCGGACTTGCGGTGGCGGAGCAGCAACACGAGCAAGCCGACGGCGACGAGTATGGCGAGCACGCCCACCACGGCTCGGTCGGTCAACAGGTCGGTCACGCCTGTAATGCTCGACCGTACGAGTGTCCCGTGGCAAGCCGCCCCAGAAGAGCGTCGTTCAGACGTCCGGCCGACCTCGGCTGACTGCGCCACTCACCTGAGCAAGTCCGGCCCGTCGGCCTCGCCCGAACAATGCTCTTATTTCAGCAGCCGGGACATCCGCCGGTCGGCGAGTGGTTTGCCGCCGGTCTGGCAGGTCGGGCAGTACTGGAAGGCCTTGTCGGCGAACGAGACCTCGCGCACGGTGTCGCCGCACACCGGGCACGGCATGCCGGTGCGACCGTGCACGCGCAGGCCGGAGCGCTTCTCGCCCTTGAGCGTGGCCGCGTGCTGGCCGACCGACCGGGTCACCGCGTCGGTCAGGATCGTGCGGAGCGCCTCGTAGAGGGTGTCGACCGCGTCGCCGGAGAGCTTTCCGGCGGTGGCGTACGGGGACAGCCGGGCCAGGTGCAGGATCTCGTCGGAGTAGGCGTTGCCGACGCCGGCCATGATCTTCTGGGTGGTCAGGGCCGTCTTCAGGCGTTCGGAGCGGCCGGCGAGGACGGCGGCGAACTCGTCGCGGGTCATCGCCAGGACGTCCGGGCCGAGCGCGGCGATGCCCGGCACGTCGGTGGGCTCGCGCACGATCCAGACCGCGAGGCCCTTCTTCGTGCCGGCCTCGGTGAGGTCGAAGCCGGGGCCCTGGCCGGGCGGGCCGAGGTGCACCCGCAGCGCGAGCGGGCCCTTGCCGCCGGGCCGGGGCGGGGCCGCCGAGAGGGTGTCGGCCCAGCGCAGCCAACCGGCGCGGGCCAGGTGGACGACCAGGTGCGGACCGTCGCAGTCGAGGTCGAGGAACTTGCCGTGCCGGCCGACCGAGGTCAGCGTGCGGCCGTGCAGCTCGGTCCAGGGCGGGGTCACGGTCTTGAGCACGGCCAGCGAGGCGACGTCGATCCTGGCCACGGTGCGGCCGACGCCGTGCTCGCGGAGGTGCTGGGCGAGCGCCTCGACCTCGGGAAGTTCAGGCACGTCACCCAGTCTCGCCCGGCTACGCGACCAGTTGCAACGGCCCTTCCATCCCGGGCCGCGAGTCGACGGCGATGTCCTTGGCGATCCGCCTCATCTGGGAGCGCACGTTGAGCACGCCGCGGACGTTGCCCTCCCACGTCTCGGTCGGGTCGCCCTCGCCGTCGTCCCCGGTCTCGGCGACGATCCGCCAGGGGCGGCGCAGCGCCCAGCGGGCCGGGAAGAAGAGGAAGGCCAGCAGGACCAGCAGCACCACCCACAGGGGCACCACGAGCCCTTCGGGTGACCACAGGATCAGGACCAACCCCAGCGTGAGCACCAGGATCAGCAGCACGATCGCCGCGGCACCGCCGACGGCGACGTCGTGTTCGAACTCGTCGGAGTCGTCCGTCCGCCATTCCATCTGGCCGTGCAGGGTCCACACACGTCCGTCCGCGCCGCGCACAACGCGCGTCATTGAGGCCTCCCGGCGCCGAGCATGGTCGGGAACATCAGCGTCAATGATGACGTACGGGACCTGGGCGACGCACCAGTCAGGGGCCGTCCGGGGTAGAGGGGGGAGGGGTAGATTCAGCCGTTCGGGCGGTCTGATGTCCCCCACTCGGGGTGCTCGGGGGTCGGGTGTAGGTCGTGGTCTCGGTGGTGACGCGCGTCTGGTCGGCGGCGTTGACCTCGGTGACGGTGGTGGTCTCGTGGACCACGGTGGTGCCGTTCGTGGTCTGGGTGTGGCGTTGGACGGTCTCCTCGCGGTAGCGCACCGGGGAGTTCTCGTCGAAGGTGTCGCCGCTGGTCAGCGGGGTGTCGACGCGAGCGTCGGTGGCGGAGACCGGGACGGCCGGGGGCGGGGTGTTCGAGGTCGGGGTGACGGGGTCCTGGCGGGGCGGGGCGTCGTCGGCTGGGGTGGGGGTGCGGGTGTCGGGCGGAGGTTCGGCGTGCGTGGTGAGCTCGCCCTCGGCGGCGCGGAGCGAGGAGATGGAGGTCTCGGGCGGGTCGGAGATCTCGAGCTCGATGGCGCCCTTGCCGGCGAGGTCGAGGGGCGTGCGGGGCTCGTCGGCGGTCCAGGCCACCGTGACCAGGCCGAGCACCCCGATGGCGGCCGCGGAGCCGACCGCGAGCACGACCTGCGCTTTCGTGGTGGCGACGAGCCCTTTGAGCGCGGCGAACCCCCCGACTTTGACGACGGACCCGACGGTCGCGGCGAGCGTTCCGGCTCCGGCGGTGGCGCCCGCGCCGGCGGTGACGGTGGCGGTGGCCGTTCCGGCTTCGGCGGCCAGGTGCGCGGCCGCGGCGCCGGCGAGGGTGGCCGGGAGGGCGAGGTGGGCGGCGTGCGCGCGCAGGCCGGAGCAGACGTCGCGGAGTTCGGCGTGCATGGCGGTGCAGGAGGGGCAGCCGGCGAGGTGGCTGCGGATGCGGCGGTGCTCGATGCCGCGGGTGCTGCCCGCGGTGTAGGCGCCGAGCTTCTCCAGCACCGAGCGGCAGCCGGTGGCGTGGCGGTCGGCGGCCAGGTGGGCCTGCAGGTAGGCCGCCCGCAGCCCCTGCCGCGCGCGCCGGGCGAGCGCGGCGGTGGCGTTGGGGCTGAGGCCGAAGTTCGTGGCCACGACGGCCGGGCGCTGGCCCTCGACCTCCATCTTCCAGAGCACCCGGCGCCAGCGCTCCGGGAGGCTGGTGAACGCCCGCCGGATCAGGTTCCGCTCGGTGAACGCGCCACTGGTGTCCGGGTTGGACGGTGCGCGGTTGGTCAGCTCCTCGTCGGAGACCGGGACGTCGCGACGCCGCAGACTCCACTCCAGCGCGACCCGCCGGGCCACGATCAGCAGGTAGCCACGCACGTTGTCCACCGGCCCGGAACCGCGCCGGATGGCCTGCAGGACGCGGAAGAAGGCCTCCGCGGTGAGGTCCTCGGCCTCGGCCCGGTCGTTCACCAGCCCGATCGCGAGCCGGAAGACGGCGGTGGAGTGGCGGGAGAACAGCTCCCCGAAGGCCGCGTCCTCACCGGCACGCAGCCGGGCGAGTAGCGTACGGTCCTCCGACGTCGGATCGTCCGCCCCGGACACTCTCGGAACCTCGCCGGTCATCGAACCCGGCACCTCCTCCCGGCCGCCACGGGAATTGGCTCAACATGCCACAGGACCGTTCGACGTGGACGGCAAACGTTAAGAACGGGAAAGTGATACCGACGAACGTCGTGGGCCGTTCGGCCTCACCCAGGCATCCGAACGGCGTAGCCGAACACCCCTCCGTCACCATCGTGGCCATCCGCTAGACTCGGCGAAGCAATGCGGACGTAGCGCAGCTGGTAGCGCATCACCTTGCCAAGGTGAGGGTCGCGGGTTCGAGTCCCGTCGTCCGCTCCACGACGACCTCCCGCCGGGCGGTCACGCAGCCGAGGTTCGCGGCGCGAGCCGAACGACCAACTCGGCGCCGAGAGCATGGGCGAGGCGCTCGAGCACCGGAATGTCGGCACAGTTCCACCGGCCTCGAAACGGGCGACTGCCGGCCGCGTCATACCGGCGGCCTCGGCCAGCCGAGTCTGGGTCCAGCCGTGGCCTTCACGGAGCTCGCGAACCGCCCGGCCAAGCTCGAAGGCCGGACGCGCGGCCTCATCCGCCTCCTCCGCCCGTTCGGATCCGTTCTCGCGCGACCTCGCCTCGGCCTCAGTCCGCGGTGCTGAGGCCGACCGGGCACGCGACGCCGGTGCCGCCGAGGCCGCAGTAGCCGTTGGGGTTCTTGGCGTCGGAGAGGTACTGCTGGTGGTAGTCCTCGGCGTAGTGGAACTCGCGCAGGGGGGCGACCTCGGTGGTGATCTGGCCGTGGCCGCCGCGGGTCAGGGCTGCCTGGTAGGCCTCGCGGGTTTCCTCGATCGCCTGGTGTTGGGCCTCCGACGTGTAGTAGGCCGTGGAGCGGTACTGGGTGCCGATGTCGTTGCCCTGGCGCATGCCCTGGGTCGGGTCGTGGCCCTCCCAGAAGACCTTCAACAGGGCGTCGTAGGTGATCCGCGTCGGGTCGAAGACGACCAGGACCACCTCGGCGTGGCCGGTTCCGCCGCTACAGACCTGTTCGTAGGTCGGACTCGCAGTCTGGCCGCCCGCGTAGCCGACGGCCGTCGTGTAGACGCCGGGGGTCTGCCAGAAGAGGCGCTCGGCACCCCAGAAGCAGCCCATGCCGAACACCGCGGTCTCCATTCCCTCCGGGAACGGCGGGGCGATCGGGCGGTCGGTGAACACCGCGTGCATCAACGTCATACCTCCACTCTACGTAGACCTGGTCCACGTACCCGGTACAACGCCGACCCGTGGTAACAACTTCCCCATGGGGTGGCAGGAACGCTTCCGCGAGCTCGGCGAGCAGCTCACCAGCGGGGAGATCACGACCGACGAGTACCGACAGCGCAGCGCGTCGATCCTCGCCGAGGCCGATCGGGAGGCGACCCGGGTGCGCATCCCGCGCTCCGCCGCCTGGGAGGCGCCCTCCGGCGAGATGACGCAGATCGTCGGCACCCGCGACGAGACCACGATCGTGAGCAACCGACACGAACCGGAAAACTAGGCCGCGCGTCGGTCGCCAAACCGGCTTTGGGATGGTATGTACCGTCGCCGCCCGGCGGACGCCCGAACACGCGCGGAGGAAAACCGGACGTGACCAGCACCGTCGTGAAGCAGGACGCGGAGGAGCCACCCGACGCCGACGTGGCGGCGGAGTCGACCGGGCCGCGGTCCCGGTGGCGGGAGCGGCTCACCGACCCCATCATCGCGCGGTTGGTCGAACTGCTCGCCCTGGTGCCCGTCGTCGCCATGATCATCGAGGTGTCGCGCGCGGGCAAGCTGCAGTGGCTCGACTACTGGTACGTCCTCATCCGGATCACCAACCCGGACGGCTCGTTCCGCCCCGAGGGGCTGCTGACCCCGCAGAACGAGCACCCGCTGATGATCCCGTCGCTGCTCTACTGGGCCGACGCCAAGCTGGCCGACGGGGACAACCGGGTGCTCGGCTACCTGGTCGTCGTGATCGCCGCGGCCACCGTCCTCCTCCTGCGCTCGGTGCTGCCGAGGACCCTCCCGCCGCTGGCCCGCGCCGGGCTCGTGGTCGCCGCCTCCGCGCTGGTCTTCAGCCTGCAGGGCATGCACATGTTCGTCCGCTCGATGAGCGGGTCCGCGTGGCTGACCGCGAACCTCATCGTCGTCGCCTCGCTGTTGTTCGGGGCCAGGGGGAAGTGGTGGCCCGCGTGGGTCGCCGGGATCCTCGCCAGCGCCAGCTACGGCACCGCGTTCGCCCTCTGGCCCGCGCTCGCCCTGCTGGCGACCCTGCGCAGGGACCGGTGGCCCTACCGGGTCGTGCCGCTCGGCATCTTCGTCGTCATCATCGGGATCTGGTACGCGCTCAAACCCAACGACTGGGTCGGCGGCACTCCCGCCAGCGACATCGGCTCGCTGCTGTTCACCTTCCTCACCATCCTCGGGAAGATGTGGACCGCGAACGTCCCCGGCTTCGCGGTCGTCGCCGGCGTGCTGACGCTCGTCGTCTACACCGTCCTCGCCACCAACCGGACCGCGCAGCAACCCGCGCTGCGGTTCTGGTGGGCGCTCGCCTGCTTCGGCGTCCTCGCCTGCGGTATGACCGGCATGGCCCGTATGGACTTCGGCGCCGAGTTCGGCCTCGAGAGCCGGTACTCCTCGATCGCCGCGATCGCCGCGATCCCGCTGCTCGTGATCATGGCCGTGGTGCTCCACCGGGGCCTCCGGCGCAACGCCCAGAAGATCGCGGTCACGGCTGTCGGCATCGGCGTCATCGGCTTCACCCTCGGCGTGCCCACCGCGGCCGAGCTGCGGGACGCGATCCGGGAGCACCCGCTGGAGGCGGTCGCGATCCGTGCCGGCTACGGCGACGCGCTCGGCCCGGTGCTGCCCAGGGAGGCCGAGCTCGAACCCGACCTGCGCGCGCTGTCGCACTACCCGTTCAACGACTCGTTCTCCCTCGGCTGCGGCGGTCCCGAGCTCGGCTCCACGATCGACCTGTCCGACGCCGATCCGCTGCCCGCGCCCGGCACGCGCGCCCCCACCGAGCCGGTCGGCGTGATCAACGCCATCGACGACCGGGGCGAGGCCGACGTGATCACCGGCTGGGCGACCGGCGGCGCCCAGCGCGGCGCCGACCAGGTCAGTTGCGTCCTCGTCGTGGACGGGAACGGCACGGTCGTCGGCGGCGGCGTGAGCGGGCAGCCGCGCGGCGACGTCACCGCCACGTACTGGGAACTGTCCCCCGACGTAGGCTTCAAGCTGATCGGCCCCGTCACCGACGAGACACGCATCGTGGTCGTCTACGACAGCGGCGCCATGGGCTGGCTGCCGCCCGAGGTCACCGACACCGGAGACTGACATGAGTATCGAAGTAGTGCCCGACGTGCGGGTCAGCGTCCTGATCCCGGTCAAGGACGAGGAGGCGACGCTCGGCATCCTGCTGGGCGAGATCGACGCCGCCTTCGCCACGATGCCCGACACCGAGTACGAAGTGATCTTCGTCGACGACGGCAGCACCGACCGCAGCTGGCCGGTCATGTGCGAGCTGGCGCAGGGCGACGGCCGGGTGCGCGCACTGCGGCTGCGGCGCAACTTCGGCAAGGCCGCCGCGCTCGCCGCCGCAGTCGACGAGGCCCGCGGCGAGCTCGTCGTCACGATGGACGCCGACCTGCAGGACGACCCGGCCGAGGTGCCGCGCCTGCTGGCCGAGCTGGACGACGGCGCCGACCTGGTGTCCGGGCACAAGGCGGACCGCAAGGACCCGCTCGGCAAGCGGATCCCGTCGAAGTTCTTCAACAAGATGACCGGCGTGATCACCGGGCTCAAGCTCAACGACCACAACTGCGGCCTCAAGGCGGCGCGCACCGAGGTCTACCGCCGGGTCCCGCTCTACGGCGAGCTGCACCGCTACATCCCCGCGCTCGCCCACCAGAGCGGCTACAAGGTCCGCGAACTCGCGGTCAACCACCGGCCGCGCGAGCACGGCAGCTCCAAGTACGGCTTCGAGCGCTACGTGCGCGGCGCCATCGACCTGCTGACCGTCATGACGATCACCAAGTACGGCCGCCGCCCGGCGCACCTGTTCGGCGGGCTCGGCCTGGCGTCGGGCCTGCTCGGGTTCCTCGTGCTGGCCTGGCTGACGGTGGTGAAGATCTTCGGCGGCGAGGCCATCGGCGACCGGCCGCTGCTGATGCTGGGTATCCTGCTGGTCATCCTCGGCGTGCAGATGATCTCCATCGGGCTGATCGCGGAGATCGTGCTGCACCGGACAGCCAACCGCCGCGAGGCGACCGAGCTGATCGCGGAACGGACGAAGACCTTCGAGCCGGCCGACGTGACGGAGCCGGCGACCACCACGACTTCCTTGGGAGCGAAATGAGCGGCATCCGGGGTGCCTACGTGACCGGCGTGCGGACGGTCCGCAAGGCGGCGGACAAGGCCGGGCTGCTGGCGCGGCTGGAACGCAGCGACTCGGCGAGGGTGCGGCACCTGCGCACGCTGTTCTCCATCCACGACGCCACCGAGATGGTCAAGATGGACATGGCGTGGTGGAGCTACCCGGCGATGCGCCGGGTCGACGAGTTCCTCGCCGAGCGGCCGGGTGCGCGGATCTTCGAGTACGGCGCGGGGGCGAGCACCCTGTGGCTGGCCAAGCGCGCCGGCCAGGTCGACAGCGTCGAGCACGACACCCAGTGGGCCGAGGTGGTCCGCGAGATGGTCGCCGACACCGCGGGCAACGTGAAGCTGCATGCCGTCGCGCCGACCGCGGCCACCGCCGACACCGTGATCCGCTCCAACCGGGTCGGCCACACCGACCTCGACTTCGCCGACTACGTGTCCACGATCGACCAGGTCGGCGGCCCGTTCGACCT
>DATABL010000197.1:0-2589 GCA_036259595.1 Actinophytocola sp.
CCGGTACGTGCGCGAGGCGGCCACCCGCGGCAGCTTGCCCGCCTTGCGGACCGGGACGACGCCGGTGCCCGCCACCACCGCGACCGCGGCGGCGAGCAGGAAGCCGCGCGCCTCCACACCCGCCACGAGGTCGGCCTCGCCGACGAGCGAGGCCAGCTCCGTGGTGACGGTGGTGAACGCCTCCGCGTCGGCGAGCACCGGGGTGATGTCGCGGAACAGGATGCCGGGCGACGGGTGGTCGGGGACGTCGCGCACAAGCGCGGCGACCCGGGCGAGCGCGGGTCCGGCCCCGTCCACGGGGTCGGGGCCGGTCACCGGGTGCGCTTGCCGGACGGGCGCGCGGCCTTCCCGGCCGGTCGCTTGCCCCGGTGCTGCCCCGCGCCACCGGCCTTGGCCTGGCGCGCGGGCACGCTCGACGCCGCCGCCATCGCCCGCTCCTTGCGCAGCTCCGTGGCCAGGACCGCGTCGTCGGCGACGTCCGGCTCGGGCCCGCCGGCGTCGGCACCGCCCGCGGCCTTCTTGCGGCGGGCGGCCACCCGCGCCGCCTGCTGCCGGACCCGCGGGTCGCGCTGCTTCAGGTCCACGAGGATCGGCGTGGCCAGCAGCAACGACGACACCGTGCCGGCGAGCATGCCGACCATCAGCACGAGCGCGAGGTCGGCCAGCGTGCCGACCCCGAGCAGCCCGACACCGATGACCATGAGCGCCGCCACCGGGAGCACCGCGAAGAGCGAGGTGTTGATCGAGCGGATGAGCGTCTGGTTCACCGCGAGGTTGGCCGCCTCGGCGTACGTGCGCCGGGTGAGCCCGAGCAACCCTCGGGTGTTCTCCTTGACCTTGTCGAACACCACGACGGTGTCGTAGAGCGAGAACCCGAGGATCGTCAGCAGCCCGATCACGGTGGACGGGCTGACCTCGAACCCGACGATCGCGTAGAAGCCCGCCGTCACGACGACGTCGTGCAGCAGCGCCACCAGGGCGGCGATCGCCATGGCCCGTTCGAAGTAGAGCGCCAGGAAGATCGTGACGAGCACGAGGAAGACGCCGAGGGCGATGAGTGCCTGCTGGGTGATCTGTCCGCCCCAGCTGCCGCTCACGGCGCTGTCGCTGATCACGTCGGGTGTCGGGGTGCCCGCGGCGCCGATCGGCTGGAACGTGTCGTACAACGCCTGCTTGAGCGCGAACAGCTGGCCCGGGTCGAGCGCCTCGGACCGGATGAGGATCGACGAGGACGTACCGCTGCCCGCCGACTGCACCGCGGCCGGCTCCTCGCCGATCACGCGCTCGTACACCGCCCGCACCGCCTCGACCTCCGCGGGCGCCGCCGCGGTCGTGGCCGGGAACTGGATCTGCGTGCCGCCGGTGAAGTCGATGCCGAGGTTGAAGCCGCGGAACACCATCGAGCCCACGCACACGAGCACGAGCAGACCGAACGCGATGTACCAGGTCCGCTTGCGCCCGACGATGTCGAACGCGCCCGTGCCGGTGTAGAGCCGGGACATGACTCCGGCCATCTCAGGCTCCCTTCGATCGGCCGGCGGCCACCGCGGCGCGCTTGCGTTCCGCGCCGGCCCTGGCCGCCTCGCCCAGGCCCGACAGCGCGGGACTGCCGAACACCCGGGACTTCGCCGCCAGCGCCACCAGCGGGTGCGTCACCAGGAACACGACGATGAGGTCGAGCACCGTGGACAGACCCAGCGTGAACGCGAAACCGCGCACCTGGCCGACGGCCAGCAGGTACAGCACGGCCGCGGCCAGGAAGCTCACCGCGTCGGCGGACAGGATGGTGCGCCGCGCCCGCACCCAACCCCGCGGCACGGCCGAGCGGAACGTCCTGCCTTCCCGCATCTCGTCCTTCAACCGTTCGAAGAAGATGATGAACGAGTCGGCGGTGATACCGATGGCCACGATCAGACCGGCCACTCCCGCGAGATCGAGGGTGAACCCGATCCAGCGCCCGAGCAGCACGAGCACGGCGTAGACGATCGCGCCCGACAGCACGAGCGACAGGATCGTCAGCAGGCCGAGGATGCGGTAGTAGAAGAGGCTGTAGAGGAACACCAGCCCCAGTCCGACGGCGCCGGCGATCAGTCCGGCTTCCAGGGACGCGAGCCCCAGGGTCGCGGAGACGGTCTGCGCCTCCGAGGACTCGAACGACAGCGGCAGGGAGCCGTAGCGCAGCACGCCCGCCAGCTGCTCGGCCTCCTCCTGGTTGAACTGGCCCTCGATCTGGGTGGCGCCGAAGATGGGCTGGTTGATGCTCGGCGCGGACACGACCTCGCCGTCCAGGGTGAACGCGACCTGCTTGCCGACGTTGTTGGTCGTGTACTCGCCCCAGATCTGCGCGCCCCGGCTCTCGAACGTCAGGCTGACCACGTACCCGACGCCCGTCGTGTTCGGCACCGCCTGGGCACTCGCGATCTCGGTGCCCTCCAGGAAGCTCGGGCTGAGGATGTACTTCTCGGTGCCGTCCTGGTTGCAGGCCACCAGCGGCAGCGTCGGGTCGTCGTAGCCGCGCAGCGGGTCCTGGGCGTTGCAGTCCAGGGCCAGCAGCGCCGCCTGCTGCGTGGCGGGGTCGGTGCTCTGCCG
>DATABL010000198.1:0-19091 GCA_036259595.1 Actinophytocola sp.
ACGACGACCTCAACCTCGACCGGGGCGCCCAGCGGCAGCGCCGCCACCCCGATCGCCGAACGGGCGTGTTCACCCGACGAACCGAACACGGCGCCCAGGAGCTCCGAGGCACCGTTGATCACCTGGGGCTGCCCGCCGAACCCGGGCGCGGACGCCACGTAGCCGACGACCTTGACCACCGACGCGATCGCCTCGAGCCCGACGAGGGCGTCGATCGCGGCCAGCGCGTTGAGCGTGGCGATGCGGGCGTACGCGGCCGCGTCGTCCACCGTGACCTCGGCCCCCACGAGGCCCGTGGCCGGCAGCTCGCCGCCCACGAGCGGCAGCTGGCCCGAGGTCCAGACCTGGTTCCCGGTGCGCCGGGCGGGCAGGTAGACGCCCTTCGGCGCCGCGACCGACGGGAGCTCGAGACCCAGCGACGCCAACCGCGCCCGGGGCCCGTCCGCGCCCGCCGCGTTCACGCCCGCGGCTTCTTCAGGTACGCGACGAGCTGCTCACCGGTGGGGCCCGGGAGCACGGTGACCAGCTCCCAGCCGTCCTCCCCCCACTGGTCGAGGATCTGCTTGGTCGCGTGGGTCAGCAACGGAACCGTCGCGTACTCCCACTTCACGGCGTCCGCCCGCCCGCCACCACGACCGCGACCAGCGCGTCGCCGGACACCGCGAACGACACCAGCGCGCGCTCCCCCAGCGCCGCCCGCACCGCGGGCAGCGACGCCACCGGGCGCGGGCGCCCCCACGGCGTGGCGTACCAGCCCTGCCGCAGCACCTCCCGCTCCAGCGCCGCCGCCCGCTTCTCCCGCGCCAGCGGCGACCGGCCGGCCAGCCGCTCCAGCTGCGCGGCCCGCCGCAGCGTCCGCAGCTCGTTGACCTTCACCGCCAGCTCCGGGTCGTCGATCGCCGGCAGCGGCTCGTACCGGTACACCTGCGCCCGGGTCCGCTCCAGCCAGCCGAACAGCTGCCGCGCGGTCCGCCTCGGCCCGTCGAGCACCAGCCGCACCGCCAGCTCCCCCAGCCGCTCGCCGTGCACCGCGGTGCCGCACACCAGCTCCAGCCCGCCCATCCGGTCCCGCGCCCGCCCCAGCTCGATCAGCCCGCCGCGGGCCTCGGCGAGGGCGTGCCGCCGGTCGCCGCGGGCCACGGCCAGCTCCGCGCGGCACAGCCGCAGCAGCATCCGGTGGTCCAGCGGGGTCGTGGCTCGCTGCGGCGGCAGCTGGTCGAGCAGCAGCTCGGCGGCACCCGGGTCGCCGCGGCGCAGCTCCAGCCGGGCGCCGAGCATCAGCGCCACACCGGTCTCGTCCTCCAGCAGCAGCGCCCGCAGGGTCTCGGCCAGCTTGCCGGCCCGGACCGGCAGCCGCGGCGGAATCCGGCCGGACGCCAGCGCGTCCTCGGCCTCCACGCGCAACCCGGCGAGCGCGGCGACCGCGGCCCAGCGGGTGTTGCCGCGCCGGGTGAACCGCCGCTCCGCCGACCGCGCGAGCCGTCTGGCCCGCAGCGTTCGGCCGACCAGCAGCTCGGCGCCGGCCAGCACGACCTCCGCCTCGGCCAGGTCCTGCCCGGCGCGCTGCCGGCGCAGCTGCGGGACCGCCTCGTCGAGCTGGCGGGCCGCGTCCGACGCGAGACCGGCGGCGAGCAGCGCGCGGGCCCGGTCGAGGTGCAGTGCCGGCAGCAGCCCGGTGGTGTGCTCGCGGTAGCTGCCCTCGGTCTCGTCGTAGTGGCGCAGCGCGGCCGGCAGGTCGCCGGTCAGGTACGCGACGTAGCCCAGGTTGTGCCGGGCCTTGGCGGCGAGCCAGCCCAGGTCGTGGGCGTCGCACACCTCGACGCAGGTGGCGAGGTCGGCCGCGGCCAGGGGCAGCTGGGCCAGGGACATGAACGACGTGGCCCGGTTGAGGTAGGCGCCGGCGACGATCACCGGGTCGCCGTGCCCGCGCCGCAGCAGCGGGATCGCCTCGTCGAACACCTCCAGCGCCTCGACGACCCGGCCGGCCCGGTGCAGCAGCAGCGCCCGGTGGGACGACACCAGGCCGTCCAGCTCGGCGCGCACCGGCCCGGCCGGCACGCGTTCGGCCCACTCCCCCGCGCGGTCCAGCCCGGCGAGCCCCGCGGCGAGCGAGGTCACCTCGGCGTCCACGTAGGCGAGGCTGACCAGCACCCGCACCCGCGGGACCGCGGTGTCGGGGGCGTCGGGCGCCTCGTCGAGCAGGTCGAGCGCCGCGGTCAGCAGCGCGGCGCCGCGGTCGAACCGGTACGCGGACACGGCTCGCCGCGCGCGGGCGTGCAGCCGGTCCGCGCGTGCGGTCCTATCGCCACTTCCGATTGCTCAGCTCCCTGTCCGCCGCAGCCAGGGCGCGGCGCGCCCGCTCCGCACCGAAGGCGCTGGTGGCCGCGTCGCGGTCCTCGATCAAGGCCGTCGCGACGAGGCCGGCGACCACCGGGGTGGCGAAGGACGTGCCGGCCCACACCGCGAACCCGGTGCGCAGGTCGTCCGGGTCGGGAGCGGTCCGCGAACGCGGGCCGACCCCGTCGCCGTCCAGCGTGTCGAGACCGGGACCACCAGCACCCTGCCACGTCGGCACCGTGCTGACCAGAGCGTCGCCGGGCGCCCACCGCCACACCCACGGGCCGTGGTTGCTGAACGCGGCGGTGGTGTCGCCGGCCGCGTTGAGCGCGCCGACCGCGGCCACGAACGGGTTGCCGACGCCGCCGGGGTTCATGCCGAACGCGGCGGGCACGAACGGGCGGGTGGTGGCGTCGTTGCCGGAGGCCGACACGACCAGCACGCCGAGGTCGGTGAGCCGCTGGATCGCCCCCGACACCTGGGTGACCTCGGCCGGGTCCGCGGTCTCGGGGTAGAAGCCGAGCGAGAGCGACACGACGTCGACGAGCAGGTCGGGCCGGCCGTCGGCGATCGCGCTCTCCACCCGGGCGCGCAGCCAGTCCAGGGCGAACAGCACCGAGCTCTCGGTGGAGTAGCCGTCGGGGTGCAGCACGCGCAGGGACAGGATCCGCGCGTCCGGGCACAGCTGGTGCACCAGGCCGGCGCAGAACGTGCCGTGGCCGGAGTGGGAGTCGGTGAGGCCGAGCAGCGGCTGGATCCGGTCCGGCTCGTCGTCGGGGGTGCCGAGCAGCACGCCGGGCCCGGTGCCCTCGTGCGCGGCGAGCGCGGCCTGGAAGTCCGGGGCGAGCTCCACCACGGGGTCGGTCGCCGGCGGGTTGCCGGTCAGCCACGGGTGCGGGCCCATGCCGGTGTCCAGCACGGCGACGACCGGGCGCCGCCCGTGGGGAAGGTCCGCGGGCCTGCGGCGGACCGGGGCCGGGCCGAGCACCGCGACCGGGTTCCGGCTGCCGGTGTGCAGGGCGAGCCGGCCGTTGCCCATGCTGCCGCCCTGGTTGACCGGGACCCCGCCGACCGCGCCGCCCTGGTTCACCGGCGCGCCCTCGAAGCCGACCGACGCGGCGACGGTCAGATGGTCGAGCCCGACGCGCCGGCCGCGGGTGTCGGCCCCGAAGTACCGGCGCAGCGCGACCAGTGCGGACCACGGGTCGGCTGGCCGGTCGAGGACCGTGCGGTTGCGGGCGACCAGCGGGACCGGCACCGGCAGGTCCTCGTGCACATGCCGGTTCACCTCCTCGTGGGACGGCTCCAGCGCCATGTCGAGCGCGTCGAGCGCCTTGTTGTACTCGTTCTCCTCGTCGATCAGGCCCGGGACCTCGCGCGCCGGCATCAGCAGCCGATCGGCCCGGTAGGCGGTGGACAGGGGCCACTCGCCGGCCGCGGTGCGTACCGCGGTGGCCGGGTCGAGCAGTCTGATCCGGTGCCGGGTCAGGACGTCCGGCGGGACGCTGACCACGTCGGGGAAGATCGTGCCGTGCTCGGCGTCGGTCATGGGATCACCTCGGGCTCGCTCGGTTGTCACGCGACACCTGGATGGTCGGTGATCCACCGTCCGGCGTAACAGGTTGGGCCGAACGGGAACGAACGATTACCGAGTGGTGGCGATCCGGCCGCTGCCGAGCACCACGTCGCCGCCCGCGTCCTCGCGGTAGAGCACGACGGCCTGGCCGGGCGCGACGCCGCGCAGCTCGCCGGTCAGGCGCACCCGCAGCTCGCCGTCCACCACCGACGCCGTGGCCGGGGCGGTGCCGCCGTGCGCGCGGACCTGCGCCACGCACTCGACGTCGCCGGCCGGCTGGTCGCCGGCGGGCCAGACCGGGCTGGTCGCGACGATCTCCCGCACCGCGAGCCGGTCGGCGGCGCCGACCCGCACGGAGCCGGACACCGGCTCCAGCGAGAGCACGTAGCGGGGCCGTCCGTCCGCGGCCGGGACCCGCAGCCCGAGCCCGTGCCGCTGGCCCACGGTGAAGCCGTGCACCCCGGAGTGCGTGCCGAGGACCGCGCCGGTCTCGTCGTCGACGAGTTCGCCGGGCCGCTCGCCGAGGCGGCGGGTGAGGAACGCGCGGGTGTCGCCGTCGGGGATGAAGCAGATGTCGTGGCTGTCCGGCTTCTCGGCGACCAGCAGCCCGCGCTCGGCCGCCTCGGCACGCACGTCGGCCTTCACCGAGCCGCCGAGCGGGAACATGGCGTGCCGCAGCTGGTCCGGGCGCAGCGTCGCGAGCACGTAGGACTGGTCCTTGCCGGCGTCCGCGCTGCGCCGCAGCTCCGGGCGGCCGTCCACGACCGACAGCCGGGCGTAGTGGCCGGTGCAGACCGCGTCGAAGCCGAGCGCGGTCGCCTTGTCCAGTAGTGCGGCGAACTTGATCCGCTCGTTGCAGGTCAGGCACGGGTTGGGGGTGCGCCCGGCGGCGTACTCGGCGACGAACTCGTCGACCACGTCCTCACCGAACCGCTCGGCGAAGTCCCAGACGTAGAAGGGGATCCCGAGCATGTCCGCGACCCGCCGCGCGTCGTTCGCGTCCTCGACCGTGCAGCACCCGCGCGCCCCGGCCCGCAACGTCCCCGGCTTGGCCGACAGCGCCAGGTGCACCCCGGTCACGTCGTGCCCGGCGGCCACCGCCCGCGCGGCCGCCACCGCCGAGTCGACCCCACCACTCATCGCCGCCAGCACCCGCACCGGACTAGACCTCCACCCGCTTGCGCGCGCGGACCAGCCCGGCGGTGCGCGCCCGTTCCACCACCGGGCCGATCGCCTCGGCCAGCGCGCGCACGTCGGCGCGGGTCGAGGTGTGGCCCAGGGAGAACCGCAGCGAGCCGCGGGCCAGGTCGGTGTCGACGCCGGTCGCGAGCAGCACGTGGCTCGGCTGCGCCACGCCCGCCGTGCACGCCGACCCGGTGGAGCACTCGATGCCCCGCGCGTCGAGCAGCATCAGCAGGCTGTCCCCCGCGCACCCGGGGAACGTGAAGTGCGCGTTGCCCGGCAGCCGCGACGGCGCGCCGTCCACGTGGGACTGGCCGGGGTCGCCGTTGAGGACCGCGTCGGGCACCGCGGCACGGACCGCGGCGATCAGCTCGTCGCGCAGGTCCGCCAGCAGCTCCGCCTGCGTCTCGCGGGCGTCGACCGCCGCACGCACCGCGGCGGCCGTCGCGGCGATGCCCGGCACGTCCAGCGTGCCCGACCGGACCTCGCGCTCCTGCCCGCCGCCGTGCAGCACCGGCACGCACGGCACGTCCCGGCCGAGCAGCAGCACGCCGACGCCGTACGGCCCGCCGATCTTGTGCCCGGACACGGTCAGCGCGCTCGCCCCGGAGGCGCCGAAGTCGACCGGCAGCGCGCCGACGGCCTGCACCGCGTCGGTGTGGAACGGGATGCCTTGCTCGGCGCAGGTGGCGGCCAGTTCGCGCACCGGGTTGACCGTGCCGACCTCGTTGTTGGCCCACATGACGCTCACCAGCGCCACCGAGTCCGGGTCGCCGGCGATGGCCGCGCGCAGCGTGTCGTCGTGCACCCGGCCGAACGCGTCGACCTCCAGCAGCGTCAGCTCGGCGTCCTCGTGCTCGGCCAGCCACTCGACGGCGTCCAGCACGGCGTGGTGCTCGACGGCAGAGACGAGCAGGCGCCGCCGTTGCGGGGTGCGTCTGGCGAGGTAGATGCCCTTGACGGCGAGGTTGTCGCTCTCCGTGCCGCCGGCGGTGAAGATCACCTCGGACGGCCGGGCGCCCAGCGCCGCGGCGATCTCCTCGCGTGCCTCCTCCACCCGCCGCCGGGCGCGGCGGCCGGAGGTGTGCAGCGAGGAGGCGTTGCCCCGGGCCGGCACCGCTTCGCTCAGTAGCGCGGTCATCGCCGCCGCTGCCTCGGGCAGCATCGGCGTGGTGGCCGCGTGGTCGAGGTAGGTCATCGCGGCTCCAGCGTAGACCGCCGCCGGTGAATCAAGGTCACGAGCCGGCCGGATCCAGTCGGACGATCACGGCGCCGAACAGCGCCAGGCCCGCCATCAGCAGGTTCAGCGGCACGACGGCGGCCGTCGGGTCGGCGGTCGAGGCGAGTGTGCTGAGCATCACGCCGCCGAGGCCGACCATGGTCGCCGCCATCGTCATGTCGCTGACCTGCAGCGCGGAGGAGACGAACCCGCGCTCACGCGGCGCGGCGTAGCCGAGGCTGAGCACGCTGATCGAGGGGTACGCCAGGCCCATCGACGCCCCGGCCAGCAGCCAGCACGGCAGGCTGAGCCAGCCGAGCCCCCAGTCCGGGCCGACCAGCGCGGAGGCGGCCAGCGCGACGGCGAGGCTCGCCATCCCCACCCGGATCAGCCGCGCCCGCGGGATGTCCGGGTAGCGGCCCTGCCAGTGCGAGGCCGCCGCCCAGCCGCAGGCACCGACGGTGAGCGGGAGCCCGGCCAGCGCGGGCGAGAACCCGTGCACGGCGGTGAGCGTGAGCGGCACGTACGCCTCGACCGCGAAGAAGGCCCCGGCGAACAGCCCGCGGGTGAGCACGGTGGCCGGCAGCCCGCGCCGGTTGGTGAACGTTCCCCTCGGCAGCAGCACCCGCAGGCCGGGCACCAGCGCGGCGAGCCCGGCGAGCCCGAGCCACCAGACCGCGTGCTGTGCGGCCCAGGTGAGCGCCGCGATCCCCGCGGCGGTCGCGATCGCCGCCGGCACCACGCCGCGGCGGGCGGCCCGACCAGCGACGGCACCACCCAGGCGGCGGCCAGCAGCCCGAACGCCGCCGGCCGGCGCCGGACCGGGAACACGAGCGCGACGAGCACGTAGATGCCGACGACCTGGGTGCCGAGCCCGAGGCCCTGGAGCACCCGGCCGGCGAGCAGCATCGGCATCCCCTGCGCCAGGCCGGCGGTGAACAGCCCGGCGAGGAACAGCGCCGGCCCGGCCAGCAGTGCGGGCACCGGCCCGAGCCGGTCGGAGACCCGCCCGGAGAGCACGGTGGCCATCACGCTCGCGGCGAGGAACGCGGTGAACGGCCAGGAGTACAGGGCGGCGCCGTCGAGGTCGGCCACCAGGCGCGGCATCGCGGTGGAGACCCCGAGGTGCTCGAACGCGGCGATCGTCACCAGCGTCGTCATGCCGATGGTGGTGGCCCGGTACCGGCCGCTCCACAGGGAGGCGGGCTCGGTCTCGGCGCTGGTGATGGTCACCTGAGCATCGTGCAACCTCCAGCGCGGTGGAGGTCCAGCCAGGTTTCGGGTGGGGCACTCGCGGGGTGGGGAGGAGGACGGTGTCGATGGCGGCTTCGGCCAGGGCGGCGAGGGCGCGGCGGTCGGTGGTGCGGCCGGGGGCCAGTTCGTCGAGTACGTGGAGGTCGAGGATCAGGCCGCGGAGACGGGCCACGCGGCGGACCGAGTCCACGATGGTCTCGTCGCCGACGAAGGCCGGGGCGGTGGTCGGCGTGCCGTCACGGAGGCGGAAGCGCAGCGCGACCGGGAGCACCGGCACGCCGCCGTCGATGGCCGCCTGGAACACCGCGGGGCGGAACCGGCCGTGGGTGAGCCCGCACCAGGTGGTGCCCTCCGGGGTCACGTTCACCATCGAGCCGGCGCGCAGCACCTCGGCCAGCTCGGCCACGGTGCCCGGCAGCGAGCGCAGCCCCTCGCGGTGCACGTACACCGAGCCCGCGGCCGACACCAGCCGGCCGAGCACCGGCCAGCGCGCGATGTCGGCCTTCGCCAGCGCCCGCATCGGCCGCACGGCGTTCACCGCGACGATGTCCAACCAGGACGTGTGGTTGTTCACCACGAGCGCCCCGCGCCCGCGCGCGGCCAGACCGTCCCCACCGGAGCGTCGTAACCGGACGCCGGCGGCCAGCAGCACCGACCGGAACACCGCCCGCGCCGCGCCGTCGCGCCCGCGCCGGCCGAGCACCGGCAGGAACACCACCAGCAGCAGCGACAGCAGGACCACGAGCACGAGCGCGGTCAGCCGCAGCCAGTACCGGACCCGCGACACCGCCGGCTCCCGCCCGGACAGGCACCCCGGCCCGCACGGCGAGGCCGGGAACCAGGCGTGCGCGGTCACGACTGCTCGCCGAGGAAGTAGCTGAGGTACCGCTGGTCCACGTGCTCAAGTCCCAACAGGACGAACAGGTCGGCGACGCCGAAGTCGGCGTCCAGCGCGGGTGGCCCGCACACCCAGGCACCCAGCCGCAGGTAGCCCTTGAGCAGCGGCGGCAGCGCCACCCGGCGCGGCGGGGTCACCGCGTCGGTGTTCCAGGGGCGCAGCGGCCGCACCCGGTACTCCGGGGGTGCGAGGTGCTTGTGCCGCACGGTCTCCCACACACCCGCGGCGAGCGCGCCGCCGTCGGCGAGCGGGACCGAGGCGCAGCCGGCGAGCCAGCGGTGCCCGGAGAGCAGCAGGTAGCGCGCGATGCCCGCCCAGACCAGGCTGACGACCGCCCCGGTGCGGTGGTCGGGGTGCACGCACGAGCGGCCGGTCTCGACCAGGGCGTGCCGCAGCGGGGCGATGGCGCGCAGGTCGAACTCGGTCTCGGAGTACAGCATCCCGGCGTCGGCCACCCGCTCGGGCGGCAGCATCCGGTAGCAGCCGACGATCTCGCCGGTGTGGTCCTCCCGCACGACCAGGTGGTCGCAGTACCGGTCGAACGCGTCGACGTCCGCGCCCGGGGTGTCGGTGTGCAGGGCGGCGCCCATCTCCCCGGCGAACACGCGGTACCGGAGCCGCTGCGCGGCGCGAACCTCCTCGCCGTCGCGGGCGACCAGCAGTGAGTACCGGGGCCGCGTGGAACCTGTGGACCTGACCAGCAACTGGGCCTGCGTCATGCCCACAGGTGTACGCGGCGCCCGGCAAACCTCACGTGCTCTTTACCGTGACGCGTCAGTGAATTCTCGTCAGCCCTTGCGCTTCGCGGCTTCTTCGGTGAGCTGGGGGGCGACCTTGAACAGGTCGCCCACGACGCCGTAGTCGGCGATCTCGAAGATCGGCGCCTCCGGGTCCTTGTTCACCGCGACGATCGTCTTCGACGTCTGCATGCCGGCGCGGTGCTGGATGGCACCGGAGATGCCCAGCGCGATGTACAGCTGCGGCGACACCGTCTTGCCGGTCTGCCCGACCTGGAACTGGGCCGGGTAGTAGCCGGAGTCGACCGCCGCCCGCGAGGCACCGACGGCGGCGCCGAGCGTGTCGGCCAGCTTCTCGACGACCTCGAAGCTCTCCGCGCTGCCGACGCCACGTCCGCCGGAGACGACTACGGACGCCTCGGTCAGCTCCGGACGGTCGCCGCCGACGACCGGCTCGCGGCCGGTGATCTTCGCGGCCTTGGCCGGGTCGACCGCGGGGACCTCGACGGTCTCCTCGGCCGCCGCGCCCTGGGCCTGCTCGGCCTCCAGCCCGCCGGGACGCACCGAGATGACCGGCAGGCCCTTGGCGGCCTTGGCCTTCACCACGAACGCGCCACCGAAGACCGACTGCGTCACGGTGACGTCCTCGCCGGAACCCTCGACACCGACCGCGTCGACCAGCAGGGCGCCGCCGATCCGCGCGGCGAGCCGGCCGGAGACCTCCTTGCCCTCCGAGCCGGCGGCGACCAGCACCGCGGCCGGGGACTTCGCCTCGACCAGCCCGGCGAGCACGTCGACCTTGGGGGTGACGAGGTAGCCCGCGGCGTCGTCGGACTCGGCGACGTAGACCTTCTCGGCGCCGTACGCGGCGAGCGACTCCTTCAGCTTCGCCGCGTCGCCGGGCGCGCCGACGACGACCGCGCTCGGCTCGCCGAGCGTGCGGGCCGCGGTGAGCAGTTCGCCTGTGACCTTCTTGACCTCGCCGTCCAGGTGATCGACGAGGACCAGAACCTCTGCCATGTCTGTGTTCTCCACTTCAAGAGGCAAATTCAACCGTGCGGCCCGATCGGACTCTCGCCACTCAGGCGGCCGACCGAGGGCAAGCGAACTCGCCTGGTTCGAATGTGCCTCTTCAGATCAGTTTCTGGCCGACCAGGTACTCGGCGATCTTCACGCCGCCGTCGCCGTCGTCCTCGACGCGCTGGCCCGCCTCGCGCGGCGGCTTGGGCGCGGCCTCGACGACCGTGGACCACGCGTTGCCGAGGCCGACGTCGCCGGCGTCGATGCCGAGGTCGGCGATGCCGACGGTCTCGACCGGCTTCTTCTTGGCGGCCATGATGCCCTTGAACGACGGGTACCGCGGCTCGTTGATCTTCTCGCCGACGCTGATCACCGCGGGCAGGCTCGCCTCGAGGTGGGTCAGGCCCTCCTCGGTCTCGCGGATGACCTTGACCGTGGTGCCTTCCACGGTGACCTCGCGGGCGTGCGTGAGCTGGGGGTACCCGAGCAGCTCGGCGACGACCGCCGGGACCGCGCCGCCGGCGCCGTCGCTGGCCTCGTTGCCGGCGATGACCAGGTCCACGTCCTCGACCGTGCCGATCGCGGCGGCCAGGACCTTGGCGGTCTGCAGCAGGTCCGAGCCGTGCAGGGCGTCGTCGAGCACGTGGATCGCCTTGTCCGCGCCCATGGACAGGCCCTTGCGGATCGCGTCGGTGGCCCGGTCGGGGCCGACGCAGAGCACGGTCACCTCGCCGTCGTGCGCCTCCTTGATCTGGAGCGCCTCCTCGATGGCGCGCTCGTTGATCTCGTCGAGCACCGCGTCGGCCGAGTCGCGGTCGAGGGTGTGGTCGCCCTCACTGAGCTTGCGCTCCGAATAGGTGTCCGGCACTTGTTTGACCAGCACGACGATGTTTGGCATTGGTCTGCTCCGACCTCCCGATGACGAGCCCATTCGCTTGCGCGACCAGAGGATATGTCCACGGTCTGACAGTTGACCCGACCCTGCCATGCTGGTCGCACCTTGGCACGGTGTCCTTGGCCACCTGTATGTTACTCATCAGTAGCATAGTCTCGCCACCGAGGTGACCTAACTGACCGTGATCGCGCTCACCCAAATGGGTGAGTTACGCTCGTTTGCATGGCTGGCCGTGTTGGGTTGGTGACGGATTCGACCTCGAGCATCCCGGCGGCGCTGGCGGCGCAGTGGGGAATCACCGTGGTGCCGACCCAGATCCGCATCGGCCAGCACGTCCGCGCGGAGCACGTGGTGCCCTCGGACGTGCTGGTCACCGCGCTCGAGCGGAACATGGACGTGTCCACGTCCGCCCCGGACCCCGCCGGGTTCGTGTGGGCGTACCAGGACCTCGCGGCGCGCGGCGCCGACGAGATCGTCTCGGTGCACATCTCGGGGCGGCAGTCGGAGACCATCGAGGTCGCGCGCGCTGCCGCCACCCAGGCCAGGGTCCCGGTGCACGTGGTCGACTCGGCCACGACCGGGATGAGCCTGGGTTACGCCGTGCTGGCCGCGGCGCGCACCGCCGGCGCCGGGGGCAGCGCCCAGCGGGTGATGGGCACCCTCGCCAAGCGCCTGGAGCACAGCAGCGAGCTGATCTACGTGGACACGCTGGAGTACCTGCGCAGAGGCGGTCGGATCGGCGCGACGTCGGCGGCCCTCGGCAGCGCGCTGTCGCTCAAGCCGCTGCTGACGATGGTCAACGGCCAGGTCGCGCCGCTGGAGCGGGTGCTCGGCACGGAGCGCGCGCTGCGCCGCCTGGTCGACGCCGCGGTCCGCAAGGCCAACGGCCGCCAGGTCGACGTGGCGATCGAGCACTTCGGCGCCGTGGCCAGGGGAACCAAGGTCCTCGACCGGCTCAAGCAGCGCCTGCCGGAGGCCCGCGAGGTCACGTTCACCGAGGTCAGCTCCGCGATCGGCGTCCACGTCGGACCGGGCGCGGTCGGCATCACGATCTCCCCGGCGGCATGAGCGGTTGCCTACCCCGTAGTAACCTGCCGCGGTGGTGGTTGAGTCCCTTCCCCTGACCGGCGAACGCACCGTGCCCGGGATCGTGGAGGAGAACTACTGGTTCCGCCGCCACGAGGCCGCCTACCTGGCATTACGGCGATACTGTGTCGGCGCGCTCGTGCTGGAGGCCGGGTGCGGCGAGGGGTACGGCGCCGACCTGCTCGCCGGGGAGGCCGCACTGGTCGCCGGGCTCGACTACGACGCCCCGACCGCAGCGCACGTGGCGCGCGCCTACCCGCGGGTGCGGGCGCTGCGGGGGAACCTCGCCGCGCTCCCGGTGCGCACCGCCACCGTCGACGTCGTGGCCAACCTCCAGGTCATCGAGCACCTGTGGGACCAGCCCGGGTTCCTGCGCGAGTGCCACCGCGTCCTGCGGCCGGGCGGGCGCCTGCTGGTGACCACCCCGAACCGGATCACGTTCTCCCCCGGCCGGGACACCCCGCTCAACCCCTTCCACACCCGCGAGCTCGACCCCGGCGAGCTGGCCGGGCTGCTGCGTGACACCGGGTTCGGCGTCGAGTACCTCGGCGGCCTGCGGCACGGGCCGCGGCTGCGCGCGGTCGAGGCGGCGCTCGGCGGGTCGATCATCGACGCGCAGGTGGCGGTCGCCGTCGCCGGCACGCCGTGGCCGGACGCGCTGCGGGCGGCGGTGGCGGGCGTGGCCGCGGACGACTTCGAGCTCGGCACCGACGACCTGGAGTCCTGTCTGGACGTCGTGGCCGTGGCGGTCCGCCCATGACGGACGAGGGCACGTTCTGCCTGGTGCTGCACAGCCACCTGCCCTGGCTCCCCCACCACGGCACCTGGCCGGTCGGCGAGGAGTGGCTCTACCAGGCCTGGGCGCACTCCTACCTGCCGGTGGTCGACCTGGTCCGCCGGCTCGGCGAGGAGGGCCGGCGCGACGTGCTCACCCTCGGCGTCACCCCGGTCCTCGCCGCCCAGCTCGACGACCCGTACGCGCTGCGCGCCGCGCACGACTGGCTCGGCACCTGGCAGTTGCGCGCCCGGCACGCCGCGGACCGGTGGCGCGCCGGCGACCCGCTGCTGCGCGACCTCGCCGCGGCGGAGCACCGCGCCGCCGGCCGGGCGCTCGCGGAGTTCGAGACCCGCTGGCGGCACGGCTTCTCCCCGGTGCTGCGCCCGCTGGTCGACGCCGGCGTGGTCGAGCTGCTCGGCGGCCCGGCCACGCACCCGTTCCAGCCGCTGCTGCGCGCGCCGGTCCGCCGGTTCGCCCTGGACACCGGGCTGGCCGACACCGCGCGGCGGGTCGGCCGGGCCCCGCACGGGATCTGGGCGCCCGAGTGCGGCTACGCCCCCGGCCTGGAGCACGACTACGCCCGCGCCGGCGTGCGGCGGTTCCTGGTGGACGGCCCGGCGCTGCACGGGGACACCCACGCCGCCCGGCCCGTCGGCGACTCGGACGTGGTGTGCTTCGGCCGCGACCTGGAGGTCACCTACCGGGTCTGGTCGCCCAAGGCCGGCTACCCCGGCGACCCCGCGTACCGGGACTTCCACACCTTCGACCACCCGACCGGGCTCAAGCCCGCGCGGGTCACCGGCAAGCACGTCCCGCCCGAGCGGAAGCGCCCGTACGACCCGGAGCTGGCGGCCGGCGCGGTGGCCCGGCACGCGGACGACTTCGTCTCCACCGTGGTCGGCCGGCTGCGGGAGCTGCGGGAACGGCACGGGCGGCCCGCGCTCGTCGTCGCCGCGTACGACACCGAGCTGTTCGGGCACTGGTGGCACGAGGGCCCGCATTGGCTGGAGGCCGTGCTCCGCGCGCTGCCGGCGGCCGGGGTGCGGGTGACGACCCTGCGCGGCGCGGTCGAGGCCGGGCACGTCGGCGCGCCGGTCGAGCTGCCCGTGTCGTCGTGGGGCTCGGGCAAGGACTGGCGGGTCTGGGACGGCGAGCAGGTGTCCGACCTGGTCGCCGCCGGGGCCGCCGTGCAGGACGAGCTGCTCGCCCTGCCCCCGGCCGTGCCGGACCGGCGGGACCCGGCCCGCGACCAGCTCGTCCGCGAGGCCCTGCTGACCCTGTCCAGCGACTGGGCGTTCATGGTCACCAAGGACTCCGCCGCCGACTACGCCCGCCGCCGCGCCAAGATCCACGGCGACCGGTTCGGCGAGCTGGCCGGCATGATCCGGGCCGGCCACCACGAGCGTGCCGCCCGCCGCGCGGCCGAGCTGCGCGCCACCGACGGCCCCTTCGGCCACCTCGACGCCCGGGGGCTGCCGTGCGAGTCCTGATGCTGTCGTGGGAGTACCCGCCGGTCGTCGTCGGCGGGCTCGGCCGGCACGTGCACGCGCTGGCCCGGCACCTCGTCGGGCTGGGCCACGAGGTCGTCGTGCTGTGCCGGCACGAGGCCGGGACCGACGCGGTCACCCATCCGACCGCCGACACGGTGACCGAGGGCGTGCGGGTGGTCCGGGTCGCCGAGGACCCCACACACCTGCTGTTCGAGCGGGACCTGGTGGCGTGGACGCTCGCCATGGGGCACGGGATGATCCGCGCCGGTCTGTCCCTGCTGGACGGGTGGCGGCCGCACGTGGTGCACGCGCACGACTGGCTGGTCACCCACCCGGCGATCACGCTCGCCGAGCACGCGCGCGTCCCGCTGGTGGCGACCGTGCACGCCACCGAGGCCGGCCGGCACAGCGGCTGGCTGTCCCAGCGGCTCAACCAGCAGGTGCACTCGGTCGAGTGGTGGCTGGCGAACCGGGCCGACCGCGTGGTCACCTGCTCCACGGCGATGCGGGCCGAGGTCGCGCACCTGTTCGAGCTCGACCCGGCCGAGCTCGCGGTGATCCACAACGGCATCGAGCCGCGCGGCTGGCGGGTCTCCCCCACCGCGGTGCGCGCGGCGCGGGAGCGGCACAGCCCGGCCGGCACCCCGCTGGTGGTGTACTTCGGCCGGCTGGAGTGGGAGAAGGGCGTGCTAGACCTGCTCGCGGCACTGCCGAAGCTGCGGCGGGCGCACCCCGGCGCGCGGCTCGTGGTGGCCGGCAAGGGTGTGCAGGCCCAGGCGCTGGTCGAGCAGGCCCGCAAGCTGCGGGTGCGCCGGTCGGTGGACTTCGTCGGCCACCTGCCCGACCGCGCGCTGGTGGCGCTGCTGGCGGCCGCGGACGCCGTGGTGCTGCCGAGCCGCTACGAGCCGTTCGGCATCGCCGCGCTGGAGGCGGCCGCGGTCGGTGCCCCGCTGGTGGCCTCGACCGCGGGCGGGCTGGCCGAGCTGGTGGTGGACGGCGAGACCGGCGTGTCGGTCGAGCCGGGCGACGTGGACGGCATCGTGGCCGGTGTCCGGACGGTGCTGGCCGACCCGCCGGCCGCCGCGCGCCGGGCCAGGGCGGCGAAGGCCCGGCTGGCCCGCGAGTTCGACTGGACCACGATCGCCGAGGCGACGGCCGAGGTGTACCGGTCCGCGACCGTGCGTGCACATCCGGTGCTCGGCCGACCCAAGATCGCCACCGGGAACGCGTTCCGGGACTAGTTTCCGGGTCGACTCGGGGTGTTTCCCCATGGCACCGAGGGCCGTTTGCGCATACGGTCGGGGGTGTGACCGATCGGGGGAGAACGATGATGAGGATGTACGCGGCGGTGATCGTCTACGAGGCGAGCAGCTCGCGACCCGGCCAGGACCCGCTGTTCGAGGAGACGGTGACCCTCCTGCTGGCCGAGTCGCCGGAGCACGCGGCGGAGAAGGCCCGCGCGCACGCCGAGGGCCGCGAGACCAGCTACCGCAACGTCGTCGGCGACACGATCACCCTGAGCTTCCGCCACCTCGTCGACGTGACCGAGGTGGACGACCCGCTCGGGGACGGCGCCGAGGTCTACACGCGACACTTCAGCGACTACCGCGCCTACCTGGCCGTGGAGCCCCTGGCGAGCTAGCCAGTCCGCCTCCCCGGGATGGACGTGTGGGTTGCGTCCCGCAGGCGCGGACCGAGGTGGATTGTGGCTGAGTGCCGTCACGTTCCCCTGAGGTGCCTGTTGGTCAGGCGCGGACTTTCGCACAAAGCCCCAGGGGGCAGGTCCTAGCTGTTCCGCAGCGTCTTGCGCAAGGCTGCGGCTGCCTTGCGGGACATGTCCGCGACGGCGGCGCGGCGCTCGGCGTCGGCCTCGTAGGCGGCGCGACGGTCGCGCACGACCGTGGCCGGGATGCCGGCGGCGACGGCGTAGTCGGGGACGTCGCCCTTCACCACGGCGTGCGCGCCGATCACCGAGCCGCGGCCGATGCGGGTGCCCTTGGTGATCGTGACCTTGGTGCACAGCCAGGTGTCCGGGCCGATCCGCACCGGGGCCTTCACGATGCCCTGGTCCTTGATCGGCTGGTGGATGTCGGCGGTGACGTGGTCGAAGTCGCAGATGTAGACCCAGTCGGCGATCAGGGCGGCGTCGCCGAGCTCGATGTCGAGGTAGCAGTTGACGACGTTCTGCCGGCCGAACACGGTCTTGTCGCCGATGCGCAGCGATCCCTCGTGGCAGCGGATCGCGTTGCCGTCGCCGATGTGCACCCAGCGGCCGATCTCCATCCGCCCGTAACCGGGGCGGCAGTGCACGTCGAGGTTCTTGCCGAGGAACACCATGCCGCGCAGCACGACGTGCGGGTTGGCGAGCCGGAACTTGAGCAGGCGCCAGTAGCGCACCAGATACCAGGGCGTCCACGCGCGGTTGCGGACCACCCAGCGCAGCGAGTCGAGGGTGAGGAACCGGGCCTGGTCCGGGTCCCGCCGCGAGCGCCGCCACCCCCGCACCCGGTCGGCGACCGGCGCACCCCACATCGACGTCATGGCCCCGGACCGTAGCTCACGCCGCACCGCTAGCGTCGAGGTGTGACCCCACTCATCATCGACACCGACCCGGGCGTGGACGACGCCTTCGCGATCGCGCTGGCCTGCGCGAGCCCGGAGGTCGACCTGCTCGGTGTGACGACGGTGTTCGGCAACGTCGGCCTCGCACTGACCACCCGCAACGCGCTGCGGCTGCTCGCGCTGTACGGCCGGGAGGACGTGCCGGTCGCGGCGGGCGCGGACCGGCCGCTGGTGTTCCCGCACCCGCACCGGGCCCGCACGGTGCACGGCCGGGACGGGCTGTCCGACTTCGGCGACACGCTGCCGGAACGCGCCACCGGCCTGGCGAACACCGACGCGGTGTCGCTGCTGGCGTCCCTGCTGGACCGGGCGACCGAGCCGGTGACGATCGTGCCGATCGGCCCGCTGACCAACATCGCGCTGCTGTTGGCCGTGCACCCGTCGCTGACGGGGAAGATCGAGCGGATCGTGGTCATGGGCGGCGCGCTGGCCGGCGGGAACGTCACCGCCGCGGCGGAGTTCAACCTCTGGAGCGACCCCGAGGCCGCGCGCCGGGTGCTGGTCGAGGAGGAGGTTCCCACGGTCCTGGTGCCGACGGACCTGACCGTGCGCTGCGCGGTCGACACCGCCTGGCTGGACCGGCTGGCGGCGAGCGGCCCGCGCGGGCAGGCGCTGGTCGGCCTGACGTCGGTGTACCGGGAGCACTACCGCAAGAGCCTCGGCCGCGACGGCACCGTCCTGCACGACGCGGTGGCGATGGCCGAGGCGATCAGCCCCGGCCTGCTGACGACCACGCCGCTGCCGCTGGACGTGGAGTGCGGGCAGGGCCCCGGCCGGGGCATGGTGGTGGCCGACCGGCGCACCCCGGCCGTCCGCGAGGAACTGGGCGTGCGCGGCGGGCGGCGGGTCGACGTGGCCCTGGACGCCGACCTGGACACCGTCCGCGAGTTCCTGCTGGAAAGGCTGTGCGCATGAGGCTCGGACTGCACTACTGGAACTTCTCGACCCCCGACGACCCGGCCCGGATCGCGCCGACGCTCGCGGAGACCGCGCGGATCGCCGACCAGGCCGGGATGGCGTCGTTCACCCTGATGGACCACTACTTCCAGATGCGGACCCGGCAGAGCAGCGCCGAGGAGCCGATGCTGGAGGGGTACACGGCGCTGGGGTACGTGGCGGCGCTGACCGAGCGGATCTCGCTGGGGCTGCTGGTCACCGGCGTGATGTACCGGCATCCGGGGCTGCTGGCGAAGGTCGTGGCCACGCTCGACGTGCTCTCCGGCGGCCGGGCGCTGCTGGGCATCGGCGCCTCCTGGTACGAGCGGGAGCAGTTGGGGCTCGGCGTGCCGGTGGTGCCGGTGGCCGAGCGGTTCGAGCGGCTGGAGGAGGCCGTCCGGATCTGCCGGCAGATGTGGAGCGACGACGACGGGCCGTTCGAGGGCCGGCACTACTCGCTCGCCGAGACGCTGTGCGTGCCGGCTCCCCCGCACCGGGTGCCGGTGCTGATCGGCGGCGAGGGCGAGCGGAAGACGCTGCGGCTGGTCGCCCGGCACGCCGACGCGTGCAACGTGTTCGACCGGGGCGTCGACGAGGTCGCGCACAAGCTCGAGGTGCTGCGCGGGCACTGCGCCACCGAGGGCCGCGACTACGACGCGATCGAGAAGACCGTGATGGTGAGCCGGCCGGTGCTCGACGACGTGGACCGCTTCCTGGCCGACGCGGAGGCGTACGCGGCCCTGGGCGTCACCGAGCTCCAGGTCCTGCCGGACCGGGACCCGGTGGAGTTCACCGAGCGGGTGGCCGAGCGGATCATGCCCCGGCTGTGACCCGTTCCGCCGCGCACACGAACGCGGTCGGGGTGCGGCCGATGCGGGTGAGCACCGCGGTGGCCGCGTGGGGGCCGCGCAGCTTGAGGCGGGGGCGCAGGGTGTTGGGGTCGACGTCGAGGCCGCGGACGAGGATCTCCAGGCGGCCGACCTCGCGGCGGCGCAGGGTCGCGCGCAGCTCCTTCTCGCTGTAGTGGCCGAACTCCAGCACCCGGAACGCGCGGATCCCCG
>DATABL010000199.1:0-14499 GCA_036259595.1 Actinophytocola sp.
TCGCCGACATCCGCCGCCTGCTGGCGAACGCCGTCACCCGGCAGGTCCCCACGCTCGGGATCTGCCTCGGCGCCCAGCTGCTCGCGGTCGCCGCCGGCGGCGGCGTGAGCGTCGGCGACGAGGGCCCCGAGGTCGGTCCGGACGTGGTCGCCAAGCGGGACGCGGCCTGGACCGACCCGCTGCTCGCCGAGCTGCCGCTGATGCCGGACGTGCTGCACTTCCACTCCGACGTCGTCGACCGGTTGCCGCCGAACACCGCGCTGCTCGCGTCCGCCGCCCGCTACCCGAACCAGGCGTTCCGGGTCGGCCGCTGCGGCTACGGCTTCCAGTTCCACATCGAGACGACCACCGACACCGTGCTCGCCTGGGCGCGCGACCACCCGGAGCCGGCCGAGTTCGCGCGCCCGGACGCGCTGAGCGTCGAGCGGCTCGACCAGCTGCACGCCGCCCTCGAGGAGACCTGGCGCCCGGTGGCCGAGAGGTTCGTCCGCCTCGCGGCCGGCGAGCTGGACGCGGCCGCGCGCCCGCAGCTGCCGCTGCTCGGGCACTGAGAGCCCGGCATGGCCGATCCCGTCCGCTCGACGCCCTCGATCGCCCGGTACGGGCTCACCGACGACCGTGCCGCCGAGTACCTGCGTGCCGCGGGTTGGTGGACCGACTCCGGACCGGCGCCGGACCACGAGGCCAGCATGGTCGGCCTGTCCCGCACCCCCGACCCGGACCTGGCGCTGCTCGCGATCGACCGGCTGCGGGCCGCCGAGGAGGACGGCTGGTCGGCCGTCGACCGCGCGGTCGCCACCGACCGGGGGCTGCGCGGCCGGCTGCTCGCCGTGTTCGGCGCGTCCAGCGCGCTGGCCGACTTCGTCATCGCGCGGCCGGGGGAGTGGCGGCGGCTGCTCACCGACCGGCAGCACTCGCTCGCCGACTACACCCGCGTGCTGCTCGAGTCCGTCGAGGCCGACGAGCACGGCGTGGCCGGGCTGGCCGGGTCGGACGCCGTGCGCGCGCTGCGTGCCGCCTACCGCGGGCTGCTGCTGGAGATCGCCGCCGACGACCTCGGTCACCTGGTGGAGCGGGACCTGCCGGTGCCGAGCTACGCCGCGACCACCACCCGGCTGACCACGCTCGCCGAGGCGGGGATCCGGGCCGCGCTCGCGGTCGCCGCCGCCGCGGTGGGTGACGCCCGCGAGGGGTGCCGGCTCGCCGTGATCGCCATGGGCAAGTGCGGCGGCCACGAGCTGAACTACGTCAGCGACGTCGACGTGCTGTTCGTCGGCGACGGTGACCTCGACGTCGCCACCCGCCTGGCCAGCACGATGCTCCGGGTCGCCGGCCAGGCGTGCTTCGAGGTCGACGCCGCCCTGCGACCCGAGGGCAAGGCCGGGCCGCTGGTCCGCACGATCGACGGGCACGCCGCCTACTACGAGCGCTGGGCCCGCACCTGGGAGTTCCAGGCGCTGCTCAAGGCCCGTCCGCTCGCCGGTGACGAGGAGTTGGGCGCGGAGTACCTGGACGTGGTCGAACCACACGTGTGGGCGGCGGCCGACCGGGACAACTTCGTCGACGACGTGCGTGCGATGCGCCGCCGCGTCGAGAACCACGTGCCCGCGGAGCTGGTCGACCGGGAGCTCAAGCTCGGCCGCGGCGGCCTGCGCGACGTCGAGTTCGCGGTGCAGCTGTTGCAACTCGTACACGGCCGCACCGACGAGTCGCTGCGCCACCGCTCCACGGTCGACACGCTGGCCGCGCTCGGCGAGGGCGGCTATGTCGGCCGCATCGACGCCGCCGAACTGGGGGAGTCCTACCGGTTCCTGCGCCTGCTCGAACACCGGTTGCAGCTGCAGAAGCTGCGCCGCACGCACGTGTTCCCCGCCGAGTCCGACCGCGACGAGCTGCGCCGGCTCGCCCGCGCCGCCGGCGTCCGGCCCGGCCGCGGCCGGGGCGCGGACGAGATCCTGCTGGAGGAGTACCGCCGGCACGTGCGGCGGATCCGCCGCCTGCACGAGAAGCTGTTCTACCGCCCGCTGCTGGAGGCCGTGGCCCGGGTGCCGGGCGAGGCGCTGCGGCTGTCGCCGGCATCCGCGCAGGCCCGGCTGGCCGCGCTCGGCTACGCCGCCCCGGACGGCGCGTTGCGGCACATCGAGGCGCTGACCACCGGGGTGTCCCGGCGCGCGGCGATCCAGGGCACGCTGCTGCCGGCGCTGCTGGACATGCTGGCCGAGACCCCCGACCCGGACGGCGGCCTGCTCGCCTACCGCCGGGTGTCCGAGGCGCTGGCGAGCACCGACTGGTACCTGCGGGTGCTGCGCGACGAGGCGGCCGTGGTGGAGCGGCTCGCCGTGCTGCTCGGCACGTCGAAGCTGGTGCCGGACCTGGTGGTGCGGGCCCCCGAGGTGCTGCGGCTGCTCGGCGACCCGGAGCGGCTCGCCGGCCGGGACACCGCCGAGGTGGCGACCTCGCTGCGGCAGGCGGTGAACCGGCAGGCCTACCTGGGCAACGCGGTCGCCGCGGCCCGATCGCTGCGCCGGCACGAGCTGCTGCGGATCGCGTCGGCCGACCTGCTGGGGTTCGTGGACGTGCTGACCGTGTGCCACGCGCTGTCGAGCGTGTGGGTGGCGGTGTTGCAGGCGACGCTGGCGGCCGCCGACCGGGCGGAGAGCGTGGCCGCCGGCCGGCAGGCGACGATCGCGGTCATCGGCATGGGCCGGCTGGGCGGGGCCGAGCTCGGTTACGGCTCCGACGCCGACGTGCTGTTCGTGTGCGAGCCGGCGGCGGGCGTGTCGGACTCCGACGCGGTGCGGTACGCCACGCGGGTGGCGCAGAGCGTGCGCAAGCTGCTCGGCGCGCCGAGCCAGGACCCGCCGTTGCAGGTGGACGTCGACCTGCGGCCGGAGGGGCGGCAGGGCCCGATCGTGCGCACGCTGGAGTCCTACCGGTCGTACTACGACCAGTGGTCGGAGGTGTGGGAGGCGCAGGCGCTGCTGCGCGCCCGCCCGATCGCCGGCGACGAGGACCTGGGCGCCCGCTTCGTCGAGCTGGTCGACCCGCTGCGCTACCCCGACGGTGGGCTGGACGCCGAGCGGGTGCGGGAGATCCGCCGCATCAAGGCGAGGGTCGACACCGAACGGCTGCCGCGCGGCGCCGACCCGGCCCTGCACACCAAGCTGGGCCGCGGCGGCCTGGCCGACGTCGAGTGGACCTTGCAGCTGTTGCAGCTGCGGCACGCGTCCGCGGTGCCCGCGCTGCGCACGACCTCGACGATCCAGGGGCTCGGCGCGGCCGAGGACGCCGGCCTGGTCGACCCGGTCGACGCGACGGCGTTGCGCGAGGCGTGGCTGCTGGCGACCAGGACCCGCAACGCGCTGACGGTGGTGCGCGGCAAGGTGACCGACCAGCTGCCGACGTCGGGCCGGGACCTGGTCGCGGTCGCCGGCGTGCTGTGGCAGACCACGGACCCGGATCCGGGGGAGTTCGTGGACTCCTACCGGCGGACGACGCGGCGCGCGCGGAGCGTGGTGGAGCGGCTGTTCACCGAGGACTGAGCCGTCGGTCACGAACGGACGGCACTGTCGGGGCCGGCTCATACAGTGAGGGCGTGACGTTTCGGATTCCGATCACGGTGCGCAGCTACGAGCTGGACTCGCTCGGGCACGTGAACCACGCGGTGTACCACCAGTACGCCGAGGTGGCTCGGATGTCGGGCTTCCAGGCGGCCGGCTGTGAGTGGGAGAGCATGCGCGGCGGGCGCGCGGCGCCGGTCCTGCTGTCCACGACGGTGAACTTCCGCCGCGAGCTGCGGGCGAACGAGTCGATCGAGGTGTCCTGCGAGGCCAAGTTCGGCACCGGCAAGACGTTCGCCGTCGACTCGCTGATCACGAAGGCGGACGGGACCGTGGCGGCCGAGGTCTACTGCGTCCTCGGGGTCATGGACCTCGATGAGCGCAGGCTGTTCGCGGACCCGCGGGCGGTCCTCGAGGCAGCCGGCTTTCGCCCCGAGGTCCTGGCCAGCGGCGACTAGCTCACCGGCCGTCGTCCTCGTCGGGTCGCGGACGCGAAAACGGGCCGGCGGCCGGGTTTCCCCAGGACCGCCGGCCCGTGGCCGGTGACGCGCGCTACACGTCGTAGTAGAGCGCGAACTCGTACGGGTGCGGGCGCAGCCGCAGCGGGTCGATCTCGTGCTCGCGCTTGAAGTCGATCCAGGTCTGGATCACGTCGGGGGTGAACACGCCGCCCTCGAGCAGGAACTCGTGGTCGGCCTCCAGGCTGTCCAGCACGGCGTTCAGCGACGCCGGCACCGTGGCGACGTTCCTGGCCTCCTCGGGCGGCAGCTCGTAGAGGTCCTTGTCGATCGGGGTCGGTGGCTCGATCTTGTTCTTGATGCCGTCGAGGCCGGCCATCACCATCGCGGAGAACGCGAGGTAGGGGTTGCCGGAGGAGTCGGGGCAGCGGAACTCGATGCGCTTGGCCTTGGCGTTGTCGCCGGTGATCGGGATGCGCACGCACGCCGAGCGGTTGCGCTGCGAGTACACCAGGTTGATCGGCGCCTCGTAGCCGGGCACCAGGCGGTGGTAGGAGTTCACCGTCGGGTTGGTGAACGCCAGCAGGCTCGGCGCGTGGTGCAGCAGGCCGCCGATGTAGTGGCGCGCCGAGTCGGACAGGCCCGCGTAGCCGGACTCGTCGTAGAACAGCGGCTCGCCGTCCCGCCACAGCGACTGGTGGCAGTGCATGCCCGAGCCGTTGTCGCCGAACAGCGGCTTCGGCATGAACGTCGCGGTCTTGCCGGCGGCCCACGCGGTGTTCTTGACGATGTACTTGAACAGCTGCAGGTCGTCGGCGGCGTGCAGCAGCGTGTTGAACTTGTAGTTGATCTCGGCCTGGCCGGCGGTGCCGACCTCGTGGTGCGCGCGCTCCACGGTGAAGCCGGCGTCGGCGAGCTTCAGCGAGATCTCGGCGCGCAGGTCGGCGAAGTGGTCGACCGGGGCGACGGGGAAGTAGCCGCTCTTGTACTTGGTCTTGTAGCCGCGGTTGCCGCCCGGCTCGTCGACGCCGGTGTTCCACCAGCCCTCGACGGAGTCGATCTCGTGGAAGGAGCCGTTCTCCGCGGAGTCGAAGCGCACCGAGTCGAAGACGTAGAACTCGGCCTCGGGCCCGAAGTAGGCGGTGTCGGCGACGCCGGACTCGGTCAGGTACTCCTCGGCCTTGCGCGCGATGTTGCGCGGGTCGCGGCTGTACGCCTCGCGGGTCAGCGGGTCGTGCACGAAGAAGTTGATGTTGAGGGTCTTGTTCTTCGTGAACGGGTCGACGCGCGCGGTGGCCAGGTCCGGGAGCAGGAGCATGTCCGACTCGTGGATCTCCTGGAAGCCCCGCACCGAGGAGCCGTCGAAGGCCAGGCCCTCGTTGATCGTGTCCTCGTCGAACGACTGGACCGGCACCGTGAAGTGCTGCATGATGCCCGGGAGGTCGCAGAACCGGACGTCGACGAACTTCACCTCTTCGTCGGAGATGAAGCTCAGGACCTCGTCGGAAGTGTTGAACACGCTCGTTGGCTCCTTACTCGCTGGCCGGCTACGCCGTCGCGGCCAAGCTATGAGTGCGGTGTTGCCCGACCGTCACCCGCGTGTTTCGCGGATGTTAACGACCGCGTGCGAACTCTTGAGCATGCCAGCTGGCGGGCGGTACCGCACGCGGCCGTACGCTGAAGGGGTGAGCGAGAGGTGGACCGGAACGTGGTTGTCGGGGCCAGGCTCGGCCAATGGCCCGGACGACGAGCCGCCGCGGTGGCCGGGTGAGCGCCTCGGCCTGCCCCAGGAGGGTGCCGGTTCGGTGGCCGGCCGGGGGGTGCGGCTGGGCGCGTTCCTGCTGGACCTCGTGGTCGCGGCCCTGCTGACCAGCCTGTTCGTCGAGCTGGACGTCGAGCGGCCGGAGGTCATGCAGACGTTCAACTACTGGTCGATCCTGGTGTGGTTCGTGGTCTCGGTGGTGGCCGTGTCGCTGTTCGGGTTCACGGTGGGCATGTTCGCCCTGGGCCTGCGCGTCGTCCGCCTCGACGGCGCGACGATGGTCGGGCCGCTGCGCACGGTCCCGCGGACCCTGCTGACCGCGATCATCGTGCCGGCCGCACTCACCGACGCCAACGGCCGCGGCCTGCACGACCGCCTGGTCGGCACCATCGTCGTGCGGACCCGCTAGACCAGCCGTTCGAGGTAGTCGCGCCGCATGTCGACCGTGTCGAATGCGGTGCGCCCGGGAAGACGAGCTTGACCACGAGGTGCACGTCCGAAGCGCGGGCCATGCCGCCTTCGGGGCTCACCCGATCGCCGACCTCGTTCTCGATGACGATCAGGTCGGGCCGGCGGCTGAACCCCGGCTTGTCCGGTGGCGCCAGCCCGAGGTCGAGGTCGAGGGTCACCTCGAACCGTTCGGGCCGCTGCGGGCGAATCTGTGTCGCGAGTTCGGCGAGCGCGCGCGCGTGGTCTGGCGGAGGACTGGGCGACATCTCGACCAGTTCGGTGTAGGCCCACGCCGTCTCGCCGAGCGCGGCGTAGTCGGCCACCGTCAGCAGGCGCGTGGGTGTGATCGGCTCGTGGTTCTGCCCGGAATCGCGACCAACGTTTCGGAACTTCCGAGGTCAACGCCGGCGCATGGCGCGTTGGACGCTGCGCATCTTGGCGCCCTGCGGCATCGGGCCCTTCGGCATCTGGGGGCCGGCGGCGCGTTGGGCCAGGGCCGACATGCGCTTCTCGAGCGTGTCGATCTGGACCGGCTTGAGGTTGTTCGGGAGCTTCATGATCCGGTTCTGCAGGCGGCGCAGCGGGACCTGGCCCTCGTCGTTGCCGACGACGAAGTCGTAGATCGGGGTCTCGCCGACGACGCGGGAGACCCGCTTCTTCTCCTGCGCGAGCAGGGACTTCACCCGGTGCGGCGCACCCTCGGCGACCAGGATGACGCCCGGCCGGCCGAGCACCCGGTGCACGAAGTCGCCCTGGGTGGTGCCGGCGACGGCCGACGTGACGCGCCAGCGGCCGCGCATGTTGTCCAGCGCCCAGCCCGCCGCGCCCGGTTGGCCGTCGGCCTTGGTGTAGACGTTGCGCTGCACCCGGCGGCCGAACAGGATCACCGCGGCGAGCAGGCCGAACGCGACGCCGACCGGCAGCAGGAACCACTCGACGCCCAGCAGCCACCCGATGCCGAAGACCACGCCCGTCACCACGACGAACGCGGCGACCATCAGCGGGATGAGCGCCTTGTCCTCCTTGCGTTGCATGTTGAACGCCTGGAAGATCTGCTTCCGCTTGGCCTTCGACGCCGCCTTCCGAGCCTTCTTCGCCTCGGCGGCGGCCGCCTTGTCCTGCTTCTGCGCCATATGTACAGGATACGGGCCCTGCCCACACCGTGGTCGGGCCGCCACCGTAACCGTGCCCGTGTCCGTCCCCGACTCGATCATCGGGGTCTGTCAGGATGCCCTCCATGGTTGGGCGGCAGGTAGCGCAGGGGGAACCGGCGGACACTCTGCTCGCCGGTCTGGACCCGGAGCAGCTCGCCGCGGTGCGGGCCCCCCGCGGGCCGGTGTGCGTGCTCGCCGGCGCGGGAACCGGCAAGACCCGCACGATCGTGCACCGCATCGCGCAGCTCATCCACTCCGGTCACGTCGCCGCCGGGCAGGTGCTGGCGGTGACGTTCACCGCGCGCGCCGCCGGGCAGATGCGGACCCGGCTGCGGGGGCTCGGCGTGCACGGCGTCCAGGCCCGCACCTTCCACGCCGCGGCGCTGCGGCAGCTGCGGTACTTCTGGCCCCGGGTGGTCGGCGGGCCGCAGTGGGACCTGCTCGACGGGAAGCTGCGGGTGGTCAGCCAGGCCGCGCACCGGGCGGGAGTCGGGACCGAGTCCGAGGTGCTGCGTGACCTGGCCACCGAGATCGAGTGGGCCAAGGCGTCGCTGGTCGCCCCGGACGACTACGCCGCGGAGGCCGGGCGGGCCGGGCGAGCGTCGCCGGCGCCCGCGGAGCAGGTGGCGAGCGTGTACCGGTGGTACGAGTCGCTGAAGGCCAAGGCGAACTTGCTGGACTTCGACGACCTGCTGCTGCACACCGCGGCCGCCCTGGACGAGCACGCGGCGGTCGCCGAGGAGTTCCGCGACCGGTACCGGTGCTTCGTGGTCGACGAGTACCAGGACGTGACACCGCTGCAGCAGCGGGTGCTCGACGCCTGGCTCGGGGACCGGGACGACCTGACCGTGGTCGGTGACGCGAACCAGACCATCTACTCCTTCGCCGGCGCGTCGCCGCGGCCGCTGCTCGGCTTCACCCGCCGGTTCCCGCACGCGGCCGTCGTGCGGCTGGAGCGGGACTACCGGTCGACGCCGGAGGTGGTGTCGCTCGCCAACCGGGTGATCGGCGCGGCGCGGGACCGGCCGGCCGGGTCGCGGCTCAAGCTCGTCGGCCAGCAGGCGCCCGGCCCGGAGCCGTCGTTCGCCGAGCACGAGGACGAGGCGGCGGAGGCGGCGGCGGTGGCGCGGCGGGTCGCGGAGCTGATCGACGGTGGGACGCCGGCCAGCGAGATCGCGGTGCTCTACCGGGTGAACGCGCAGTCGGAGGCCTACGAGCAGGCGCTGTCCGAACTGGACATCCCGTACCTGGTGCGCGGCGGCGAGCGGTTCTTCGCGCGGGTCGAGGTGCGACAGGCGGCCGCGGCGCTGCGCACGGCGTCCGCGTCGGCGCCGACCGGGGAGCTGCCGAAGATCGTGCGTGAGGTGCTGGCCCCGCTCGGGCTGTCGGCGGACCCGCCGGCCGGGGGCGCGGCGCGGGAGCGGTGGGAGTCGCTGCTGGCGCTGGTCGAGCTGGCCGAGGAGTTGGCGAGCCACGTCGAGGGGGCGGACCTGGCGCAGTACGTCGCCGAGCTGGACATGCGGGCGCGGACGCAGCACCCGCCGACCGTGGAGGGCGTGACGCTGGCGTCGCTGCACGCGGCGAAGGGGCTGGAGTGGGACGCGGTGTTCCTGGTGGGGCTGGTCGAGGGCACGGTGCCGATCCAGCACGCGGACGGCAACGACGCCGCGGTCGAGGAGGAGCGGCGGCTGCTGTACGTGGGGGTGACCCGGGCGCGTCGGCACCTGGCGCTGTCGTGGGCGCTGTCCCGCGGTGACGGCAACCGGCGGCCGCGCCGGCGCAGCCGCTTCCTCTACGGGCTGATTCCCGACGACCACGCGACCGCCCGGCTCACCCGGGCCCGCCGGGCGGGTGGGGCGGTGACCGGGCCGGCGGCGGCCGCGCGGTGCCGGGTGTGCGGTGCGGCGTTGATCAACGCGGTGGCGACGAAGCTCGGCCGGTGCGCGACCTGCCCGGCGGACCTGGACGAGGACCTGCTGGTCAGGCTCAAGGAGTGGCGGGCGAAGCGGGCGCGGGCGCTGAAGGTGCCGGCCTACGTGGTGTTCACCGACGCGACGCTGCTGGCGATCGCCGAGCAGCGGCCGGTGGACGCGTCGGGACTGGTCTCGATCGCGGGGATCGGGGCGAACAAACTGGACAAATTCGGCACCGAGGTGCTCGCGTTGCTGCGTTCTCGGGTGTGACCCGTAACGCTCGCGAGGGAAGTCCCGAAAAACCTGTTGCACGGCTGTGGTGTGGGCTAATAGCCTGCACAGGCAGGACAGAAGTGCCCAAGATCTTCGGAGGAGGTGGCCAGTCGTGGAGAACATCACAATGATGCGGACCCCTGGCTACCCCCTGTCCGGGGGCACCGGTGCGTTCCCCGTCAGTGGAGCGAGCTTCACGCAGGCGCCGCAGGTGGCGTGTGTCCACGCGATGAAGCCGGTGCGCCGCGAGCGCATCCACACCGCTGTCGTCACGACCGTCCGCGTCCAGGCGCCGATCGCCGCCGCTGATCTCCTGTCCGACCCGTCCGCTTCGACTCGCGAGCGCAGAACTTGACGCCAAGTCAAGTCGCCAGGCTCACGAAGGCCGCGGACCCGTAATCGGATCCGCGGCCTTCGTGTTTTTTGAGGTATGTCAACAAAACCGCGATGAGAGAACTGGAGTTCCCACTGATGAGTACCGCGACTGTCCCACTGCAAGGTGGGGCACCTCCGGAACTGCTCGGCCAGGGGGGCGGCGTGAGCGAACTGCTCGCCGTCGCGCCCTCGGCCGGCCTCGACCTGCCCTGCCGGTCGAGCGACAACCCCGACCTGTGGTTCGCCGACACCCCCGCCGACCTCGAGCAGGCGAAGCGGCTCTGCGTGGACTGCCCGGTCCGGAGCGAGTGCCTCGCCGGCGCGCTGGCCAGGCAGGAGCCGTGGGGTGTCTGGGGCGGCGAGATCTTCGAGCGCGGCGCGGTGATCGCCCGCAAGCGGCCCCGGGGTCGCCCGCGCAAGGAGGACGTTGCTCGTGAGGCGGCCGAGCGGGCCGCACGCGCCCAGGAGGCAGCCGCATGAACCCGGCCGTTTTCGACCAGCTGAACGCCCGTGTGAACGACATCCGACCGAAGGGTTCCAAGACAATGTTGATCTACGAAAGCCTTGCCAGAGAACGAATGCGCGAGGCGGAACAGGCCGCTCGACAACATCGCCTGGTCCGCCGGTTGAGCTCCGCCAGGCGCTGGGAGCGGCTGTCCGCATGGGCCGCCCGCCGCGCCGAGCGAGCCCAAGAGCTGCTCTGAGCCTCAACCGGAACGCCGGAACCGCCCGCCGCCCCACCCGGGGAGGCGGGCGGTTCGCCGTTTGCCCGCCGTCGCCCCGGGGGTGTCGGGGCGCAGGTCGACCCCGCCCGCCTCGAGCTCGCCGACCATCGCCCGGCAGCCGAACGCTCCGCCAGCGCGGCCGTCGCCGCCGACCGTGCCATCCGGCGAGGACGCTCCGCGAGGTCTGTCCACCAACCGGTGCTACGGACCCGTGCGATCCTGCAGCACATGGAGCGATCAACCCTGGGGAGCCTGGATCAGGCATTCCTCGACGGAGCCGCGGTCGGGACGAACCTGTTACGCGTCGAACCGGTGAACCACCGCTGGGCCGAGCCCAGCGCCCTGCCCGACATGTCGGTCGGTGCTCTCGCCTGCCACCTCGTCCGCCAGGTCAGTCGTGCCGCCGAACTGCTCGTCACGCCCTCGACGTTGCCTGTCCTCGCCTCGGTCGACGAGCACTACGCACGCGCCGCCTGGGTCACCGCCAGTTCCCCTGACGACCCGGCCAACGACCGCACCACCGACGATGCCGAAGCAGCCCTCGGCCATGACCGGATGCTCGAGCGCCTCGACGCCGATCTGGCGAGCGCCACCCGCTGCCTGCGGCTCGGCGAAGCGCAGGAGATCGTCCCCGTGCCCTGGCAAGGCTGGTCCCTCCGCCGCGACGACTTCCTGCACACGCGGCTACTGGAGATCGTCGTTCACTCCACCGATCTCGCCGTGAGTCTGGCGTTGCCGACGCCAGAGTTCCCCGACACCGCCTTCGCACCGGTGCGCGACCTGCTCGCGCGCCTCGCCGTCCACCGACACGGCCAAGCGGCGGTCGTCAACGCCCTGACGCGCCGCGAACGCGCCCAGAACATCAGCGCCTTCTAGCCTCACGGCGCGCTTCCGCGCCCGCTGCCGAGGTGGTCGTCGTGCTCTCGGCCTGAATCGGCACCGCCGCTCGGGTGCTGCCGGGGTCCTGGCTGCGGAGGCGGTGCCGACGTCGTGCACGCCGGCGATCGCGGGGCGAGGCATTCTGGCGTCGTGGCCACGCGCGGGTGCCGGGCTCCGTCACTCTGGGGGAGTCGCGACATCGGTTCCGCCGGGGTACGGCCCGCGGCCGAACCGCTGGTCTGGCCCGCCGACCCGGGTCCGGGCCGGTGAGTCACGAGTATTCGTCGTGCACTGCCGGCCGTCCTACGTGGCCGAAACGATGGGCGGTGCGGCGACCATCGTTCCTGTGACCGTGCTTCACCACCGGCCGTTCCGGCGATCGCCCGCCGCCCGCTCGGCTCACCGATCCAGCCTCTTCGGTGCGCGTTAGCCTCGCGGTATGGCGCACACGCACGACGGGATCGACTGGGACGAGCGGCTTGGCGCGCTTCGTCGTGCGGACGAGGTCGCGGTCGAGGGTTACCGGCGAGTCGCCGAGCGGTTGGTCGGGTTGCTGACTCCTCGTGAGGTGCCTCCTGTCGTGGTGGACGTCGGGTCGGGTGCCGGGGGCATGGGTGCGGCCTTCGCCTCCGTGCTCGCCGAGCGTGGGGGTGGGCGGGTGGTCCTCGCCGACGCGGTGGACGCGTTGCTGTCGGCCGCCACCGAACGCGTCGGCGGCGTCGCCGGCGACAGCGTGCGGGTCGAGGCGGTGTCGGTGGACGCCGCCGACGAGGGGTTGGCCTCGGTGTTGCCCGCGGCGGATCTGGTGTGGGCGTCACGGGTGGTGCATCACCTCCCCGACCAGCAGCAGGCGATCGACCGGTTGGCGACCGTGGTGGCGCCCGGTGGGTGGCTGGCGTTGTCCGAGGGCGGGCTGCGGACCCAGTGCCTGCCGTGGGACCTCGGGATCGGCCGGCCGGGGCTCGGGGACCGGCTCACCGCCGCGCGCGACGCGTGGTTCGTGCGGATGCGGGAGGAGATGCCGGGGTCGGTGCGGCTGCCGGTCGGGTGGAGCAGTGCGTTGGCCGCGGCCGGGTTGGTCGACACGTCGTCGTTCAGCTACCTCACCGATCTGCCCGCCCCCGCCGACGAGCTGGTGCGACTGTCTGTTGTGGACTGGTTGGGCTGGATGTCGAAGGCCGGTGAGGAGTACCTCGACGAGTCGGACCGCGCGGTGGTGCAACGGTTGCTGGACCCGTCCGACGACGCGTACGTCGGCCGGCGCGAGGACGTGTTCCTGCTCGGGGCCACGACAGTCCATCTGGGACGGAAAGACGCCTGACGTACGATTGCGCGTCATGGCGAACCGTTCCCAGGACCCCCCGATATGTGAGCGCTGCGGCCGATCGCGTGCCGGCGCGCCCGCGGCCGAAGCGCTCGCGTGGAGCATGGAGAACGACCGGCGGGGCCAGCGCTGGCTCTGTCCGAGATGTGCTCGGACACATGTTCGTGACATCGAGGGGAAACTTCCTTCCGAGTACTGGTGATCATGCTGACTCCGGTTCGGGTCGACGGGCGGTTGGTTGGCGTCGCTCGCCGCCTGCGAGCTGCGGGGCGGGCGCCTTCCGACTAGGCCGTGTTGCTAAAGGAAGCTGGTGAGCCGGGTGCACCCGAGACTTCGCCGTCGAGCAGCGCCGTTTCCAGTACGGGCCACGCCTCCCGCCTGTGACGGTGCAGCCGCGTGGTGTCCATCTCGCTGGGCAAACTGTTGGCTCGTGTGCCTGTCTGTGATGTCAACGTGCACATTGACGGTTTCCCGTTCGACCGAAGGACTGAGCCGTGCCCGACCGACCTGAGATTGTCTGCATCTGCGGCTCTACCCGGTTCGTGGACGAGATGCGTGCGGCGAACCGTGATCTGACCTTCGCAGGTGTCATCGTCGTCGCGCCAGGCGAAGCAGACGAGTTGATCACCAACGAGCAGAAGACCGCGCTGGACGCCCTCCACCTGCGCAAGATCGACCTGGCTGACCGGGTTCTGGTCGTCAACCCCGGCGGGTATATCGGCGAGTCCGCGAGCAGGGAGATCGCATATGCCCACGCCACCGGCAAGCCGATCTCGTTCACCGATCCCGTCTGACCAGGAGACGCTTCGTGGTGCGCGCGGGCAACGAGTCTCAGTCAGCCTCGGAGCGTGTTGCTAGCGGGTCTTCGAAGTCGTCGGGCGCAGTCTTGTGCTTGTGTCGCGTGACGTGATCTCTGATGAGGCGTGGGCCGTGCTCGGGCTCTGCTTCCCGCTGTGAAGGCTACGGGCCGTCCGCCGGTAGATCGGTGGTCGAGGCGACGGCGTGGCGGTTTCGCACCGGCGCGCCGTGGCGTGATCTGCCCGGGCGGTTCGGGAACTGGAACGACGGCAAGGGGCGGGCGCTGGCGTTCGTCCTGACTGGTGACCAGGTCGCGGACACGATCATGCTGCCCGACGCGCTCGACGAGATCCGCGTGACCGGCGCGACCGGACGGCCACGTCAGCGCCCGGACCGGCGCCTGGGCGGACAAGGGCTACCCGTCCAGGGCGAACCGGGCGTGGCTGCGCGAGCGCGGCATCGCCACGTCGATCCCGGAACCTGACGGCCAGATCACCTACCGCCGCAAGCGACCTGGCCGCCCGATCGACTTCGGTGACGAGCAGCGGCAGCGGTACCGGGGCCCGCAACATCGTCGAGCCCTGCTTCAACAAGCTCAAGCAGTGGCGCGGGCTCGCGATGCGATCAGACAAGACCGCCCGCAACCACCACTCCGGTCAGTGCCTCGCCGCCACACTCCACTGGGTCCAGACCTTTAGCAACACGGCCCAGCTGTGGCTAGGTCGGTGGCAGCTCATCGCGGCGGGCTTCGCGCCTCGGCGTGCGGTGTGTGTCGGGTACGCGCTGGACTGGCGATGGCTCGTTTCGTTCGGACGCTGGCGGTTCGGG
>DATABL010000200.1:0-30084 GCA_036259595.1 Actinophytocola sp.
TCGTCGAGGTCGACCGTGGTGGCCGGTGACGAGGACGCGGTGGAGCGGTTTCTCGCCGAGATGGAGGGGCTGGGCGCGTTCTGCCAGAAGGTGGAGGTGGACTACGCGTCGCACTGTTCGCGGATGGACGCGTTGCTGCCGGGGTTGCGGGAGGATCTGTCCGATGTCGCCCCGGGTGCCGTGCGGGTTCCCTTCTATTCGAGTGTGACCGGGGAGCCGCTGTCCGGCCCGGAGCTGGACGGGGACTACTGGTGCCGGAACCTGCGTGAGCCGGTCCGGTTCGACCGCGCGCTGGAGCGGCTGCGGGCCGATGGGCACGGGGTGTTCGTCGAGGTGAGCCCGCACCCGGTGTTGGCGGTGGCACTGGCGCACGCGTGTGAGTCGGACGAGTCCGCGGTGGTGCTCGGCAGCCTGCGTCGTGATCGCGGCGGTACCGATCAGCTGGTGCGGGCGCTGAGCGAGTTGCACGTGCAGGGGTATCCCGTGGGCTGGGAACGCGTGCTCACCGGCCGCAAGGTCGACGTCCCCACCTACGCCTTCCAGCGCCAGCGCTACTGGCTCGACGAGCCACGATCCCGAACCAGCACCACGACGACGGGTCAGCTGCCCGGCGAGCATCCGTGGATCGGCGCGATGACGACCCTGGCGGGCAACCCCGGATACCTGCTCATGGGCCGGCTGTCCCTGGCCGAGCACCCGTGGCTGGCCGACCACGTCGTCGCCGGCGCGGTCCTCGTGCCGGGCGCGGGCCTGCTCGACGTGGCGCTGTCGGCGGCGCACGCGGTGGGCGCCGACGCCGTGGCCGACCTGACCCTGCTGGAACCGCTCGTCCTGACGGAATCCTCGGCGCTGCGACTCCAGGCCACCGTCGGCGCTCCCGACTCACGTGGCCGGCGTCCCTTCGCCCTGCACAGCCAGCCCGAGGACACCGCCGAACCGCTGACCTGGCAGCAGCACGTCACCGGCGAGCTCGCGACCCGCGCCGGCGAGCGGGCACCCACCGAGGATCTCCGGACCTGGCCGGTCCCCGACGCGCGGGCCGTCGACCGCGACGACTTCTACGCGCGGGCACTGTCCGAAGGGCTCGCCTACGGTCCGGCGTTCCAGTGCCTGCGGGAGCTCGTCCGCCGGGACGACGTCTTCTACGGGCACGTGCGTCTGCCGGAGTCGCTGGATCCGACGGGTTACGGCCTGCACCCCGCACTGCTCGACGCGGCGTTGCAGGTGGTCGTGGCCGGTCTCCTGGAGTCGAGCACGGGCTCGGGACCACTCGTGCCCTTCATCTGGTCGGACATCGAGCTCTACCGCGCCGGAGCCACGGAGCTCCTGGTGCGCGTCGACCTCGATCACGGCGGGAACGACGATCCAGCGCCGGCCACCGTGTGGCTGGCCGACCCGGCGGGCGACCCGGTCGCGCGCATCGGCCTGCTCAAGTTCCAGCGCGGTCGTCCCGGCCGGCACGTCGAACACCTCTACCGCGTCGGATTCGAGAACGCGCCCCTCGCCGACGACGCCACGCTCGTCGACACCGCGGTCGTCGGTGACCTCGCGCTCGGTGCGGCGCTCGGCGTCGAGGTCGTGTCCGACCTGGACGCTCTCCTCGACCCGGGGGCGGAGGTGCCCGGGCAGCTCCTGTTCACCGCCGAGCCACCCGACCCGGAAGAGGCGGCCGCCGACGCGCTGCGGTCACTGCGGCGGTGCCTCGCCGACCCGCGGCTCCAGCGCACGGAGCTCGTCTGGATCACCCGCCACGCGGTGTCGTCGAGTCCCGACGACGAGGTGGGCAACTGGGCCCACGCCTCGATCTGGGGGCTGGTGCGCGTGGCACGCACCGAGCAGCCCGAACGCGTGCTGCGGATGGTGGACCTCGACGCCGACGCCCCCGACCCCACGCTCCTCGCGCGGGTGCTCCGAACCCGGAACGAGCCGGAATGGGTCCTCCGCGGCGGAACGGCGCTCGTGCCGCGCGTGCGGCCGGTCCACGGCGGCGGCCACCCGCCACGCGCGCTCGACCCGGACGGCACCGTGCTGGTCACCGGCGGCCTGGGCGAGCTCGGCGGCGCGCTCGCCGCGCACCTCGTGCGCGCGCACGGCGTCCGGCGGCTCGTCCTGTCCTCGCGCCGGGGCGCCGACACCCCCGCCGCCGACACGCTCGTGGGTGACCTCGAAGCCGCGGGTGCCGAGCAGGTGCGCGTGGTGGCCTGCGACGTGGCGGACCGGGCCGCGGTGGCCGCGCTGCTGGACGACGTGGACCCCGCGCACCCGTTGACCGCGGTGTTCCACCTCGCCGGCGTGCTGGACGACGGTCTCGTGCCGGGCTTCACCGAGGAGCGCCTGCACCGGGTGATGGCGCCCAAGGCGCGGGGCGCCCGCCACCTCGACGAGCTGACCGAGGGCCTCGACCTGGCCGCGTTCGTGCTCTTCTCCTCGGCGGCCGGCACGCTGGGCACCGCGGGCCAGAGCGGCTACGCGGCCGCGAACGCCACGCTCGACGCGTTGGCCGCGCACCGGCGGAGACGAGGCCTTCCCGGCACCAGTCTCGCCTTCGGGCTCTGGGAGCAGGCCGGGGTGGGCATGACCGCGCACCTCGGCAAGGCCGAGCTGGGCCGCCTGCGCCGCCAGGGCATCGGCGCCCTGACCCTCGACGAGGGGTTCCGCGCGCTCGACCTCGCGTTGACGCGCCCCGAGCCGTACCTGGTGCCCGTGCACCTCGAGCTCGCGTCGTTGCGGCACGCACTCGGCAACGCCGAACCGCCCGGCCTGCTGCGCGCGTTGGTGCCGCCGCGCGTCGACCCGCCCGGGGCCGACACCCCCGAGGACGAGCCGTCACTCCACGACCGGATGGTGGGGATCTCCGAACCCGAGCGACTGGCCGTGCTGGTCGAGGTGGTCCGCGGCGAGGTCGCCGCGGTGCTCGGCCTTCCCGGGCCCGACGGCGTTCCCGGCGACAAGGCGCTGCGCTCGCTCGGGATCGACTCCCTCACCATGATCGAACTGCGCAAACGCCTGTCCAAGCGCGCCAACACCAGCCTGCCGGCCACGCTGGTGTTCGACTATCCGACCGCCGACGCCATCGCCGGGCTGCTGCTCCGCGACGGCTCCACTCGATGACACGGAGCGAGGATTTGAAGACAGCGGGTCTGTACATCGCGGGTATCGGGACCTACCTGCCGCCGGCGACCAAGGTCGAGGACGCCGTCGCCGACGGCCGGTTCGATCCCCAGGAAGCCGAGGACATGCAGCTCGAGTCCATCTGCGAGGCCACGGACGAGGCGCCGCCCGACATGGCCGTCAGCGCGGCCCGCGGCGCTCTGGAGCGGTCGGGCCACCGCCACGAGGACGTCTCGCTGATCCTGCACGCCAGCGTCTACTTCCAGGGCCTGGAGCTCTACCCGACGGCCTCCTACATCCACCGCGAGGCGCTGGGTGCCCACTCGGCGCTCGCGTTCGAGATCAAGCACGCCTCCAACGGCTGCATGACCGCGCTGGACGTCGCCGCCCGCTGCCTGGCGAGCTCGGAGGACGCCGTGGCCGCACTGGTGACCACCGCCGACAAGGTCAGCCCACCCGCGATCGACCGCTGGAACAGCGACATCGGCATCGTGCCCGCGGACGGCGCCGCGGCGATGGTGCTCAGCAAGAAGTCGGGCTTCGCGCGGGTGCTGAGCACCGCCACGGTGTCGGACCCCACCCTGGAGCGCCTGCACCGCGGCGACGCGCCGTTCACGCCCCACCCGGATCCCACGACCCCGACCGACCTCCGGCTGCGCAAACTGCAGTACCTGGGTGACGTGGAGCTCGACGAGTTCACCCGCCGCTTCCGGGCCGGCCTGCGGACCTGCGTGGACGAGGCCCTGGCCGACGCCGGGATCGAGCTCCACGACGTCGCCCGGTTCGTCGTCCCGCACTTCGGGCGCATCGTGCTCCAGCGCGAGTGCCTCCTCGCGCTCGGCATCGACGAGGCTCGCACCACCTGGTCCTGGGGACGCACGATCGGCCACCTCGGCGCGGGCGACCAGATCGCCGGGCTGGGTCACCTGGTGGACACCGACGCCGTGGACGTCGGCGACTACTGCATGCTGCTCGGCGTCGGCGCCGGCTTCACCTGGACGTGTGCCGTGGTGCGGATCGTCGAGCGTGCGTCGCGAGGTGAGGACGGCTGATGCGTTCCTATGTCTTCCCGGGTCAGGGCGTGCAGAAGAAGGGCATGGGCAGGGGCCTGTTCGAGGAGTTCCCGGAGCTGTGTCGCCGGGCCGACGAGATCCTCGGGTACTCGATCGAGACGCTGTGCCTGGAGAACCCCGACCGGCGGCTGAGCCGGACCGAGTACGCGCAGCCCGCGATCTACGTCGTCAACGCGCTGCACTACCTGGCGGCGTGCCGGCAGGACCCGCCGGTGGACTACCTGGCGGGGCACAGTCTCGGCGAGTACGACGCGCTCCTCGCGGCGGGCGTCTTCGACTTCGACGCCGGCCTGACGGTGGTGAAGCGCCGCGCGGAACTGATGGGCCGGGCCGACGGCGGCGGGATGGCGGCGGTGGTCGGCGTGTCCGCCGAGGTCATCGAGGAGACGTTGACGACGCACGGCGCCACGGATGTCGTCATCGCGAACCACAACGCGCCCGAGCAGTTCGTGCTGTCCGGGAGCGCGGACGAGCTGAAGCGGATCAGGCCGGTCTTCGAAGCCTTGGACGGCGTTCGGGGGTTCGCCCCGCTCCGGGCCAGCGGGGCCTTCCACTCGCCGTGGATGCGCACGGCCGCCACGGAGTTCCGGGAGTTCCTGGACTCGGTCGAGGTCGGTGAACCCCGGACGCCGGTCGTCTCCAACGTCACCGGGCGCCCCTTCGAGCCCGGTGCGCACGCCGTCCGGGATTCGCTCGCCGCGCAGATCACCCGACCCGTCCAGTGGGTCGAGTGCGTCCGGTATCTGCGGGACGCCGGCGTGACGGACTTCGTCGAGCTGGGCGGCAGCACGGTCCTGACGTCCCTCATCGACCAGATCACCGACCAGGTCACCGCCGAGGAGCACCCCGCGGGCGGCGAACGCGAGGCCATGATCGCCCGGATCAGGCGGGAGGTCCTCCTGCCCGAGGTCGGCGACGCGGCTCTCCGGTTCGACGAGAACGAGTCGTTCCGGCGGCTCGGGATGGACTCGATCGTGTACGTCCGCCTCGCCCGCAAGGTGCAGGCGGTGTTCGGCGTTCCGTTCAAACCGGACGTGCTGTACAAGAACCGGACCTGTGCCGCCCTGGCCGACTACCTCCTGGCCTCGCCCGGCGTCCCGAACACCGAACCACCGGACACCGCACCGTGGCGCGAGTACCGGGACGAGCGGGTACTGGCGCTGCTGCGGGACTGTGCGAACGGGATCCGCGACGTCGACGAGGTCGTCGAGACGATCCGCGGCGGGGTCAGCGTCCCGAGTTCGGAATCCCGCCCTGGGCGTCGCTCGACCGGCTGATCACGTGGTCGACGAGGCCGTACTCGACGGCCTGCTGGGCGTTGAACCAGCGGTCACGCTCCGAGTCCTCCATGATCCGCTCGGGGGACTGCCCGCTGAAGCCGGCGATGAGCTCGGCCATGCGACCCTTCATCCGGCTCAGCCGCTCGGCCTGAATCGAGATGTCGGACTCGCTGCCGCCGATCCCCGACGAGGGCTGGTGCATCAGGATATCGGCGTTGGGCAGTGCGTAGCGCTTTCCGGGCTGTCCGGCCGAAAGCAGGAACTGTCCCATCGACGCGGCAATTCCCATCGCGTACGTGCTCACGTCGCAGGAGATCAGGTTCATGGTGTCGAAAATCGCCATTCCCGCGGTAATGGAACCGCCGGGCGAGTTGATGTACATGGCGATGTCGGCAGTCGGGTCCTCCGCCGCCAGCAGCAGCATCTGGGCGCACATCTTGTTGGCGATATCGTCGTCCACCTGCTGGCCGAGCACGATGATCCGGTGGGCAAGAAGGCGATCGTAAAGCGCGTCGCCCCAGGAAAGCCCGCTCGTCCCAGCCGCGTTGAAAACGTCAGACCCCACCGTGGGTGCGACCGCGAACTGCTTGTGCCCGTTCATGTTCACGTACTGCTCTCTTTCTCTCACCGCGTCTGAGGGTCTGTGGAGCCCATTCTAGTCATGATCGGCCGTCTGGGTGCCTCCGGCACCAGGGTTCACCGAGGGCGTAAGTCCACAGTGAGCTCACACACACGGGGTCCGATGCGTCGCTCAGGGTAGTCGGCTCTCACCGCGAGTGGGGGGCCGGCGACCACCGCGACATTCCTGCCACCGGACGCGGACCCGCGGCGATGCCGGCCACGCAGGCCCGGGGCAATGAGCGATGCGACACAGGCGCCGGAGCGGCTGGCGGGGTTGGACGGGCCGCGGGGGATCGCGGTAGCCGGTGTGCTGCTGTTCCACGCCGGCCACTTCGGCGGGGGCTTCCTCGGGGTGGATCTGTTCTTCGCGCTGTCCGGTTACCTGATCACCGGGCTGCTGCTCCGGGAGGTCCGAACCAGCGGGACGGTGTCGCTGACCGCCTTCTGGTGCCGGCGGGTCCGGCGGCTGCTGCCCGCGCTGACCATGATGGTGTGCCGGTCGAGGGGCCGCCGGCGGACTCGGCCCGGGAGCAGGCGCCGGCCAACGACAGCACCGCGCAGATCGCGGCCAGGAGTTTCACGCGTGTGTTCATGGGGACGACGCTGGTGGTCCCATGTCCGCGCGCCGTCCGCGGAATGTCGCCGTCGTGTCACATTCGCGCGGTGCCTACTTGCGGGCGGCGAGGTGGAGGCAGACGCCGACGCAGATCAGGAGGGTGCCCAGCACGACCAGGACCCCGACGGTGGCGAGCGCGCCGATCGCGAAGGTGACGCCGCCGGCCAAGCCCACGGCGACGCGGGCCGCCTTGCGCTGGTGGAGTTTCGCCGGTTGCTCGTGGGTGCGGAACATCCGGGCCAGCGCCGGATCGTCGGCCTCGAACCACTGCTCGATCGCTCTGAGATGGCGGTCCTCGTGATGACTGAGCATGGCGGCCTCCACACGTCCGTGGCCGGGCCACGACTCCTGCCCGAGCCGGTGCACCCCGTGTACCCGGCCCGGGCAGGAGAAAACCCCCGCCACGGCGAAAAAGTCACGTCACGTCGCGCCTGGTGGTGGTCTGGGCCAGGGCCGCCGCGACGACCGCGTAGCCCAGGAACACCAGGGCACCGGCCCACATCGGCAGGAGCTCGCCGGGAACGGGCAGGTCAGCACGCGTCCAGCCGCTCGCCGCCCTGGCCGCGCCCGACGGGGTCCAGCGCCCTACCGCCGGCACCAGCATCACCAGGAACCACTCCACGTAGAACGTCCAGACCAGGGCCACCGCGACCGCCGCGGCCTGGTTGCGTACCAGGGCACCCACCGAGGCGCCGAACACACACCACAACGCCGTTCCCCCGACCGCGCCGAGCAGCGCGAGCGGAACCTCGGGCGCGAACAGCGGAGTGCCCTCCAGGGACAGCAGGATCACCGCCAGCGGCACGGTCACCACGGCCGCGAGGACACCGATCGCGAGGCCCACCACGCCGCCGGCGACGAGCTTGGCCGTGATCACCCGCCCGCGGCGCGGGGTGACCAGGAACGCCCACGTCATCGTCCGGTGGCGGTACTCGCCGGCCACCATCAGGATGCCGACGATCATCGCCACCAGGTAGCCCTGCCCGGCCATGCTGTAGACGGACACGACGTCGACGTCGTACACGAGGACCTCGAGCGCGACGAACCCGGCGCAGAACACGCCGGCCAGCGCCACCAGCAGCCAGGTGGATCTCGTCGCCGTCACCTTGCGCAGGTCGGCGGCGATCAGTGCGGTGAGTGCGGTCATCGGGAGCTCCGGATGGCGGTGAGGTACTGGTCTTCCAGGTCGGCGGTGGCGGGCAGCTCGGCCACGAGTCGCCCCTCGTTGATGACGATCACGTCGTCGGCCATCAACGACAGCTCGGTCAGCGTGTGGCTGGACACCAGGACGGTCCGGCCCGCCGCGGCGTGCGCGCGCAGGTAGCCGCGCAGCCAGTGGATGCCCTCGGGGTCCAGTCCGTTCGCCGGCTCGTCGAGGACCAGCACCGCCGGGTCGCCGAGCAGCGCGGAGGCCAGGGCCAGCCGCTGGCGCATGCCGAGCGAGTAACCGCCCACCCGCCGGTCCGCGGCGGCAAGGAGATCGACGTCGGCCAGCACCTCCGCGATCCGGCGGTCCGGGATCCGCGCCGCCAGGCACAGGGCCTCCAGGTGCAGCCGGCCCGTGCGTCCGGGGTGGAACGCGGTCGACTCGAGCACCGCACCCACCGTGCCGACCGGCGACGGCAGCTCGGCGTAGGGGGTGCCGTGGATCAGCGCGGTGCCCGAGTCGGGGCGGACCAGGCCGAGGAGCATCCGCAGCGTGGTCGTCTTCCCGGCCCCGTTCGGGCCGAGGAAACCCGTCACCTTTCCGGGGGACACCTCGAAGGTGAGGTCGTGCACCGCCCGCACCCTGCCGAACGACTTGCTCAACGCTGTCACGGAAATCATGCGTCCACGGTCGCGCGGAACGGGCCGCGGGTCTTGGGAGCGGGAGTGGAACCCATGCCCACCCGTGGGTGGAGGCGCGCCTCGAACCAGCGCGGTACGGTCCGGACCATGGCAGGACCGGCACGACCGTGGTGGGCCAGGCCCCTCCAGGTCCTGGTCGCCGTCTACTTCCTCTACGGGCTCGTCGGCGGCGTCGTCCCCGCGGCCCAGGACGGCGGCTGGGCCGACGCGCTCGTCGTCGGCGGGCTCTTCCTCGCCGGCCTCGGGTGCTGGCTCGTCGTGCTGCGGTGGGAGCGGTGGCCCGTCCCGCTGCTCGTGGCCACGATGGTGCTCGGGCTGTCGGCGCACTGGCTCGTGGAGTTCTCGGGCTCGACCCTGCTGTTCGCCGTCACCTGGCTGGCGCCGTTCCGGATGCGGCTCTGGCAGGCGCTCGTGCTCACCGTGTTCACCGCCGGCGGCTTCGTCCTCACCTCGATCGCGATCGACCTGGAGCCCGGGGCGATCGGCGGGATCGGCGCGGCGCTGGGCTGGTCGGTGTACTTCGCCGCGATCCTCAACAACCTGGCCACCACCAAGCGGCAGACCGCGGCCATCGCCAGCGCCAGGGCGGGGGAGGCGGTGCTCGCCGAGCGGCAGCGGATGGCCCGGGAGATGCACGACATCCTCGCCCATTCCCTTGCCGCGCAGGTGGTCCACCTCGAAGGCACCCGGATGCTGTTGGAGCACGACGCCGACCGGGAGCAGATCCTCGCCCGCGTGCGGCAGGCCGGCGACCTCGCCCGCGCGGGACTCGACGAGACCAAGCGGGCGGTCGCCGCACTGCGCGGCGAGCAGCGTCCGCTAGCCGCGGAGCTGGCCGGTCTGGTCGAGAAGTTCCGTGCCACCACGGGGAACCCGTGCGAGCTGACCGTGGACGGCGACCCCGAGGCACTCGCCCCCGAGGCCGGTCTCGCGGTGGTGCGCACCGCGCAGGAGGCGCTCACCAACGTGCACAAGCACGCCCCGCACGCCGCGGTCACCATCCGCCTGTGTTGCCGGGAGACCGGGTGCGAGCTCGACGTGCGGAACACCGGCGGTGGCGACGACGTGCTGCCCAGCCTCGGGGGCCGTGGCTACGGCCTGGTCGGCATGCGCGAGCGCGCCGAACTGATCGGCGGCAGCCTCGACGCCGGGCCCGAGGGCTCGGGCTTCCGCGTGCTGCTGCGCATGCCGGCGTCATGACCTGCCGCGTGGTGGTCGTCGACGACCAGACCGTGGTGCGCGAGGGGCTGGAGCTGATCCTCGGCCTGCTGTCCGACGTGGACGTCGTCGCGTCCGGTGTGGACGGTGCGGACGCGCTGCGGCTGGTGGCCCTGCATCGGCCGGACGTGGTGCTGATGGACCTGCGGATGCCGAGGATGGACGGCGTGGAGGCGACCCGCCGGATCCGCGCCGGCTTCCCGGACACCCAGGTCGTCGTGCTCACCACCTACGCCGACGACGAGTCGGTGTTCGCCGCCCTGCGCGCCGGGGCGCGCGGCTACCTCACCAAGGACTCCCGCGGCGCCGAGATCGCCGAGGCCATCGCCTCGGTCCGCCGCGGCGACGCGCACTTCGACCCGGCCGTGCAGCGCCGGCTCGTCGACGCCGTGTCGCCGGGGGAGCGGCGGGGCGACCACGGGCTGACCCCCCGCGAGGTCGACGTGCTGCGGCTGATCGCCGACGGCCGGTCCAACGCGGAGATCGCCGCGCACCTGCACATCACGCAGGCGACGGTGAAGACCCACATCAACAACCTGTTCGCCAAGGCGGGCCTGCGCGACCGGGCCCAGGCCGTCACGTACGCGTTCCGCCAAGGTCTGGCTCACCCGCCGGAGGCGTGACACCGGCCCGGAACGCCCGGCCGAGCCCGAGCAACGCGAACGCGGCGACGACGAGGCCGCCGACCACGACCACGCCCAGCAGATCCGGGTAGTCCGAGCCGTCGAGGAACAGCGCGACCGGAGCGTGGGCGAACGGGGTCGTCAGACCGACGAGCACCGCGGGCGCGGCGGCCCGCGGCGCGAACTCGGCGCCAACGGCCGCTGAGCAGCGGAGGAGCGAGCACCGCGACCACGGCGACGGCGGTCACGCGCCAGGGTGGCGCGGTGTTGGCCGGCGGCCTGGTGGTCACCGCGGCGACGGACCCGATGATCGCGCCCACGACCAACGCCACGGTCAGCACGGCGGTCGGGACGTCGAGGGCCACCACGATCGCGGTCGACACCCGCGGCCCGGTCAGCCACATCACCATCGCGGTGCCGGCGAGTGCGGCACCGGCCTCCGGACGCCCGGCCTGCGACACCAGCGTCACCGCGCCGAGGACGCCGACGAGCGCGAGCGGCGGAACGCACGCGGAGAGCGTGAGCACGAGCGGGTCCTGCCCGCCGCCGAACGCGGCGTGTACGGCGACCGGCACCGCGCACAGGGCGCCGGCCAGCAGGAGCCACGCCCAGGCGCGGTGCCAGACCACCAGCGCGAGCGCCGCCACCACCGCGGGCAGGGCCGCGGTCAGGTCGTCGGTTCCCGGCGGGCCGAACGCGGCCACGTGCATGGGGAACGCCGGCCCGACGGCCAGCAGCCCGAGGCAGCGAGCGGTCTCGCGGTGTCCACGCGTCAGCCCAGGTAGCCCAGGCGGCGGCTGATCTCGTCGGCGCCGTGGACCAGTGTCGGCGCCTGCTCGTGCATCAGGGTCTCGGTCAGCCGGTAGGCCGGGCCGGACGCGCTGACCGCGGCGAACACCTTGCCGTCGTGGCCGCGGATCGGGGCGGCGATGGCGTTCAGGCCGAGCTCGTACTCCTCGGTGGCCACCGCGTAGCCGCGCTCGTGCACGGCGGCCAGGTGGTCGGCGAGCTGGCGGCGCGTGGTGACCGTGTGCGGGGTGAAGGGTTCCATCCCGCGCGCCACCAGCTCCGCGCGCCGCTTCTCGCTGCGGTAGGCGAGCAGGACCTTGCCGCTGGAGGTGGCGTGCAGCGGGGTGAGGCGGCCGACCCAGTTGTGCGCGGTGACCGCGGCGTGGCCGCGCACCTGGTCGAGGTTCACCGCGTAGTAGGACTCGCCGACCGCGATGTTCACCGTCTCGCCGAGCTCGCGGGCGAGCCGCTCGCACACCGGGCGGCTGTGCCGGGTGACGTCCATGCCACCGGACACCGCGCCGGCGAGCCGCACGATGCCGAAGCCGAGGCGGTACTTGCCCCGGTCCTCGGCCTGCTCCACGAGCCCGCGCGTCTCCAGCGCGTTGAGCAGGCGGAACGCGGTGGACTTGTGCACCTCGATCTCGGTGGCGACCTCGCTGACCCCGGCCTCGCCCTGCCGCGCCAGGATCTCCAGCACGCTGATCGCGCGATCGACGGACTGCACGCCGGTGCCGGCCTCCTTGTTGCTCGTCCCGGTGTTGCTCATGGCGAAACTATAAGCGCTCTGCCAAACGCTTGTCCGGGGTTCGCGCCGGAGTTACCCTCGCAGCAGGCGATTGCGTATGACGAATCGAGTTTGGCTATGCGCAACGACGACTGGTCGCGGGCCGTCCGCTACGAGATCATTCCCACGCCCTCGGTCGAGGAGCGTGTCGTCGAGTCGGTGCCGCTCACGGTGCCGGTCACGATCACCGCCTCGCCGGTCAAGGGCCTCGGTCCCACGCTCGCGCTCGCGGAGAGCCTCGCCGCGCGCGGATACCGGGTCGTGCCGCACGTGTCGGCCCGGCTCGTGGTGGACGACGTGCACCTCAAGGAGATCGTCGAACGGCTCGTGCGGGCCGGCGTGGACGACGTGTTCGTGCCCGCCGGCGACGCCGACCCGCCGGCCGGGCGGTACCACGGCGCGCTGCCGCTGCTGGCCGAGCTGACCGCGCTGGGCCGGCCGTTCCGGCACGTCGGCATCACCGGGTACCCGCAGAGCCACCCGTCGATCGACGACGACATCGTGGTGCAGGCCATGTGGGACAAGCGAACCCATGCCACCTACATCGTGTCGAACCTGTGCTTCGACGCGGCCGTGCTCACCGCCTGGGTGCGGCGGGTGCGGCGCCGCGGGGTCGACCTGCCGATCCGGATCGGGCTCGCCGGGCCGGTGGCGCGGACGAAGCTGCTGTCGATGGCGGGCAAGATCGGCGTGGCGGAGTCGGCGCGGTTCCTCGGCCGGCACCTGTCCTGGTTCGCGCGGATCGCCACGACCTACTCACCGGACGCGTTGCTGGCCAAGGTGACACCCGAACTGTCCACACCGGACCTGTCGGTGGTCGGGCTGCACGTGTACACGTTCAACCAGCTGGCGGAGGCGGAACGCTGGCGGACGGGCCGATAAGCACGGCCAGTTCGCGCTCCAGGCCACCCTCGCCCACGTCGACCACCTCCAGCGGGAGGCCGAGCACGATCGCGGCGTCGGCGGCCCGGGCGTGCAGGGCCTCGGTGGGCCGCTGCGCGAGCCAGACCACGCGGCGGTAGTGCCGGAAGTAGTCGTCGCGCAGTTCGGGGTGGCGGTCCAGGCCGAGCTCGGCGACGACCGTGCGGCGGAACGAGCGGACGAGGAAGTCGGTCAGCACGTAGGTCCCCGGCTCGGCCGCCAGCAGCGTGCGAATCCGCTCCACCCCGGCGAAGACGTCGTAGCAGTGCGCGCCGCCGAGCCGGGCCACGCCGCGGCGCGCGCACAGCTCGTCGAGCGCGCCGTAGGTGCCGCAGTCGGCGAACGCCACGGCGACCCGCGCGTACCCGGCCAGCTCGTCGAGTGCCGCGTCCACTTCGACCGCGATACGCTCGGGTCTGTTGTGCAGCAACGGCGGCAGCGGGTGGACGTGCACCGGCCAGCCGTTTCGGACGGCGATCCGGTCGACGTGCGTGGCGAGCGCCCCGCAGGCGACGACCGCGGTCTCAGGCCGGGAAGGCGAGCTGGTCGATGAACCGGTCGTTGAAGTCCGGCCGGTCGGAGAGCTCGACATAGCGCACCTCCTCCAGCAGCGCCTCGGCACCGACCCGCTCCCGCATCGACAGCAGTGCCATCTTCGCGCCCTCGCCGGCGACGTTGCCCGCGCTGACGATCCGCAGCACCGGGATCCTCGGCACCAGCCCGATCCGGACGGCGTTGGCGGGGGAGAGATAGGAGCCGAACGAACCGGCCAGCAGCACCTGCTGGATGTCCGCCTCGGCCAGGCCGAGCTCCTCGACCAGCAGCCGCCAGCCGGTCGCGATCGCCGCCTTCGCGAACTGCAGCTCGCGCACGTCCCGCTGCGACAGGTACACCGCCGGCTCGGCGTCGCGCCAGTGCAGCACGAACACCCGCTCGCCGGCGACCTCGCACAGCCGGTCCGCCAGCGCCGGGAACTTCTCCCGCGCGTGCTCCACCGCCATCAGCCGCCCGGAGGAGTCCAGCAGCCCGATCCCGACCAGTTCGGCCACCGCGTCCACGAGCCCGGAGCCGCACAGCCCGGCCGGTTCCACGTCATCGATCACCTGGAGCCGCACGCCGTCCTCGTCGACCGCGACCACCTCGACCGCGCCCGGCGCCGCCCGCATGCCGCAGCGGATCGCCGCGCCCTCGAACGCCGGCCCGGCCGGCGCCGCGGTGGCGAGCAGCCGCCGGCCGTCGCCGAGCACGATCTCGCAGTTCGTGCCGACGTCGACGAACAGCCGCACGCGCTTGTCCCGGTCCATCCCGGACGCGAGCATCCCGGCCACGATGTCGCCGCCGACGTAGGCGCCCAGCGCGGGGAACGTGTACGCGGGCGCGCCGGGGTGCACCCGCACGCCCAGGTCCGCGGCCAGTACGCGGGGGAGTGTGCGGGTCGCCACCACGAACGGCGCGACGCCGAGCGGCTCCGGGTCGATGCCCAGTGCCAGCTGGGTCATCGTGGCGTTGCCGGCCAGTGCGACCTCGTACACCCGGACCGGGTCGACCCCCGCCTCGGCACACACCTCGGCGGCCAGCGTGGACAGCGTCTCGTGTGCGCGCTCGGTCAGCCGGCCCAGGGCCTCGGGGTCGAGCATGGTGGCGCTGATCCGGGTGATCACGTCCGCGCCGAACGGCTGCTGCGCGTTGAGCATCGACGCCACCGCGGCCGGGGTCCCGGTGGCCAGGTCCAGCAGTGTCGCCACGACCGTGGTGGTGCCGAGGTCGAACGCGATCCCGTACCGCTCACCCGAGGTGTCGCCCGGCTCGACGTCGACCAGCCGGTCGTCCACGACCACCGCGGTGACCGTGTAGTCGTTCTCTCGCAAGGCCTTCGGCAGGTTCCGCACGGCCAGCAGGTCGACCGACGGCTCCAGGTCGTCCAGCGCGTCCAGCAGGCGCTCCACGTCGGACCGCTGGTCGGCCAGCGTCGGCTCGGCCAGCGTCACGCACCGCTTCTGCACCGCCGGCCGCAGGATCACCTGGCGCCCGACGCCGACCATCGCCGCCTTGGGCCGGGTGGTCAGCGGCGGCACCTCGACCGCGAGGTCGGACTCGGCGCGCGCCAGGCACGCCAGCCGCCACCCGGCCGCCAGCTCGTCGGCGGAGAACGCGCGCGGGTCCGACGTGGACACCTCGACCGGGCCGTCGACCCGCACCCGGCACTTGCGACAGGTGCCGTGCCCGCCGCAGGTCGAGTCGATCGCGATGCCGTGCCAGCTGGCCGCGTCGAACACGCTCACGCCGGCGGGCACCCGGACCTCCTTGTCACCGAAGGAGATCCGCACCCGGTCGGTCATGTCGCGGCGCGCAGCTTCGCCCGGTGCGCGGAAATCCAGTTCGCGCCCCACGCGTCGTTGCCCAGCAGCAGGTCGGCCGCCTTCACCGCCTCCACCATCACCGGCGAGCGCGCGTCCATGATCGCCGAGGTGAGCCCGCAGTGCATGGCCATCGGCAGGAACGTGGCGCCGAGGGCGTGCCGGTCCGGCATGCCGAACGACACGTTGCCGGCGCCGAGCGTCATGTTCACGCCGAACTCCTCGCGGATCAGCCAGATCGCCTCCAGCGTCTTGTTCACCAGCGTGGTGTCCGCGCCGATCGGCATCGCCAGCGGATCGATCACGATGTCCTCCAGCGGAATCCCGTAGCTCCCCACCGCGACGTCGATGATCTTGCGGGTGATCTCCAGCCGCTTGCGCGGGTCGTCCGGGATCTCGTCCTCCTCGTTGGGCAGCGCGATCACCGCCGCGCCGTGCCGCTTGACCAGCGGGAGGATCTGGTCGAGCCGCTCCTGCTCGCCGGTCACCGAGTTCACCAGCGGCTTGCCCTGGTAGACCCGCAGCGCCGCGTCCAGGGCCTCGACCACCGACGAGTCGATCACCAGCGGCAGGTCGGTGAGGCCCTGGACCATGGTCACCGCCTTGGTCAGCAGCTCGGCCTCGTCGGTGAGCGGCACGCCCATGTTGACGTCGAGCACCATCGCGCCACCGGCGACCTGCTCGGCGACGTCGGTCTCGATCCGCGACAGGTCGCCGGCCCGCAGCTTCTCCTGGAACTTCGGCCGGCCGGTCGGGTTGATCCGCTCACCGATCACGCAGAACGGCTGGTCCGGGCCGATCGTGACGGTCCGGCCCGGCGAGGAGATGACTGTGTGCATGGGACTGTCCCGTTCAGACCGTCGCCGCCACGCGGCGTTTCCGGATGAGCTCCTTGGCCCGCTTGACCGCCGCGGACGCGTCCGCCGCGTAGCCGTCGGCGCCGACCGCGTCGGCGTACTCCTGGGTGACCGGCGCGCCGCCGACCATCACGATCACCTGGTCCCGCAGGCCGGCCTTCTGCAGCGCGTTCATGTTCGCCTTGAACATCGGCATGGTCGTGGTGAGGAACGCGGAGAAACCGACCACGTCCGGCTTGTGCTCCTGGATCGCGGCCACGAACTTCTCCGGCGCCACCTGCACGCCGAGGTCGATCACGTGGAAGCCGGCGCCCTCCAGCATGATGTTGACCAGGTTCTTGCCGATGTCGTGCACGTCGCCCTTGACCGTGCCCATCAGGAACGTGCCGGCCGTCTCCGCGCCCGTCTCGGCGAGCAGGGGACGCAACACGTCCAGTGCGCCGCTCATGGCCTTGCCGGCGATGAGCATCTCGGGCACGAAGAAGTCACCGCGCTCGAACCGGGCGCCGACCTCCTCCAGCGACGGGATGAGCGCGTCGAACAGCATCGTCTCGGGCGCCATCCCCTGCTCCAGCCCGAGGTTGGTCAGCTCCAGCACACGCGGGCCGTTGCCGACCAGTGTCTCGTCGTACAGGGCCTTGAGGATCTCGTCGGGGCTCACTGTCCCGCCTCCCCGTATTCATCCCTGTTGGTGGCGTGGGGGAGTGTGTGTTCGGCCTGGTCACGTACTTGTGGCTGGGTTGCGTCACGGTCCCCTGAGGTGACGGTTCTGGAGGTTGACCGAAGGTGTCTCACGGGAGGCCTCATCTCTCATCCGGGGGGTTGTCGTCCCGGCTTGTAGCCGAGCTGAACGGAGATCGTCCGGGCGGCGTCGACCAGCCGGGAGCCGATGCGGGCGGTGTCCGGCTTGGAGATGCGGGCGGTCGGCCCGGACACCGAGACCGCGGCGACCACCGACCCGTCGCGGGTGTGCACCGGCGCGGCGACGGCGACCAGGCCCTCCTCGAGCTCCTCCCAGGTGAGCGCCCAGCCCCGCCGGGCCACCTCGGCCAGCTCGTCCTCGAGTTGCGCCACGCTCAGGGAGCGCCCGAGGGGCGACTCGGGCAGGTCGCCGTCCGGCAACGGCAGGGCGCGGAAGGCGTAGAAGACCTTGCCCAGCGCGGAGCAGTGCGGCGGGACCGAGACGTCGAGCCAGTTGGTGGCGCCGAGCAGGTAGGCGGAGTCGACCTGGGCGATCTGCACGACCTCGGTGCCGCGCGGCACGGCCAGGTTCACCGTCTCGCCGGTGTGCTCGCTGAGCTCGTCGAGCACCGGCTGGGACAGCTCCAGCAGGTCCTGGGTGGTGTCGTGCTGGGCGGCGTAGACGGCGAACAGCGGGCCGGGTCGGAACAGGCCGGCACGGTCGCGGCGTACCAGGCGGTTGCGTTCCAGCGCCTGCAACAGCCGTGACGTCGTCGACTTGGCCAGCCCGACCTCGTCCACCAGCGAGGTGAACGTGCGCTCCCCGGACTCGACGATGAGGGCGAGCAGGGTGCCCGCGCGGTCGACTGCCTGACTCCCCGCCGGAGGGGTCACCGAACCTCCCGATAGTTCCACCATATGGAACCCAAGTTCCATAACACGAGCGTAAGATTCGGCGAGCCCGAACGTCAAGGGAGAGCGATGTTCCGGAACCAGTTGCCGCACTACGAGATCCTGTCCGCGGACGCGATGGCGACACTCGACTCCGGCTGGCGTCGGATCGTCTCGGAGATCGGCGTCGAGTTCATGTCCGACCGCGCGCTGGACCTGTTCCGCGAGGCGGGACAGCGGGTCGAGGACGACAACGTCCGGTTCGACCCGGACTTCCTGCTGGAGCAGGTCGCCAAGGCTCCGCGCGAGTTCGGCGTGCGGGCCCGCAACCCCGCCAACGACGTGCACATCGGCGGCGACCACATGGTCTTCGGCGGGGTGTACGGGCCGCCGTTCGTGCGCGAGGGCGAGGTGCGCCGGGACGGGTCGATGGCCGACTTCGAGAACTTCGCCCGGCTGGCCCAGAGCTTCCCCGCACTCGACACGGCCGGCGGCGTGATCTGCGAGCCGAACGACGCGCCGCTGGACTCGCGGCACCTCGACATGACCTACGCGCTGCAGACGCTGACCGACAAGTTCTACATGGGCAACGTCGTGTCGGCGGTGAACGCGGCCGACACGATCCGGATGACCGAGATCCTCTTCGGCGGCCGGGCGGCCATCGAGGAGACGCCGGCGACGATCTCGCTCATCAACTGCAACTCGCCGCTGCGCTGGGACGACCGGATGCTGGACGCCCAGTTCGAGTACAGCGCGGCCAACCAGCCGGTGGTGCTGACCCCGTTCCTGCTGATGGGCGCGATGTCGCCGGTGTCGATCCCGGCCACGCTGGCCCAGCAGATGGCCGAGGCGCTGACCGGGATCGCGCTGTCCCAGCTGATCCGGCCGGGCGCGCCGGTGATCTTCGGGTCGTTCCTGTCCAACATCGACATGCAGTCCGGCTCGCCGTGCTTCGGCACCCCCGAATCGGCCGTCGGCCTGCTCGCGACCGGGCAGATCGCCCGCCGGTTCGGCCTGCCGGTGCGCTCCGGCGGCGGGCTGACCTCCAGCCAGACCCCGGACGCGCAGGCCGCCTACGAGGGCCTGATGACCATGCTGCCGGCGTTCCTCGCGGGCATCAACTGGGTGATGCACAGCGCGGGCTGGCTCGAGGGCGGCCTGGTGGCCTCGTACGAGAAGTTCGTCATCGACATGCAGGTGCTGGAGATGCTGCAGCAGGAGTTCCGTCCACTCGAGATCACCGAGGAGTCGCTGGCGTTCGACGCGCACGCCGAGGTCGGGCACGGCGGGCACTTCCTCGGCGCCGCGCACACCCTGGAGCGGTTCCGCACCTGCTTCTACCGCCCGTTCCTGTCCAGCTCCGACAACTACGAACGCTGGACGCGGGGCGGTGCGCACGACACCGCCGCCCGGGCGGGGGAGATCGCCCGGAAGAAGCTGGCGGAGTACGAACAGCCCCCACTCGACGACGCGATCCGCGAGGAACTGGCCGACTACGTCACCAGGCGCCGCCGCGAGTTGGGGGATTGATGCACCCGGACTGGTTGTGGCGCAATCCGTCGCCCAAGTGGTCCTACGACGTGGTCATCGTCGGGGCCGGCGGGCACGGGCTCGCGACCGCGTACTACCTGGCCCGCGAGCACGGCATCACCAACGTGGTCGTGCTGGAGAAGGGCTGGCTCGCCGGCGGGAACATGGCGCGCAACACCACGATCATCCGTTCCAACTACCTCTGGGACGAGAGCGCGGCGATCTACGAGCATGCCATGAAGCTCTGGGAGGGCCTGTCCGACGAGCTCGACTACGACATCCTGTTCAGCCAGCGTGGCGTGCTCAACCTCGCGCACACGCTCGGCGACGTGCGTGAAGGCGTGCGCCGGGTCAACGCCAACCGGCTGAACGGCGTCGACGCCGAGTGGCTCACCCCCGAGCAGGTCGCGGAGTTCTGCCCGATCGTCGACGTCTCGCCCGACGTGCGGTATCCCGTGCTCGGCGCGACCCTGCAACCACGCGGCGGGATCGCCAAGCACGACCACGTGGCCTGGGCCTACGCGCGGGCCGCCGACCGGCTCGGCGTCGACCTGGTGCAGGGCTGCGAGGTCACCGGGTTCGTCCGCGACGGGGACCGGGTGGTCGGGGTGAACACGAGCCGCGGGCCGATCCGCGCGGGGGCGGTGGCGCTCGCGTCGGCCGGGCACTCGTCGGTGCTGGCGTCGCTGGCCGGCCTGCGGCTGCCGATCCAGAGCCACCCGCTGCAGGCGCTGGTCTCGGAGCTGCTGGAGCCGGTGCACCCGTGCGTGGTGATGTCGAACCACGTGCACGTCTACGTCAGCCAGGCGCACAAGGGCGAGCTGGTGCTGGGTGCGGGCATCGACCCGTTCAACTCCTACGCCCAGCGCGGCTCGGTGCACGTGGTCGAGCACCAGCTGGCGGCGGCGCTGGAGCTGTTCCCGGTCTTCGGGCACGCGCACGTGCTGCGCACCTGGGCCGGGATCGTGGACACCTCCCCGGACGCCTCGCCCATCGTCGGGCCCACCCCGGTGCCGGGCCTGTATGTCAACTGCGGCTGGGGGACCGGCGGGTTCAAGGCCACCCCGGCGTCGGGGTGGGTGTACGCGCACACGATCGCGCACGGCGAGCCGCACGAACTGAACAGACCGTTCGGTTTGGACCGGTTCACCACCGGGGCGCTGGTCGACGAGCACGGCGCGGCCGCGGTCGCGCACTGATCGGGGGTTTCCGGTGCTGCTGATTCCCTGCCCCTGGTGCGGGCCGCGGGACGAGGTGGAGTTCTCCTACGGCGGGGCCGCCGACGTGGCCTACCCGCCCGACCCGGACGCGCTGTCCGACGCCGAGTGGGGTGAGTACGTGTTCGTCCGGGACAACCCGCGCGGCCCGTTCGCCGAGCGCTGGGTGCATACGGCGGGGTGCCGGCGGTGGTTCCGCGCCGTGCGGGACACCGCGACCCACGAGTTCCTGGAGGCCCCATGAGGCTCCCGGCCGGCGGGCGGATCGACCGGAACGCGCCGCTGACGTTCAGCGTGGACGGTGTCACCCACACGGGGTACCGCGGCGACACCCTCGCCTCGGCCATGCTTGCCCACGGGGTGCTCGCCGGCCCGAGCATCCACTTCGGCCGTCCACGCGGGATCGTCGCCGCCGGCGTCGAGGAGCCCAATGCCCTGGTGCAGGTCGGCCCGGAGCCGATGCTGCCGGCCACCACCGTCGAGCTGACCGACGGGCTCGACGCGAGGACCCTGGCCGGCCGCGGTCGGCTGGTCGCCCCGAATGACGGCTACTACGACAAGACGCACGCGCACTGCGACGTGCTGGTCGTGGGCGGCGGGCGGGCCGGGCTGGCGGCCGCGGTCGAGGCCGGGCGCTCGGGGGCACGGGTGGTCCTGGCCGACGAGCAGCCCGAGCTCGGCGGCTCCCTGCTGTCCGCCCCGGACACCTGGGAGTGGCTGGACACCGTGGTCGCCGAGCTGGCGTCGTTCCCGGAGACCAGGGTCCTCACCCGCGCCACGGTGTTCGGCTACTACGACCACAACTACCTGTCGATCGCCCAGCGCCGGCCCGGCGGCGGCCGGCTGTGGCACGTGCGGGCCGGCCGGGTGGTGCTCGCGACCGGCGCGCACGAGCGGCCGCTGGTGTTCGCCGGCAACGACCGGCCCGGCGTCATGCTCGCCGGGGCGGTGCGCACGTACCTGAACCGGTACGCGGTCCGGCCGGGCCAACGCGCGGTCGTGTGCACCACCAACGACAGCGCCTACGCGACCGCCCTGGACCTGCTCGAGTCCGGGGCGGAGGTGCTGGTCGCCGACGTCCGGCCGGAGCCGCCCGCGCTCGCCGGCGTGGTGGCCTCGGCCGGCGGCTCGGTGCGGTCCGGCACGGTGGTCGCCGGCACGGACGGCACGCCCCGGGTCGCCTCGGTGCTGCTGCGTGGTCCGGACGGCCGCACCGAGACCGTCCACTGTGACCTGGTGGCCGTGTCGGGTGGCTGGAACCCGGTGGTGCACCTGCACAGCCAGGCCGGCGGCACCCTGCGCTACGACGAGTCCCTGGCCGCGTTCGTGCCCGACGCCTCCCGGCAGGCCTGCGTGTCCGTCGGCTCGGCGAACGGCGAGCTGGACCCCGTGCACGCGCTGTGGACGGTGCCGGCCGAGGACGGCGCGTGGGACACCCACTTCGTCGACCCGCAGCGCGACGCCACGGTCGCCGACGTGCTCCGCGCCACCGGCGCCGGGATGCGCTCGGCCGAGCACGTCAAGCGCTACACCACCATCGGCACCGCCCACGACCAGGGCAAGACCGGCGGCGTGGCCACCCTCGGCGTGCTCGCGGAGGCCCTCGGCGCCGGCACCCCCGGCCCGACCACGTTCCGCCCGCCCTACACGCCGGTCCCGTTCGCCCTGCTCGCCGGCCGGGACCGCGGCGCGCTGCACGACCCGGCCCGCGTCACCCCGATCCACTCCTGGCACGTCGCTCGCGGCGCGCAGTTCGAGAACGTCGGCCAGTGGCGGCGCCCCTGGTACTACCCGCTGCCCGGCGAGACCATGACCGAGGCCGTGCTGCGCGAGTGCCGGGCGGCCCGCGAGGGCGTCGGCGTGCAGGACGCGTCGACGCTCGGCAAGATCGAGCTGGTCGGCCCGGACGCCGGCGAGTTCCTGAACCGCATGTACACCAACGCGTTCGCCAAGCTCCCGGTCGGCACCGCGCGCTACGGCATGATGTGCACCGCCGACGGCATGGTGTTCGACGACGGCGTCGTGCTGCGCCTGGCCCGGGACCGCTACCTCGCCACGACCACCACCGGCAACGCGGCCGCCGTGCTCGACCACTTCGAGGAGTGGCTGCAGACCGAGTGGCCCGACCTGCGGGTGTACTGCACCTCGGTCACCGAGCAGTGGGCCACGATCGCCGTCGTCGGACCGCTCTCCGGCCGGGTGGTCGGCGCGCTGGGCGCGGAGCTGCCGCCGTCGTTCATGTCCTTCGTGGACACCACCGTGCGTGGGGTGCCGGCCAGGATCGCGCGGATCAGCTTCTCCGGCGAGCTGGCCTACGAGGTCAACGTCGCCGGCTGGCACGGCCTCGCGGTGTGGGAGGCGGTGATGGCGGCGGGGGAGGAGTTCGGGATCACCCCGTACGGCACCGAGACCATGCACGTGTTGCGCGCGGAGAAGGGCTACCCGATCGTCGGGCAGGACACCGACGGCACCGTGACCCCGCTGGACCTCGGCATGGACTGGATCGTGTCGAAGCGCAAGTCGTTCGTCGGCAGGCGGTCGCTGCGCCGCCCGGACACCGCCCGGCCGGACCGCAAGCAGCTCGTCGGCCTGCTGCCGGTCGACCCGGACGCGCTGCTGCCGGAGGGCGCGCAGCTGGTCGCCCCCGGCACGCCGCTCGACCCGCCGGTGCCGATGATCGGGCACGTCACGTCGAGTTACCGCTCGGCCGCGCTCGGTCGCACGTTCGCGCTGGCGCTGCTGCGCTCCGGCCGGGACCGGCTCGGCCAGGTGGTGCACGCGCCGCTGTCCGACCGCACGATCGAGGCGACCGTGACCGAGCCCGTCTTCTACGACCCGGAGGGAACCCGCCGTGACGGATGAACTCCCGCGCAGTCCGCTGGCCGGTGTGACCTTCGCCGCCCCGTTCGTGCGCGAGCTGCCGTTCCTCGCCATGGTCGACCTGCGTGCGGCGTCCTTCCCGCACCCGCTCCCCGGCCCGAACCGGGTCGGCTCGGTCGAGGGCCGCGACGTGCTGTGGCTCGGCCCGGACGAGTGGCTCGTCGTCGGCCCGCCCGGCGACGCGCCCGCGATCGAAACCCTGCTGCGCCAGGGGATCGGCGACGGGCACGGGTCGGTCGTGGACGTCTCGGCGAACCGGACCACGCTGTCGGTCGCCGGCCCGCACGCCCGGGACGTGCTGGCCAAGGGCTGCTCGATCGACCTGCACCCGAGCGTGTTCGCGCCCGGCCACTGCGCGCAGACCCTGCTGGCCAGGGCGCAGGTGATCCTCCGGCAGGTGGACGCCGAACCGACCTACCATGTGCTGGTACGAGGGTCGTTCGCGCCGTATCTGGCCGAGTGGCTGGCCGACGCGACAAGGGAGTTCGGGTGACGATCAGCGTCTTCGACCTGTTCAGCATCGGGATCGGCCCGTCCAGCTCGCACACGGTCGGGCCGATGCGGGCCGCGCGCACGTTCGTCGCCGGCCTCGACGCCGACGGGCTGCTGGGCTCGGCCACGTCGGTGCGCGCGGAGCTGTTCGGCTCACTCGGCGCGACCGGCCACGGACACGGCAGCGACCGGGCCGTGCTGCTCGGCCTGGAGGGCGAGGACCCGGAGACCGTCGACACCGACACCGTCACCGACCGGGTCGAACGCATCCGCGCCACCCGCCGGCTCGCCCTGCTGGGCCGGCACGAGATCCCGTTCGCCAGCGACGACGACCTGGTGCTGCACCGCCGCAAGAGCCTGCCGTTCCACCCCAACGGCATGCGGTTCGCCGCCGCCGGCGACGGCTGGTCGCGCGAGCGCACGTACTACTCGGTCGGCGGCGGTTTCGTGGTGGACGAGCAGGCCCAGGGCGCCGACCGCATCAAGGTCGACGACACCGAGGTCGACCACCCGTTCCGCACCGGCGCCGAGCTGCTGGCGCACTGCCGGCGCACCGGCCTCGCGGTCAGCGAGATCATGCTGGCGAACGAGACCGCCTGGCGCCCGCGCGAGGAGGTGCACGCTGGCCTGGCCCGGATCTGGGACGTGATGCAGGAGTGCGTGCGCCGCGGCTGCTCCCAGCCGGGCACGCTGCCCGGCGGGCTGAAGGTGCGCCGCCGGGCCCAGGAGATGTACGAGCGGCTGTCCGGCGACCCGTTCTCCACCGACCCGCTGCGGGTGATGGACTGGGTGAACCTGTTCGCGCTCGCGGTCAACGAGGAGAACGCCTCCGGGGGCCGGGTGGTGACCGCGCCGACGAACGGCGCGGCCGGCATCATCCCGTCGGTGCTGCACTACTACGCGCGGTTCGTGCCCGGCGCCACCCCCGACGGCGTGCTCCGCTTCCTGCTGACCGCCGGCGCGATCGGCGTGATCTACAAGGAGACCGCGTCGATCTCGGGCGCGGAGGTCGGCTGCCAGGGCGAGGTCGGCTCGGCGTGCTCGATGGCCGCCGGCGCGCTGTGCGAGGTGCTCGGCGGCACCCCCGAGCAGGTGGAGAACGCCGCCGAGATCGGCATGGAGCACAACCTGGGCCTGACCTGCGACCCGGTCGGCGGTCTGGTGCAGATCCCGTGCATCGAGCGCAACGCGATGGCCTCGGTGAAGGCGATCAACGCGGCCCGGATGGCCCTGCAGGGCGACGGCAACCAGGTCGTCTCCCTGGACAAGGTCATCAAGACCATGCGCGAGACCGGCAAGGACATGAAGGTCAAGTACAAGGAGACCGCCCGCGGCGGCCTCGCGGTCAACGTCATCGAGTGCTGAGTCATGAAGATCAGCGAAGCCTCGCGGGTCAGCGGTGTGAGCACGAGGTCGTTGCGGTACTACGCGTGATCGCCACGGCGTCACCAGCCAAGCACGACACCGTCAGGGCACTCGGTCCCGACGAGGTCCTGGACAGCCGGCGCCCGGACCTGGCCACGGAGATCACCCGGTTGACCGGCGGGGTCGACCTGGTCCTGGAATCCGTGGGCCGGGCCACCTTCGAGGTCAGCCTGTCGGTCACCACACCCTTCACCGGGCGCGTCGTGCTGAGGCCGGCGCCGCCTCCGGCGACGCCGGCCTCAGCACCCACGACCTGGTCTTCACCCACCAGGTCCAGATCAAGGGCCTGCACATCGGTGCGCTGGCGGCCGCGGCCCCGTCCCTCTACCGGTCGTTGCTCGTCGAGCTCGAGGCACTCATCGCCCTCGGCCCGGACCCGCCCGGCACCCCGCACGTTCGTCCCCTGGCCGAGGGGCCGGCGGTGCTGCGGGAACTCGAAGCGGGCCGGACCCACGGCAAGCTCGCCCTCGATCCCTGGGCCTAGGACCGGCCCGCGCGGCGACGCGCGAAATCCGGGGCGTGCTCCGGACGCAGACCGATCGCCACCAGGTAGGCCGGGATCGCGCGCAGCACCGGGAACTTCCTGGTCAGCACCAGCGGCGGCTTCGGGAACGTCGTCCGCCGGCCGGAGAGCACCGGGCCGACCACCACCCGCTGCAGGAAGCGCTGCAGACCCTGCGTCACGACGGTCGGGAGCCACCGGCGGCGGTGGACCCGGGCCAGCTCGGACGCGGCGACCCGGCGCCGGCGCAGCGGCTCGGCCAGCAGGGTGGCGGTCGCGACCGCGTCCTGGACCGCGACGTTGATGCCGACCCCGCCGATCGGCGACATCGCGTGGGCCGCGTCGCCGATCAGGAGCAGGCCGTCGGTGTGCCAGCGGCGCAGCCGGTTCAGCCGGACGTCCAGTGTCTTGACCTCGTCCATCGACCCGATCGTGGACACCCGGTCGGCGACCTCGGGAGCGATGTCCGCGACCCGTTCCCGGAAGCGCTCGATCCCCTCCGCCCGCAGGCGCGCGTCCTCGCCCTTCTTCAGGAAGTACGCCACCTGGTAGTAGTCGCCCCGGTTGATGAGCAGCAGCAGCTCGTGGCCCTTCAGGTGCGCCTGGATGCCGCTGACCTCGCCGCCCTCCTCGGTGCGCGGCAGGCGGAACCACCACACGTCGAACGGGACCGGGAACTCGCGTGCCCGCAGGCCGACCTGGTCGCGCAGGATCGAGCCGCGCCCGTCGCAGGCCACGGTCAGGCCCGCGCGGATCTCACCCTCGGCGCCGTCCTTCGTGCGGTACCGCACGCCGATCACCCGGTCGCCGTCCCGCACCAGCTCGGTCACCTCCGTGTTCATCCGCAGCGTGAACGTCGGCTCCTCCTTGGCCGCGTCGGCCAGCAGGTCGAGGAAGTCCCACTGCGGCACCGTGGCCACGTAGTTGTACGGCGGACGCAGCCGGGTGAACTCGCCGATCACCGCGACACCGCCGGCCGGGTCGGGGAAGGCGAGCTGGTCCAGCCGGCTCTGCGGCAGCTTGCGGAACTCGTCGCCGAGACCCAGCTCGTCGAGCAGGCGGATGGTCGACGCGTGCACGGTGTCGCCGCGGAAGTCACGCAGGAAGTCGCCGTGCTTCTCCAGCACCTGGACCTCCACGCCGCCGCGGGCGAGCAGCAGGCCGAGCACCATCCCCGCCGGACCGCCGCCGGCGATCACGCACGTCGTTCGCTCCATGACCCCTCCGAGAGATTTCACCGTGTGTTGAATAAGTTGAGCATGCCCCCGCACCGTGCCGCCGTCAAGCCGAATACCCTGATCGGACCATGAGCACTGCATCACAGCCCGCCGCAGTCCGGGCCCGCTTCTCGCCGTCGCCGACCGGAACACCGCACGTCGGACTGATCCGGACGATGCTGTTCAACTGGGCGTTCGCCCGGCACCACGGCGGCAAGCTCGTCTTCCGCATCGAGGACACCGACGCCTCCCGCGACTCCGAGGACAGCCACCGCGCGCTGCTCGACGCGCTGCGCTGGCTGAACCTCGACTGGGACGAGGGCCCCGAGGTCGGCGGCCCGCACGAGCCCTACCGGCAGAGCGGGCGGTCCGAGGTCTACGCCGACATCGCGCGCCGGCTGCTCGAGGCGGGGGAGCTGTACGAGTCCTTCTCCAGCAACGAGGAGGTCGAGCAGCGGCGGCGGGCGGCCGGCCAGGACCCCAAGCTCGGCTACGACAACGCCGACCGGGAGCTGACCGCCGAGCGGAAGGCGGAGCTGCGGGCCGAGGGCCGCGAGCCGGTGCTGCGGCTGCGGATGCCAGACGAGGACGTCGCGTTCACCGACCTGGTCCGCGGCGACATCGTGTTCAAGACCGGCAGCGTGCCCGACCCGGTGCTGGTGCGCGCGAACGGCGCCCCGCTCTACACCCTGACCAACCCGGTCGACGACGCCCTCATGGGCATCACGCACGTGCTGCGCGGTGAGGACCTGCTGCCGTCCACACCGCGTCAGATCGCCCTCTACGGCGCCCTGCGGCGGATCGGGGTCACCACGTTCACGCCCGAGTTCGGGCACCTGCCGCTGGTCCGCGGCGAGGGCAACAAGAAGCTGTCCAAGCGCGACCCCGAGTCCAACCTGTTCCACTACCGCGAGCGCGGCTTCCTGCCCGAGGGGATGCTGAACTACCTCGCGCTGCTCGGCTGGGCCATCGCCGAGGACCGGGACATCTTCACCATGGCCGAGATGGTCGAGGCGTTCGACGTCTCCCGGGTCAGCGCCAATCCCGCCCGGTTCGACCTGAAAAAGGCCGAGGCGATCAACGGCGAGCACATCCGGCGGCTTTCCGAGGAGGATTTCGTCGATCGCGTGCTGCCCTATCTGGTGTCCGCGAAACTCCTTCCGGAGAATCCCTCCGACGAGCAGTTGGCGACCCTCGCCGCGATCGGTCCGCTCGTGCGCGAGCGGGTCACCGTGCTGTCCGACGCGGTCGAGATGGTGCGTTTCCTGTTCGTGCCGGAGGAGGAGTTCGCACCCGAGCCCGCCGCGGCCGCGAAGACGCTCGGCGAGAACGCGGCGCCGGTGCTCGACGCGAGCATCGCCGCCCTGGACGGGCTCTCGGAGTGGACCACACCGGCGATCGAGGACGCGCTGCGGGTCGCGCTCGTCGACGGACTGGGGCTCAAGCCGCGCAAGGCGTTCGGGCCGGTGCGCGTCGCCGCGACCGGGCGGACGGTGTCGCCGCCGCTGTACGAGTCGCTGGAGCTGCTCGGCCGCGAGCGGTCACTCGAACGGTTGCGTCGGGCACGAAGCTGACACACCGGTAACGCGAGGCTGACAACAAGCGATACAGCTTAATCGGGTTCCGGTGGAGGCACGGTCACTTAATCGTGTCAGTAGAGTCACTATCACCTCCTTAGCCGAATCGGCGGAGGGCGATCAACGCTTAGCCTCTCCTGATGACCTTTGGGCTCGTGCCATTTCCGACCGGCGCCTCCGCGGCCGAACACAGGCCGGCGCGCGGCGGCGTCCCCGGGCACCGGCCCGCCCCGATCCACGCGATCTGCCTCGACATCGACGACACGCTCGTCGACTTCACCGCGACCGCCCGCAAGGCGCTGTCGGACCTGATCGGCCGTGACGACATGTGGCTGCGGTGGCAGCGCACGACCGACGAGCACGTGGCCAAGGTGGTCGCCGGCGATCTCGCCTACGAGGACATGCACCGGGCCCGCACGAAGGCCTTCATGGCCGACCTGGGCGCGCTGCTCGACGACGACCTCGTGGCGCTCCTGGAGCGGCGCCGGAGCACCCAGCTGCGGACGTCCTGGCGGCTGTTCGACGACACGCTGCCGTGCCTGGACTGGCTGCGGGCCGCGGGCCTCAAGCTGGCCGCGGTGACCAACGCCTCAGGGGCGCACCAGCGCACCAAGCTCGAGCGCCTCGGGATCAGCCGCTTCTTCGACACGGTCCTCATCGCGGGCGAACTCGGCGCCGCCAAACCCGATCCGGTGATTTTCCACACGGCCTGCGCCCTGATGGACGTGGCGCCGGAGCAGACGCTCCACGTGGGAGACCTCCTGGAGGCGGACGCCCTCGGCGCCCGCAACGCCGGCCTGCACGGCGTCTGGCTGAACCGCTCCCTGGACGACGCCCGCCCGGCAACCGGGATCGACATGATCGAGAGCCTCGCCGACCTGCCGGAACTGCTGGTCACCGAGTACCTGACCCCCGCCCTGGCCAGCCCGATGCCCGTACCGGGGGAGCCGATTTCCGCCCCGGCGGAGCTGTGGTCTAACATCTCTTCCCGGCACTGAGGAACAGCGAGCCGGCGGCGACGACGGCCCGCGGGATCCAGGGTGTCGGTGGGGTATGGTGTAATCGGCAGCACGACTGATTCTGGTTCAGTTAGTCTAGGTTCGAGTCCTGGTACCCCAGCGGAGAGAACGAAATCGATCTCTGATAACGTTCACTCTGTTCCTGGCCCCGTCGTCTAGCGGCCTAGGACGCCGCCCTCTCAAGGCGGTAGCGCGGGTTCAAATCCCGTCGGGGCTACATATGCTGACCAGGCCGTTTCCATCGGTAACGGCCTGGTCGGCTGTCTCGTGACATAGATTCGCGGCATAGCTGACCTACGAGCGTGTACGGTTAGTGCTTCGAATTACGGTGGGGTTCGCCTTGGGGCGGAGTATTTGCGAGCCCAGGTCACGTCGTGACTCATTTCACAATGTCGTCGTTCGGGTCGGTTCACGACACGTGTGGCACCAGACGTTCCAGGCAGATGGCGTGCACGCGCACTGCGATCGATATATGGCCGAGGTCCGCCACGCGGTCGCCGGACACAAACTGCGCATCCACTACGCCGCCGCGAACCACACCCCCGAAGTGGC
>DATABL010000201.1:0-11012 GCA_036259595.1 Actinophytocola sp.
GGTTCCGTCGTGGTCGTGGTGTTCTCTGTGGACGGCATGGTGGTGGTGGAGTCGGCGGCGGGGGGTGGGGCGGCGTTGTCGTCGGGTGGGGGGTCGTCGGTGGTGGCGAGCACGATCAGGGTGGTGGCGACGGCCACGACGACGAAGAGGGCCGCGAGCGCGAGGACGCCGCGGTGTCGTTTCCCCGGCGGCGCCGGGGGTGTCGGCTCCGGTGCGGGCGCTGCTGGCGGCGGTGCGGGTGGCGGTGCGGGTGGCGCGGGAGCGGGTTCGGGCACAGGCTCGGGTGTGCCGCCGGTGAGTTCGGCGAGTTCGGCGCGGGCCTGTTCCATGGTGGGCCGTTGGTCGGGGTCGGTGCTGAGCAGGCGCAGGATGATGCCGGTGAGTGGGCCGGCCTGGGTGGGTGGGACCACGTCGCCGGAGGCGATGCGGTGCAGCAGGAGCATGGGGTTGTCGCTCTTGCCGGCGGGTGGGGTGCCTTCGACGGCGGTGTAGAGGGTGGCGCCGAGGGAGTAGACGTCGCCGGCGAAGGTGACCTCGCGGCCCTGGGCGACCTCGGGGGCGAGGTAGGCGGGGGTGCCGACGAACGTGCCGGTGGTGGTTCCGGTGACGTCCTCGACGACGCGGGACACGCCGAAGTCGGTGATCTTCACCGTTCCGTCCTCGCCGACGAGGATGTTCGCGGGTTTGACGTCGCGGTGTACGACGCCGGCGGCGTGTGCGGAGGCCAGGGCGGCGGCGGATCCGGCGCCGATTCGGGCGACCTCCTCGGGTGGCAGGGTGCCGCGGTCGGCGAGTAGCCGGGAGAGGCTGGTGGAGGGCAGGTACTCCATCACGATGAACGGGCGGCCGTCGTCCTCGATGACGTCGTAGACGGCGATGAGCTGCGGGTGGGTGAGCTTGGCGGCGATGCGGCCCTCGCGCATGGTGCGCCGCCGGATCTCCTCGAGCCGGGTGTCGTCCAGAGCTGGTGGCAGGATCACTTCCTTGATGGCGACGGTGCGGCGCAGCCGTTCGTCGTGGGCCTGCCAGACCACGCCCATGCCGCCGCCACCCAGCCGCTCGGTCAGCCGGTACCGGCCAGCGACCAGTTCGTCAACGTCCATTTCCCCGCTCCGCTTCCACCCGTTCGGGTTTGCACGACCGGGTGATACCCAAACGGACTGGCGTGGGTAGGGCAAGGCGGACACTCCGGCGGCCGGGTGGAACGTGGCGCGTGGCACGATCCGTGGCGTGAGTGAGCCCGGGTACCCAGCGGCCGGGCGGCACGACGTGCTGGTCGTCGACGCGCGGGTGGACGAGGCGTGGGCGGTGTGGGTCGCGGGGGTGCTGCGTGCCGGCGGCCGGTCGGTGGCGGTGTTGCAGGACGGGTTGGGTGACCTGCTCGACGTGCGGCAGGTGCTCGAGCGGGAGGTGCGTGCGGCCGGGCTGGTGGTGGTCGTGTTGTCGCGGTCGGGGGTGGGGTTTCTGCGGGCGGCGGTCTCGGTCGCGAACGCGCTGGGCACGCGGGTGGTTCCGGTCCACGTCGATCCGCGGCCGGCGCCGTACCCGGCGGTGTTGGGGCATCTGGCGGCGCTGGACCTGACCGGTGTCGGGCTGGCGGAGGCGGAGCGTCGGCTGGTGGCGGCGGTGGACGGGTCGGGGGAGCACCGGGTGCGGGCGAACCGGGTGCGGCACCGGCCGCCGGAGCCGGTGGAGCTGGTCGGTCGGGACCGGGAGTTGGCGGGGTTGGCCGCGGCGTTCGGGGTTCCGCGTCCGGCGGTGGCTGTGGTGGGGCCGCCGGGGGTGGGGGCGTCGGCGCTGGCGGCGCGGTTCGTGCGGCGGAACCGGGGGCGGTGGACGCATGTGCGGTGGTCGAGTCCGGCGCGGTTCGCCGAGGACCAGTTGACGGTGTTGACCCGGCCGCGTGGCCCGTCGCTGCTGGTGGTGGACGGTGCTGTGGACTACCGGTCGGTTCGGGACGCGTTGTGGCCGGCGTTGCTGGACCGGGACCTGGTGCACGTTCTGGTCACGTCGCCGAACGGGGACTGGCCGGCGCCGTTCCGGGTGGTCGGTGTCGAGCCGTTGGACCGGGCTGCGACGGAGAGGCTGGTGCGGGCGGTGGTGCCCGGGCTGTCCGAACCCGAGGTGGACGTGGTGGCGGAGGTGGCCGGCGGGGTGCCGGCGGCGGTGGCCGCGGTGGCGGGGCTGCTGGCCGACGGCGGTTCGGTGGCCGACCTGGGCATGGTGCGGGAGGTCGCGGAGGCGGTGGGTGGGGCCGAGCGGGGGTTCTACTACCTGGACTCCGGTGACCCGTCGGTGGTGGCGGGGTTCGAGCGGGCGTTCGCGGACGTGGCGGGTGGTGTGGAGTTGCTCGCGGCGGGGAAGTCGCCGTGGCGGCGGTGGTGGCGTCGGCGGTGTCCGCGGGACCGGGTGGATCCGGTCGCGGTGGTCGCGCTGGCCCGGGCGGCGCGGGTGGTGTCGACGGTGGTGTTGGTCGCGGGTTCGCGGGTGTTCGTCAAGGCCGGCCGGCTGGGTCCTCGGCTCACCGCGCGGGCGGTGAGCGCGGCGCGGCTGCGGGATTTCGACCGCGCTCAGCGGTTGCGTCGGGATCCGGTGGCCGAGCTGCTCCGTTGAGCGGGCCGCCGGGTTTGCTGGGACCGTGGTTCCGTGGCCGGGAGATCGGGCGAGGTCGTCAGCGACGAGCGGGTCGCGGCGGTGCTGCGCAGGTTCGTCCGTGGTTGTGGGCCGATGCTGGGGCGGCTGCGGGACACCGACGAGCCTCTCGATCTGGAGGTGGCCCGTGACGACGGCGAGATCGATCACGGGGTGCTCGACCGGGCGAAGGCCAGGTTGGAGCAGGTGCGGTGGCCGGGGTCGGCGGGCTGGTCGCGGTTGGACGTGGACGAGCGGACGCACTGGTGGGTGAGTCGGGTCGGTCGGGTGACCGCGTTGGCCGCGTCGGTGACCGGGTTGGCGGGCGCGCTGGGTGACCGGTTGCCGCTGCAGGACATCCTCGGGTCGGCCGGGCAGGGTCTGCTGTTGTGCGCGATCGCCGCGGAGCACGGTGTCGTCGATCGGGCGACGCAGGTTCGGCTGCTGGCCGCGGTGCTGTTCGATCGGGATCTGGACCCGGCGGTCGCCGCCGGTCACGGCGACGAGGGAGCCGTCGACCGGGCCGATGACGCCGAGGTCGAACGGCTGACGGGGTCGTCGGCCCGGCCGGTGGAGCCGGCGGCGGGGCGGCGGATGGGGTTGAAGCCGGCGGCGAGGTGGTTGTGGCGTCAGGGCCGCATGTTGTTCGCGGTCTACGAGGAGTTGGAGAAGCGGCCGCACGGCCGGTTCTATCATCAGGCGCTCGGCATGCTTCCGATCGTGGGGATCGCCGGGGACTACCTGGGTGAGCGGTCGGCCCTCAAGCGTGCCGCGAAGTCGGCGAAGCGTTGGCTCCGCGACCACCGGTGAGCCGTCAGTGCTTGCGTACCTTGAGCCACACCAGCAGTGCGGCGAGCAGGGCGGCCAGGCTGCCGAGGGGGATCGCGGGCCGGTGCGACATGGTGTGCCAGGCGGGTGCGACCTTGGTGGCGACCGGGTCGGGCAGTTTGCCGACGAGTTGGTCGCCGCGGGTCTGCACGGCCTCGGCGCGGCGGTGGGCCTCGGCCCGTACGCGGCCCTTCACGTCGGCCTTCTCGCTGAGCGCGGCGACGGTGCGGGCCAGTTCCTCGCGGGTCAGTTCCACGTCGTGGCGCAGGTCCTCGTCGGTGGGTTCACCGCCGGGCATCGCCATCCGGTCGGCAGGGCTGGGGTCGGTCATCGCTTCGCCGCCTCCTTGACCACGTGGACGTCCTCCTTGGCGCTGTCCACCGCGTCGGAGGGCATCGGCGAGCCCTTGCGGAGCTGCCGGCGCCCGACCAGCGCGGCGATCCCGGCGAGGACGAAGACGGCGCCGGCGACGATCATCGCCGCGACCCAGGCGGGCAGGGCCATGGCGAGCAGCAGCACGAGTCCGGCGAGCACCACTCCGAGGCCGTAGAGGGCCAGCACGCCGGCCACGCCGAATCCGGCGGCGCCGATGCCGGCGTGTTTGGCCTTGTGCTGGACCTCTCGCACGGCGAGGCGGATCTCGGTGCGGGCGAGGTGGCTGAACTGGCTGGTCAGGTCGTTCACGAGGTCGGCCGTCGACTTCTGGGTGGCCGGCTTGTCGGCCCCGAGGTCGGTTATCGAGCTCATCGCAGTCCTCCTTGACCCGGGGCTACCCGCGGCGATCGGCGCGAAAACGCTGTTTGGCCGGGTGGGCGGCGGCTACGCCTCCCGGATGCGAGCCACGATCCTGAACTGCAGTCTGAAGAAGTCGCCCGAGCAGTCGAACACCCAGCTGCTCGCCGACGTCGTCGCCAAGGAGCTCCGGAACCTCGACGTCGCGGTCGACACGGTCCGTATCGTCGATCACATGGTCGCGCCGGGTGTGCAGACCGATCTGGGGGACCCGGACGACTACTGGCCCACGATCCACGAGCGGCTGCTCCGGTCGGAGATCCTGATCGTGGCGACGCCGACGTGGTTGGGGCGTCCGTCGTCGCTCGCGCAGCGGGTGCTGGAGCGGATGGACGCCATGCTGTCCGAGACCGGTGACGACGACCGCCCGGTGGCCTACGACCGGGTGGCCGGTGTGGTGGTGACGGGCAACGAGGACGGCGCGCACCACGTGATCAGCGAGGTGAGCGGCGCGCTGGTCGACATCGGCTACACGATCCCCGGGCAGGCGTGGGTGTACTGGAACATGGGTCCGGGGCCGGGCCCGAACTACACCGACACCGACCACGGGCACGACTGGGCGCACCAGACGGCCGGGTTGATGGGCCGCAACCTGCACCGGGTGGCCTCGGCGCTCAACCGTTGAGTTCGGCGCGCCGAACGGGAGGTCCTGCCGGCGGCGGCCGGGCCGGGTCATAGGATGCAGCTCTCACAGCCGGTTGAGAGCGCAGCCGAGCGAACACTGTCATGCGATGTTTGCTTGGAGCACTCTGTATGGTCGATGGCCCAACCCGCCTGCGCTCCCTGTTCGACGGTCCGGGTGAGACGCGTGCCGCGTTGCGGGTGAAGGACTGGTCGGCGACCGCGCTGGGCCCGGTGGACACCTGGTCGGACGAGTTGTGTGCGGCGATCCGCACGGTGTTGCCGTCGGAGATCCCGATGCTGCTGTGGTGGGGTCGTGACCTGGTGCAGATCTTCAACGACGCCTACGCCCCGCTGCTCGGTGCGAAGTACCCGGAGGCGATCGGGCAGCCGGGGGCGGAGTGCTGGGCGGAGGTGTGGGACGAGCTGGGGCCGATGGCCCGGCGGGTGCTCGACGGCGGGGGCGCCACCTATGCGGAGAACCGGCTGTTGCTGTTGCGTCGCAACGGCTACCTCGAGGAGACGTACTGGACGTTCTCCTACAGTCCGGTGTGCGGGGAGGACGGTGCGGTCGCCGGTGTGTTCGTCGCGACCACCGATGTGACCGAGCGGGTGCTCGGCGATCGGCGGATGGCGACGTTGCGGGCGTTCGGTGAGCTGTCCACGACCGCGGCCGAGACCGCGGCGGATGCCTGCCGGGCGGCGGTGGAGGTGCTGGCCGGCAGTCCGGACGACGTGCCGTTGGCGCTGGCCTACCTGCGTGACGGTCCGGGCCTCGACGGCGCGTTGACGCTGGTGGCGGCCACGGGCGCGGGGGAGACCGAGCGGGTCCGGCCCGGGCTCGCGGAGATCGCCGATCTGGTCGAGCACGGTCAGCCGGTGGAGGTCGCCGACCTGGCCGCGCGGTTCCCCGGTGCCCGCGGCCGTCTCGGCGGCGGGGTCGGGGACGCGCCGGTGGAGCGGGCGCTGGTGCTGCCGTTGCAGGCGTTCGGTCGTGTCCGCCCGGTGGGGGCGCTGGTGCTCGGTGTCAGCCCGTACCGGGAGCTGGACGGCCCGTACCGGGCGTTCGCCGACCTGGTCGCCAGCCATGTGTCGACCGCGTTGACCGATGCGTTGGCCTATGCCGAGGAGCGGGCGCGGGCGACCGCGCTGGCCGAGTTGGACGCGGCGAAGACCCGGTTCTTCCAGAACGTCAGCCACGAGTTCCGTACCCCGCTGACCTTGTTGCTCGGTCCGCTGCGGACGGTGTTGGACGCCGGTTTGCTGCCCGAGCCGCACCGGTCGGCGATGGCGACCGCGCACCGGGCGGCGCTGCGGCTGCGGCGGCTGGTGGACACGCTGCTGGACGTGGCCCGCGCGGAGGCCGACCAGCTGCGCGCCCGCCCGGAGCCGACCGATGTGGCGACGTTGACCGCCGAGTGCGCCAGCATGTTCCGTTCGGCGGCGCAGAGCGCGGGTGTGGCGTTGGAGGTGCGGGTCGGTCCGCCGCGCACGGTGCTGGTGGACCGGGAGATGTGGGCCAAGATCGTGCTCAATCTGGTGTCGAACGCGGTGCGGTTCACCCGGTCCGGGTCGGTGTCGGTGCGGCTCGACTCGACCGGCGGGCAGCTGGTGCTCACCGTCGCCGACACGGGGGTCGGGATCCCGGAGGGGGAGCTGGAGCGGGTTTTCGACCGGTTCCACCAGGTCAGTGAGAGTTCCGCGCGCGGCGGTGAGGGCACGGGGATCGGCCTGTCGCTGGTGCGTGACCTGGCCGGTGCGCTCGGCGGTGGTGTGTCGGTGCGCAGCGCGCTCGGGGAGGGCAGCACGTTCACCGTCACGATCCCGGAGGTGCCCGCCCAGGACGGGGTGGCGCTGTCGTTGCCGGTGTCGACCGAGCTGGGGGAGGTGTTCGTCGGTGAGGCCGGGCAGTGGCGGTCACCGGCGGCGCCCGCCGCGGAGGACGGTGGGGTGCTGCTGGTCGAGGACGACGCCGACATGCGGGACTACCTCACCCGGCTGCTGGTCGAGCAGGGTTGGGCGGTGCACGCGGTCGGCGACGTGGAGTCCGCGCTCGCGCATGCCACGGCGTACCGCCCGGACCTGGTGCTCAGCGACGTGATGCTGCCCGGCCGGGACGGGTTGGCGCTGCTGCGGGAGGTCCGCGCGCACGAGTCGTTGCGGCGGGTGCCGGTGGTGCTGTTGACCGCGCGGGCCGGTCCGGAGTCGGCGGTGGAGGGTTTGCGTGGTGGTGCGGACGACTACGTGGTCAAGCCGTTCCACCCCGACGAGCTGCTCACCCGGGTGCGGGCGCATCTGGAGCTGTCCCGGCTGCGGGAGGCCGCGATCGCCGAGAACGAGCGTGAGGTGGTGACGCTGCGTGGCGCGTTGGACAGTCGCAGCACGGTGAGCCAGGCGGTCGGGTTGCTGATGGCGACCCACCGTTGTGACGCGGACACGGCGTTCCAGCAGCTGGTGGCGGTGTCGCAGGCCACGAACCGGAAGGTCCGTGACATCGCCGCCACCGTGGTCGCCGACTTCACCGCCGACCTGACCCCGCAGGGCGACTAGCGCGGCGGCAGGACGCAGAACTCGTTGCCCTGCGGGTCGGCCAGCACCACCCACGGGAACTCCGGTTCGTCGGACACCAGGCGGGCGCCGAGTTCGACGAGCCGGGTGACCTCCTCGGTCTGGGTGCCGCTGGTGGGGTGGAGGTCGAGGTGTAGCCGGTTCTTCCCCGCCTTCGCGTCCGGGACGGGCTGGAACAGCAGTGTCGGCTCGCCGTCGCGGCCGATCTCGACGTACTCGACGCCGCGGGCGTCGCGCCAGCGTGCGGTCTCGGTGTAGCCGAGCGCCGCGCACCAGAACTCCACCATTTCGGTGGTGTCCCGGCTGTCGACGGCGACGGCGAGCAGACGGCTGACCATGCCGACGACGGTACCGCGCTCAGCGTTGCGGCACCGGTGGCTCGAACCGGCCGAACACCCACGTGCCGGGCGAGTCCGCGTCGTCGCCGGCCCAGAACTCCGTCCACAGCTCGGTGAACTCGGTGCGGGACAGGTAGCCGTCGCCGTCGCCGTCCAGCAGCGGGAACACCTCGTCGGTGTCGGTGCTGCGGCCGTTCCAGCTCTCGATCAGCCGCCGGTACTCGGGGGCGGAGATCATCCCGTCGGCGTCCTCGTCGACGGCCTCGAACATGGTCATCGCGGTGGCGGCGACCGGTTGCCGCATTTGTCCGAGCCGGTCGACGACGGCGAGCACGTCGTCGAGGGTGACCGTCGCCCGCGGGGTGTCCCGTGGCGTCTCGTCGGAGGTGGCGAGCAGGGTCTGCCACCAGCCCATCATGATGTCGGTGAGGCGGGTGTGCTCGGGCGAGCCGGGGGGTGCGCCGCGGACCGCGGCCCACCGCTCGGTCAGGGCGGCGAAGTCGTCCTCCTCGAGCAACCCGTCCCCGTTGACGTCCATGGCCCGGAACACCCGGGTGACCTTCCGTCGTTGCAACTCACTGGCCACGGGGTTCCTCCTTTCGGTGCGGCACAACGAGTCCAGCCTCACCGAGCGGCGGGCGTCGCACCAAGGGCCACTCGGGTCACGAACCGACACGATCAGGTGATCCGGGGCGGCCTGCCGTCTGGACAAGATCGGGCACCGTCGGCGAGGCTTCGAGGGTGACCGGAAGCAGACTCCCCCAGGTCGACAACGTGAAAACCGCGTTGGTGGCCTGGGTCATCGGGGCACACGCCCTGCTCGGCTACACCGCCGTCGGCGGTTGGCCCTACGACGAGATCAACGAGGTGTCCTTCGCGCCCGGTGTCGAACTGGTCCTCGCCGCTCTCATCGGGCCGTCCGGGCTGTTCGTCATCGGCGGGTTCTTCTTCCTCGCCGGCCTGTTCACCCCCCGCTCGCTGCGGCGCAAGGGGCTGCGGCGGTTCACCGTGGACCGGCTGGTCCGGCTCGGGCTGCCGTGGGCGGCGTCGGCTTTCGTGGTGTGGCCGCTGACCATGTGGCTGGCCTACCGGGTCGCCGGCCACCGCGAGTCGATCTGGTGGGTGGTCACCCACCGCACCCCGCTGTTCGACGCCGGCTCGCTCTGGTTCGCGTTCGTGTTGCTGATCTTCTCGGTGGTGTACGCGGTGTGGCGGACCGTGTCCCCGCCCGACGAGGACGCGGGCCCCCCTGGGACGGGGCTGCTGGTGGGGCTCGCGGTCGGCATCGCGGTCAGTTCGTTCCTCGTGCGGTTGTGGTTCCCGGCCAAGAGCGGGCAGGTGTTCGACCTGCACCTGTGGCAGTGGCCGCAGTGTGTGTTCATGTTCGCGCTCGGCCTGATCTGCGCCCGGCACGGCTGGGCCGCCGAGGTCCCCGAACGGATCCGGCGGCGCGCCACCACGGTCGCGGTGGTGACGATCTGCGCCGTGCCGATCCTCGGCATCGCCGTCGGGATCACCGACCTGGCCGCCGACCTCGGTCCGTTCCTCGGCGGCTGGACCTGGCAGGCCGCCGCCACCGCGCTCGTCGAGGGGATTCTGGTGGTGTCCGGGTCGCTGTGGCTGCTCGGGCTCGCGCAGCGGCACCTCACCCAGGACGGGAGGTTCGCCGAGGCGTGCGCGCGTGCCGCGTTCCCCGCGTTCGTCATCCAGGGGCCGGTGCTGATCCTGCTCGCGCTCGCGCTGCGGCCGGTCGCCGCCCCGGCCGAGGTGAAGGCGCCGCTGGTCGCGGCCGTCGCGCTGGTCGGGTCGTTCTGGCTCGGCTGGCGTCTGGTGTCGCGGGCGGAACCGGTGAGGACCCCCCGCCATGCCCAGTGACGTCGTCAGGGAGGTTCGGATCACGCCGGTCGCGTTCCGGGACCCACCGCTGCTGAACGCGGTCGGCGTGCACCAGCCGTTCGCGCTGCGCGCGGTCGTCGAGGTCGTCACCGAGGCCGGCGTCACCGGACTCGGCGAGACCTACGGCGACACCGCGCACCTCACCCGGCTGCGGCGCGCCGCCGACGCGATCGTGGGTGTGGACGTCTGGCACGTCCAGGAGATCGCCCGCCGCGTCCGCGGCCTGCCCGCCGGTGCCGGTGGGGACGGCACCAGCGGCATGGTCGCCTCGAGCACCGCCGACCGGGTGCTGTCGCCGTTCGAGGTGGCGTGCCTGGACATCCAGGGCCGCACGATCGGGCGCCCGGTGACGGACCTGCTCGGCGGCGCGGTCCGCGACCGGGTCGACTACAGCGCCTACCTGTTCTACAAGTGGGCCGGCCACCCCGGCGCCGGAGAGGACCGGTGGGGTGCCGCGCTGGACCCGGACGCGATCGTCGCGCAGGCACGGTGGATGGTCGACGAGTACGGGTTCACCGCGATCAAACTCAAGGCCGGTGTGTTCCCTCCCGAGGAGGAGGTCACCGCGATCCGGGCGCTGCGGGCGGCGTTCCCCGACCACCCGTTGCGGATCGACCCGAACGCCGCGTGGTCGGTGCCGACGTCGGTGCGGGTCGGTGCGGAGCTCGACGGGGTCCTCGAGTACCTGGAGGACCCGACCGCCGGCATCGACGGCATGGCCCAGGTGGCCCGCGCGGTGTCGATGCCGCTGGCCACGAACATGTGCGTGGTCACCTTCGACCACCTGCGGCCCGCGGTGGCGGCCGACGCCGTGCGGGTGGTGCTGTCCGACCACCACTTCTGGGGTGGTCTCGGCCGGTCCCGGGCGCTCGCGTCCACGTGCGAGACGTTCGGGTTGGAGCTGTCCATGCACTCCAACTCCCACCTCGGCATCAGTCTCGCCGCCATGACCCACCTCGCCGCGGCGACCCCGAACCTGACCTACGCGTGCGACACGCACTGGCCGTGGAAGGACCCCGCCGACGACGTCGTCGACATCGTCCAGCCCGGCACGCTCCGGTTCACCGGCGGCGCGGTCACCGTGCCCACCGCCCCCGGCCTCGGCGTCGACCTGGACCGCGACGCGCTCGCCCGCCTGCACGAGCAGTACCTGACCTGCGGCATCGACACCCGCGACGACACCACCTACTACCGCCGCCACGACCCGCGGTTCGACCCCTCCCCACCCCGCTGGTGAACCACCCTCAGCTCAGGTCCGCCAGCCGTGGCTCCAGGAACACCTTCTCCGCCGGGTTCGTCGCGGCGGCGGCCGCCGCCCGGTACTCCGCCGCCGCCTCG
>DATABL010000202.1:0-4097 GCA_036259595.1 Actinophytocola sp.
GTCGGGGCCGGCGTCGCGGAAGTACTTGATCAGGCTGAACAGGTAGTCCCAGCGGCCCGCGTTCAGGCCGGAGGCGTGCTCGCGCAGCTCGTAGAGGATCTCCTCCATCTCGAACGCGGCCGGGATCGTCTCGATCAGCACGGTCGCGCGGACGGTGCCGCGCGGCACGCCGAGCCGCTCCTGGGCGAAGACGAACACGTCGTTCCACAGCCGCGCCTCGAGATGGCTCTCCAGCTTCGGCAGGTAGAAGTACGGGCCGCTGCCGCGCTCCCCCAGCGCCTTGACGTTGTGGAAGAAGTACAGCCCGAAGTCGACCAGCGCACCGACCGCGCGGCGGCCGTCGACGGTGACGTGCCGCTCGTCGAGGTGCCAGCCGCGGGGGCGCATGACGATCACCGCGGGGCGGGCGCCGGGGGTGAGCTGGTAGCTCTTGCCCTCGGGCGAGGTGAAGCTGATCAGTCCGCGCACCGCGTCGACCAGGTTGACCTGCCCGGAGATCACGTTCGACCAGTGCGGGGTGTTGGCGTCCTCGAGGTCGGCGAGCCAGACGCGCGCGCCGGAGTTGAGCGCGTTGATCGCCATCTTGCGCTCGGTCGGCCCGGTGATCTCGACCCGCCGGTCCGCCAGGTCCTCCGGCGCGTCGGCCACCCGCCACTCCGAGGCGCGCACCTCGGCGGTCTCCGGCAGGAAGTCCAGCCGGCCGGTCCGCGACGCCTCGGCCCGCCGGTCCGCGCGGGCGGCGAGCAGCTCGTCGCGCCGGCCCGCGAACCGCGCGTGCAGCTCGCCGACGAACTCCAGCGCCGCCGGGGTGAGTATCTCCTCGCTACGCTCGACGGGTCCGCCGAGTACCTGGGTGTCGACCATGGTCTCCAGCCTAGGACCACTACGCCGTGGCGGCTGGGGCCTGTTCGGGGATGAGACCGGTTCGCTTCGCGTCGTGCCACAGGGCGGGCGGCACCGGGTGGGACAGCCACGCCATGCTGTCGGCGATCTCCCGGGGATCGCGGGCGCCGACGACCGCCGCGTCGACTGCCGGGTGGGCGAACGGGAACCGCAGGGCCGCGGCCGGCAGTGGCACGTCGTGGCGGTCGCAGAGCGCGCGCCAGGCCCGGACACGCGGGGCGTCCCGCCTGGTCAGCAGGCCGCCCTGGTACACGCCGGCCGCGATGACGGACACCCCGCGCTGGTGGCACAGCGGGAGCAGCTCGCCGAGGCCGGACTGGTCGAGCAGGGTGTACCGGCCGGCGAGGAGCACGCAGTCCGGGCCGGGCGCGGCGGCTTCGCGGAGGAACCGGGCGGCGACGTCGGCGTGGTTGACCCCGATCGACACCGCCGCGATGGTGCCGTCGGCACGCAGGTCCGCGAGCGCGCGGTAGGCGTCGGTGACCGCGGCGGGGAAGTCCTGCTCCGGGTCGTGCACGTGCAGCACGTCGATCCGGTCCGTGCCGAGCCGTTCGAGGCTGGCCTCGACGGACCGCCGGACACCCGCCTTGGAGTAGTCGAGGCGCGGTCCGACACCGGCCGGCGGGTCGGCCCAGATCGTCTGCGTGTCCTGGCCGCCGGGCTCGATCAGCCGGCCGACCTTGGTGCACAGCACGAACTCTTCCCGCGGGCGCGGAGCCAGGGACCGCCCGGCGTACCGCTCGGAGCGACCGTACCCGTACACGGGCGCGGTGTCGTACAGCCGCACGCCGAGGTCCCAGGCGTGGTCGACGGTGGCGATCGCCTGTCGCTCCGGCACCGGCGCGAACAGGCCGCCGATCGACGCCAGCCCGAGCCCGAGCCGGCTGACCGTCAGGCCGGTGCGGCCCAGCGGGACGAGGTCGTCACCACGCACCGCGGTGCACGACCTCTTCGGCCGGGCGTCGGGCGCGGGTGCGGGGTGAACCGGAGACCTCGGGCTCGTCCGGGTAGCCGATGGCGACCGCGCCGATCGGCTCGTGGTCGTCCGGGACGCCGTACAGGTCGCGGAACCGGGGCACGTCGTCGGGCATGATGCCGAAGTACAGGGCGCCGAGGCCGAGGTCGACCGCGGTCTGCAGGATCAGCAGGGCGGCCATGCCGGTGTCGATGTGCCAGAACGGCACCGGCCAGCGGGACTCGTCGCGGTCGGTCCAGCCCTTGTCCGGCTGGGCGTAGCGGTCGAGGTACACCCGCTTGCACGACAGCGGCACGATCAGCAGCGGCGCGGTGCTCACGTCGTTGCCCTTGGGCCGCAGCGCCCAGAACTTCGCCAGGTCCGCACCCTCGAGCACCAGGAACGCCTGGCCCTGGGAGAACCCGGCGGACGGGCCGCGGGTGGCGTTGTGCAGGATCCGGTCGAGGGCCTCGGCCGGCACCGGGCGGTCCGGATGGAACCTGCGGATCATCCGCCGCCTGCGGACGACGTCCTGGAACTCCATGCTCACCCCAACAGTGCGTCGACGAACGCGGTGGGCTCGAACGGGGCCAGGTCGTCGGCGCCCTCGCCGAGCCCGACGAGCTTGACCGGCACGCCGAGCTCGCGCTGCACCTGGAAGACGATGCCGCCCTTGGCGGTGCCGTCGAGCTTGGTCAGGACGATACCGGTGATGTCGACGACCTCGGCGAACACGCGGGCCTGGGTGAGGCCGTTCTGGCCGGTGGTGGCGTCGAGCACGAGCAGCACCTCGTCGACCTTGGTCTGCTTCTCCACCACGCGCTTGACCTTGCCCAGCTCGTCCATCAGGCCGGTCTTGGTGTGCAGGCGGCCGGCGGTGTCGACCAGCACCGCGTCGACGCCGGACTCGACGCCGCGCTTGACCGAGTCGAACGCGACCGCGGCCGGGTCGGCGCCCTCCTTGCCGCGCACGACCTCGGCGCCGACCCGCTGTGCCCAGGTGGCGAGCTGCTCGGTGGCGGCGGCGCGGAAGGTGTCGGCGGCACCGAGCAGGACCGTGCGGCCGTCGGCGACCAGGACGCGGGCGAGCTTGCCGGTGGTGGTGGTCTTGCCGGTGCCGTTGACGCCGGTGACCAGCACGACCGCGGGGAGCTTGGTGCCGTCGGCGGTGTGCGGCAGCGCGCGGACGGCGCGGTCCATGCTCGGGTCGAGCGTGTCGACCAGCACGTCGCGCAGCAGCGTGCGGGCCTGCTCGGAGGTGCGGACGCCGCGGGACACGAGCTCGGACCGGAGCCGGTCGACGACCTCCTGGGTGGTGGTGGCGCCGAGGTCGGCGAGCAGGAGGGTGTCCTCGACCTCGGTCCAGGAGTCCTCGTCGAGGTCGCCGGCGCCGAGCAGGCCGAGCAGGCCGGCACCGAACGTGGAGCGGGAACGGGACAGCCGGCCGCGCAGCCGCTCGAGCCGGCCGGAGGTGGGCGCGATCTCCTCGACCGGCTCCCGGGCGGGCTCCACGGGGCCGGGCGGCAGCTCGGCCTCCGGCTCGAACACGGTCTTCGGCTCGTCGGTCGGGGCCTCCGGCGGGGCCTCGACGACCGGATCGGCCGCCGGTTCCTCGACCGGCTTCGCGACGGGTTCCGCGGGCGGTTCCTCGGACGGTTCCTCGGCGGGCTTCTCGGCCGTCTTCCGGCCTCCCGGGGCGAGACTGATGCCGCCGCCGGCCTGGTAGCCCTTCGGCTTGTCCGCCTCGGCCTGCTCCCGCTCGGCCAGGCTGATCCGCCGCCGGCGGCTCAGCGTCACACCCACGACCAGCGCGAGCAGCAGCAGAACAGCGACGACGACGATGATCACGATCACGGTGTCCGACACGCCGTCATCCTCGCATCACGGCGGTCAGAGCTGGCGGCGGCGGGTGGCGTGCACGGCGAGCCACAGCAGGGCGACGGTCAGCACGACCGTGACGCCGGCGGCGGGCAGTAGGTCGGCCACATCCGTCTCGTCGCGGAGCAGCGCACCGGGTGCGGTGGCCAGGCCGTTCGGAAGGAAGGTGCCGAGCGGGGTGAGCGCACCGAGCACGCCGAGCAGGACGACGACGACCATCGCCGCACCCGCGGCCTGCAGCGTGGTCGCCGCGAGCGCCCCGGCGGCGGCCACCACCGCGACCGCGAACACGAGGAACAGCGCGCTGAACACCGCACCGGCGACGACCGGGCCGACCTCGGGCGCACCGATGAGCACCGCG
>DATABL010000203.1:0-29121 GCA_036259595.1 Actinophytocola sp.
CGGGTCATCGACTCCGGGATGCTCTCCGGCGTCTGGGGCACCGAGGTGCCGGCGCTGGAGGCGGCGATGGCCGAGCTGCACGGCGTGGCGCACGCGGTGGCCGCCAGCTCGGGCACCGCGGCGATCCACCTGGCCCTCGCCGGCCTGGAGCTCGACCCCGGCGACGAGGTCGTCACCTCGCCGATCAGCGACTTCGGCACCGTGGCGCCGATCCTGGCGTGCAACGCGGTGCCCGTGTTCGCCGACGTGGACCCGCTCACCGGCAACCTCGACCCGGCCGCGGTGGCCGCGGCGGTCGGCCCGCGAACCAGGGCGATCGTGGTGGTGCACCTGTTCGGCGCCGCCGCCCCGATGGCGGAGCTGCGTGCCGTGGCCGACGAGCACGGGCTCGCGCTGGTGGAGGACTGCGCCCAGGCCTGGCTCACCCGCACCGCCGACGACCGGCTGGCCGGCACCACCGGCGTGGCCGGGTGTTTCAGCCTCCAGCAGTGGAAGCACATCACCTGCGGCGACGGCGGGCTCGTGGTCACCGACGACGCCGCCCTGGCCCGGCGGATGCGGCTGTTCGCGGACAAGGGCTGGCCCCGCGACACCGGGCGGCACCACGTCAGCTTCGGGGTCAACTACCGGATGACCGAGCTGCAGGCGGCCGTGGCCAGGGCGCAGCTGGCGAAGCTGCCCGACGTCCTGACCGCCCGGCGGCGGCTGGCCGCACGCCTGGTGGCCGCGGTCGCCGACGTACCGGGCATCACCGTGCCGGGCGAGGTCGACCGGCACGCGTGGTGGCTGTTCCCGCTCGTGGTCGATCCGGCGGACGGCCGGGACAACCAGGCGTGGGCGGCCGAGCTCGTCGCGGCCGGGGTGCCCGCCCGCGCCGGCTACCTCGCCGAGGGGCTGCACTGCGCACCGGCGCTCACCACCGCGCCGGTCTACGGGTCGAGCCGGTACCCGCTGACCAGCCCGCCCGCCGACGCCGTGCCAGGATACGGTCCGGGCCGCTGCCCGCGGGCCGAGCGGATGATCGAGCGGACGCTCGTCGTCGTCGACTGGAACGAGCGGTACACCGACGAGCACGTCGACGCGATCGCCCGTGCGATTCGAGAGACCGGGAGACCGACCTGAGCAGCCTGCTACCCCCGATCCCGGCCGGCCGGGAGCGCATCGGCGTCGACGTGGACGTGCTGTTCGGCCGCATCCCGAGCCGGCACGACGTGGACGCGAGCCTGCCCGCGGTGCTCCGGCTGCTCGACGCCCACGGCCTCGACCGCGCCCTGCTCGGCTCGCTGCGCGGCGGCCTGTTCGACGCCCGCACCGGCAACGACGAGGTGCTCGCGGCGGCGGACCCGCGGCTGGTCCCGGTCGGCACCGTGGACCTCCGCGACGCCCTGACCGCCGAGACCGAGCTGGACCGCCTGGCCGGCGCCGGGGTGCGCCTGCTGCGGCTGTTCTGCGCCGAGCAGGGCGCCGAGCCCGACTTCCCGGGCGTGCGGCACGTGGCCGCGCTGGCGGCCGAGCGCGGGATGACCGTGCTGACCAGCGGCGACGTGCGCAGGTACTGGCGGCCGTTCGCCGGCCGGAACGCGTCGGTCTGCTTCCTCGACGTGCACGCCTACCACCTCGCCGACTTCGTGCTGCTCGCCCGGGACGAGCCGGGCTTCGTGGCCTCCACCCGCCTGCTCAACGCCCCGGACTCGATCGAACGGGTGGTCGCCGAGGTCGGCGCGCGGCACCTGGCGTACGGGTCGGGACTGCCGCGCTCCGAGGTGACCCCGTCGGCCCTCCGGTTCCGGTTGGCCGACCTCACGCCGGGGGAGTGGGACCAGGTCGGCCACGGCACGGCGGAAGGCTGGTTGACGTGATCATCGACGTGCACGCGCACGCCGGGCCCTGGTTCTTCGCCATGGACGTCGGCGATCCGGGCCTGGGCGACGCGCTGATGCGCCGGTACGGCATCGACGCCGCGATCGTCTCGGCGTCGGAGGCGGTGACCTACGACGCGGTGTCGGGCAACCGCTGGCTCGCCGACGTGCTGGACCGGCGGCCGGCGGACGGGCCGCGGCTGTACGGCTACGTCACGGTCAACCCGACCGACCTGCGCGCCGCCGAGGCCGACCTCGAGCGCTACCTGCCGGGCGGCCGGTTCCTCGGCGTCAAGATCCACACCACCTACCCGGCGCAGGGGCTGGGGTCGACGGCGATGCGCGACGCCCTCCGGTTGGTCGCCGCCGCCGGGGTCCCGGCACTGGTCCACACCTGGGGCGTCGACGTCTGGGCGCTGGTGGACGTGCTGGCCGCCGAGCCGTCGTTGCGGCTGGTCGCCGGGCACATGGGCGGCCCGGCCTGGCGGGAGGGGGTCGCCGCCGCGGCCCGCTGCGACCGGCTCTACCTGGAGCCGTGCTGTTCGATAACCGACCGCGGGAAGGTCCGCTTCGCGCTGGACCACGTGCCCACCGGCCAGCTGCTGTTCGGCACCGACGCCACCCTCATCGACCCCGCGGTGTCGCTGGGCGTGGTCGCCGACGCGGGCCTGGACGCCCGCGAGCGGGAGCTGATGCTGTGGCGCAACGCCGCGGAGCTGTTCGGGATCACGGTGCCCGGCCCCCACGCCCGTTGACGTCCCTATTGACGTCGGCAAACCCTTCCCATAGATTCCGGTCCTATATTTCGGCCCGGACCGCTATTAGGAAGGACGCGCCCATGAGGAAGGTGGCACTAGCCGGCCTGGCGCTCTCGATCGGCCTGCTCGGCGCGGCATGCGGGGACTCCGAGGCCGGTGACGGTTCCTCGGTCACGATGTGGATGTACCCGGTCATCGCCGACCAGGAGGCCAGCCGCACGTTCTGGTCGGAGGTCGAGACGGAGTTCGAGGACGCCCACCCCGACATCGACCTGACCATCGAGCTCCAGCCGTGGGACGGCCGGCAGGAGACGATCTCGACCGCGCTCGCCTCGGGCACCGGCTTCGACATCGTCCTGCTCGGCCCCGACCAGATCCCCCAGCACGCCGAGCAGGGCTCGCTGGTCCCGGTGGACGACATGGTCGCCGACTCCGTCGACGCGTTCCTGCCCAACGCCGTCGAGTCGCTCAGCGTCGACGGCACGCTGTACGGCGTCCCGATCTACCACACGGTCGTGACACCCGTGTACAACAAGAAGGTGTTCGCCGAGGCCGGCATCACCGAGCCGCCGGCGACCTGGGACGACCTGCTGGCCGCCGCCGGCCCGCTGGCCGAGAAGGGCATCCCGGTGTTCGACTACCCGGGCGACCCGGAGGAGACCCTCAACCTCACCTTCTACCCCCTGCTGTGGCAGGCCGGCGGCCAGGTCTTCGCCGACGACGGCAAGTCCGTGGCCTTCGACCAGGCGCCCGGCGTGGCCGCGCTCCAGTTCCTGGCCGACCTCCGCGAGGCCGGCGGGCTGCCGCCGGACGCGCCGACGGCCAAGAACTCCCTGGAGGGGCGTCCCTTCACCAGCGGCGAGAGCGGCGTCCTGCCGACGGCCGACCTGGCCACGGCCAACCAGCTGATCGACTCCCTCGGCGCGGACACCGTCGTGCCGATCCCGCCGCTGACCGGCGAGGAGCAGGTGACCTTCGGCATCCCCGGCTCGCTGGTGGTCTCGCACGCGACCGAGAACCAGGACGCGGTCGCCGAGGTGCTCCGGTTCGTCTCCAGCGCCGAGACGGCCACGAAGCTGGCGGAGGCGTCCGGCTTCTTCCCCGCGCGGTCGGACGTCGAGATGCCCGCCGACGGGCCGCACGTGGACGTGTTCGCCGACGCGCTCGAGCACGCCTACCCCGGTGACGCGCACCCGAAGGCCCGGCAGGTGATGGCGATCCTGGCCCCGCAGGTCCAGGCCGTGCTGACCGGCGACAAGACGCCCGAGCAGGCGCTGGCCGACGCCGCCGCCGAGGCGAACCCCATCCTCGCCAGGTGACCGACGTGGTCGGAACACAGACCAAGACCGATACCGGGCGCGCGGCCGGCCGGCGGCGCCGCGCCCCGGACCGCCGACCCTGGCGCGCACGGCTGCGGGAACCGGCCACCGGGTTGCTGTTCGTGCTGCCGATGCTCGTGCTGTTCGTGGTGTTCCGATTCCTGCCCATCGCCGGGTCGGTGGGGATGAGCTTCACCGACTACCGGATCAACGGCCAATGGGACCCGGTCGGACTGGAGAACTACAGCCGGCTGCTGTCCGACCCGGTCTTCCTGGCCAGCCTCCGGGTCACGCTGGTGTACGCGGCGATCTACGTCCCGCTGACCGTGGGCGCGGCGCTCGGCACGGCGTTGCTGCTCAACGCGCTGGTGTTCGCCCGGGGCCTGTTCCGGGGCGTGCTGTTCCTGCCGTACGTGACCAGCTTCGTGCTCGCCGGCGTGATCTGGCGCTGGGTGTACGAGTTCGACGGGCTGATCAACGGGCTGCTCGTCAAGTTCGGCCTGGAGCCGGTCGGGTTCCTCCAGGAGTCGGAGCTGGTGCTGCCCTCGCTGGCGGTGGTCGCCGCCTGGCGGGGGTTCGGGTACTCGATGCTGATCCTGCTGGCCGGGCTCAAGTCGATCCCCACGTCGTACCTGGAGGCGGCCCGGGTCGACGGCGCCGGGACCTGGCAGCGGTTCCGGTACGTCGTGCTCCCGCAGCTGCGTCCGGTGCTGTTCTTCGTGCTGGTCATCGAGACGATCGCCGCGTTCCAGGTGTTCGACACGATCTACGTGATGACCGGCGGCGGCCCGACCAGGGCCAGCTACAGCCTCGTCTACGCCCTGTTCGACCAGGGCTTCCAGTTCTTCGACTTCGGCTACGCCGCGACCATGGGCATCGGCCTGTTCGTGGTCATCCTGGTGATCTCACTGGTCCAGCGGTGGCTGCTCGACCGGGAGACGAAATGACCGCGCACACCCAACGCACGCCCCAGCAGTGGGCGCTGGTCGCGCTGCTGGCGGTCATCGCCCTGATCACCGTGGCGCCGTTCCTCGTGATGCTGTTGCTCGCGCTCTCGCCGCCGGACGTGCAGAGCATCCCGCAGGAGATGCCGAGCGAGCTGACCACCGACAACCTGACCGGGGTGCTGTCGTCGCACGGCATGGTCCGCTGGACGCTGAACTCGGCGATCTACTCGATCGCGTCGGTGCTGGTCATCCTGATCACCGCGACGATGGCCGGGTACGCGTTCGCCAAGAAGCGGTTCCCCGGGCGGGACGTGCTGCTGTGGTCGTTCCTGGCCACCCTCATGGTGCCGTTCCAGGCGATGCTGATCCCGATGTTCGTGCTGGTCACCGAGCTGGACGGGGTGGACACGTTCTGGGGGCTGATCGTCCCCACGCTGGCCAACTCGCAGGCGGTGTTCCTGATGCGACAGTTCATCCGGGACCTGCCCGACGAGCTGTTCGACGCGGCCAAGGTCGACGGCGCGTCGGAGTGGTGGGTCTTCTGGCGGCTGGTGCTGCCGCTGACCAAGCCCATCCTGGCCACGCTCGGCGTGTTCGTGTTCCTGTGGCACTGGAACGACTTCCTGTGGCCGCTGGTCGTCGCGCAGAGCGACGAGATGCGCACCCTGACCGTCGGGCTGGCCACCCTGCACGGCGAGAACGTCACCACGGCCGAGCTGATGGCGGCCGCCACCGTCAGCGTGGTGCCGTGTCTGCTGGTCTTCTGGCTGCTGCAGCGGTACCTGGTGAACAGCATCACGATGAGCGGACTCAAGGGCTGAGCGGCGGTCCCGGGTAGGTTTGGGCGATGAAGCCCGACCCGCGGGTCGCCGAGCTGGCCGGCCGGCTTCGTGGCCGGCTGGTGGCCGCCGCCGCGACCCCGATGGACGCCGCCGGCCGGGTGGACGCCGCCGTCGTCGACGCCTACCTGGCCGGCCTGGTGGCCGACGGCGCCGGCAGCCTGGCCGTGTGCGCGCACACCGGCCGCGGCCCGTTCCTCGACGCCGCCACCCGGGAGCTGCTGGTGCGCCGGGCGCGGACGCTCGGCGTTCCCGTGGTCGTGGGCGTCGGCGGGCCGGGGGACACCCCCGCCACCGCCCTGGCCGCCGCCGAGCTCGCGGCCGCGGGCGGGGCGGACGCGCTGCTGGTGTTCCCGTCGCCGGACCCGCTCGACCAGCACGACGCCCTGTGGCGGGCCACCGGACTGCCGCTCGTCGCCTTCGACCTCTACACCGCGCCCTACCCGGCCGCCGACCTGCGCGCGCTCCTCGCCCATCCCGGGGTCGCCGGGGTGAAGACCGCCCGCCTGCACGACGCGGTCGCCTGCCAGGCCGGGCTGGCCGCGGCCCGGGACGCGGGCCGGCTCGCCATCACCGGCGAGGACCGGATGTTCGGGCCGTCGCTCATGTGGGGCGCCGACGCCGCCCTGGTCGGGATCGCCGCCGCGGCGGTGCGGCTGACCGCCGACGTGCTGGCCGCCTACGTCGCCGGCCGGTTCGACGAGTTCGTGGTCGCCAGCGGCCGGCTGGACGCGCTCGCGTCGGCCACGTTCCGCCCGCCCTACGACGGCTACGTGCAGCGGATGCTCTGGATCGCCGCGGCCGAGCACCGGATCCCGGAGGGCCACGCCGGCGACGCGCACGGCCCGGACCTGGACCCGGCCGAGCGGGCCCGTGTTCTCACTACCTGGCGGAACCTCGCCGAAACTAGGGTGTGACCATGCGGATCGCGCTCGCCGGACTGGCCACCAGCCATCCGTTCACCGACGCCGGCACCCTGGCCGGGCACGCCGAGCTGGTCGTCTGGGAGGACGACCCGGAGCGGCGGGCCCGCTTCCGGGCCGAGCACCCGTCGGCGCGGTTCACGCGGGACCTCGCCGAGCTGCTCGCCACCGAGCCCGACGGGGTCGTGCTCACGGTGCCGACCCCGGGGCTGGCCGACGCCCTGGCCCTGGTCCTCGCCGCCGACCTGCCGTGTCTGGTCAACAAGCCGGCCGCGGCCACCCCGGAGCAGCTGCGGCGCATCGACGACGTCGCCGCCGTCGCCCCCCACCGGGTGATGTCGACCTCGGTGCTGCGGTTCGCACCGGCGTTCCGGGGCTGGTCGGTCGACCGGGACGACGTGCTCGCCGTGCGCGCCACCGTCCGGCACGACGTGGGCCTGTGGGCGTCGGGCTACAACCCTTGGCAGGACGACCCCGCGGCGGGCGGCGGCACGCTGGTCACGATGGGGATCCACGGGCTCGAGCTGCTGGTGTCGCTGCTCGGCCCGGCGGTGCGGCTCGCCGGCGTCACCACCGGGCTGCGCCACCACACCGGCCTGCGGTCCGAGGACACCGCCGTGCTCGCCGTGCGCTGGGACGACGGCATCCCCGGCAGCGTCGAGGTGATCGGCGCGACCGACGTCGAGTCCTACACCGTCGCCGTCCACACCAGCGCCGGTGTCGCCACGACCGTGATCGAGCCGGGGCCGGACCCGGTCGAGGGGCTGGGCTACCGGGCCACGATCGAGGCGTTCCTCGACCTGGTGCGCACCGGCACGAGCCCGGTCCCGTGGACGCAGACCCGCGCGATCCTGGACGTGCTCACCGCCGCGCGCGACACCACCGTCCCGTTGACGACTCGTCGGTGACGGCGTTTCCCACGCTCAGCCACCGACGAGGGTCGCCAGGACGCCGATCGAGTACGCCACCGCGAACGTCACCGGAACCCACTGCTCGATGTGGCTGAGCGGCAGGTAGCGGCGCCAGTCCCGTCCTTCGCCGAGCGCACGCCACTCCGCGCGGGAGTAGGCGTAGGCGGGCAGTCGCTCCTCGAACGCTCCGATGACCGCGAACTTTGCGCCGTTCAGCAACCGGTAGGACCGCACGATGGTCCACCACGCGGCGCACTGGGCGAGCAGCACGATCAGCCCCGCGACGACCAGCCATCCTGGTGTGTCGAGCAGCCGACCGCCGGCCACCCCGCCCAGTACCGCGGTCAGCGCGGTGTTGAGGGTCAGGAAGTAGGTGTTCGCCGCGTTACGCCTGGCACTGACCCGATCCGCCATCTCGACACACAGCTTGTACTGCTCGAGAACGGCGGCCTGGTACCGCTCGTCGGCCTGGCCGTACTCGGCGGGACCGATGGCTTCGTTCCACAGTCGGTCGGGGAGATCGCTCATCGCGCCATCTTCGTCAGTGCCGCCGCGCGGTGTCGACTCTGGCCCGTATCCGGGCGACACGCTCTTCCGTCGGAAGCCGCGAAACCACCTCGAGGGGGTCGGTGACCGCGCGCACGAACGGACTGTCCCCCGGGTCGGGGCGCACCACGTCCTCGACGCGCATGACGCTCGGAAAGCGGGCGAGCACGGGGTCGTTCGGAGCCAACGGCGAGCCGCTCGCGCGCCGCTCGCCGAACATCGCCGCACGTTCGGGCTCCGGCCCACGGTGGCCTTCCAGCAGCACGACCGTGTCCGCCTCCCGGCCCATCATGGTGAGCAGGTTCAGCTCGTCGAGAAGTCCGGGCGTCTTCTCCTCGGCCCACACGACGATCAGCTCGGCGACGGGGATCAGCTCCCGGATCTTGGCGAGCCAGTCGTCGTCGGACAGTGCCAGTGCCAGCCGGAAGTGCGGCGTTCCGAAGTCCCCACTCAAGCGGTCGGCCTCCAGCGAGCCCGCCGCGGTGCTCGTCACGGTGACCAGTTGGGTGTTCGCGGCGAGCCGGTCGACCAACGGGGAGCCGGCGCGGAAGCGCATGGTCACGCCGTACCCCTCAGGCTCGTCGAGGTCGAACCGCCGGCTCGGGTTCGTCGTGACGGTCGCGGTCTGCGCCAGGTCGAAGTTGCGAAGCAGCAACACCATCGGAATGCCCAGGCAGGCATAGCTCCGAATCGTGCGGCGGGACACCTCGTGGCGGTGACGCGCGACGCGCACGGCTCCCGCGCTCTCCTCGCTGCGCCTGCCGGCGCGCCGGTTCTTGCGGTCCATGGCGTCGAGGTAGTCGGTCCGGAACGCCGGCTCGGGAAAGTCGATCGTGTCCAGCACGTCCGCGGCATGCCTGGCGATGTCCCGCTCCGGCGGGAGCATGGCGTCGCGGTGGGAGTCGAGGGCCCGCCCGAACTGCTGGCGTGCGGCAGGTTCGTCGCCCAGTTCGCTCAGCGCGATCGCCCGCTGCGTCATCGCGTACGCGACGTTGCCACGCAACTCGGGGTCGTCGCTGGCGAACCAGCGGTCGATCACGTCACGGAAGACGGCGATCGCGAGATGGGTGCGCTGGTAGTACGTGTCCTGGGTGTTGTTGTCGCGGTGCGTGACAGCGATGGTCACCAGAGCCTGACAGTGCGCACGCGCCAACGGTGGTTCGGCGTCGCGCGGCACCCGGCTTGCCATCCACCACAGCAGCTCGGTCGCCTGCTCGAACAACTCGGGTACCCGGCTCACCTCCAGACAGCAGTCGCCGCAGAGGCGGATGACACTCTCGGCGTGGCCGTCGCCGAACGGGACGTACTCCTCGGCGAGCCATCGGGCGAGCAGCAGGCCGTCGGCGAAGCGCCCGAGTTCCACACAGAGGCGCATCGTGCACGCGATCGAGTACCAGTGCGCGCGACGGTCCTCGTCCAGCGGCTGGCCGGGCGGATTGAGCTCCTCCGGCATGGTGTCCATCAGGAAGTAGCGGAAGTCGGCGTCCGCCTCCTGGTCGGTGGAGGCCGTCCGGCGGGTCGAGTCCCATCGGTCCAACAGAATGCGCGCGTTGGCGATCCCCTGGTCCACGCGATCATCCTAGGCGGCTCGGCGTTGATGTTCGGGGGCGTCGAGGGTGGGTCGAGTGACCTTGGGCGCGACGCCGGCCGACCTCACCATGGAGGCATCCTGGCCGGTGACGGGGAGCGTTGGCCCGCGTCGCCGGCCAGTCCCACGCCGTGAGGAAGGCCTCCTTGCGACCGGCGTTGCCGTCGGTCAGGCTGCGGGTTCGCGACCCCGTGAGGTGGTGGATGAGCACCCTGATCATCGACAACTACGACTCGTTCACCTACAACCTGTTCCACCTCGTGGGGGCCGTCACCGGCGTCGAGCCGGTCGTGGTGCGCAACGACGAGCCGGGGTTCGTGCTCGCCGACCTCGCGCGGTTCGACCGGGTGATCGTCTCTCCCGGACCGGGGCGGCCGGGGCGGACCGGCGACTTCGGGATCTGTGCCGAGGTGATTCGCGCGGCCACGGTGCCGTTGCTCGGGGTGTGCCTGGGGCACCAGGGGATCTGCCACGTGCACGGCGGCCGGGTGGAACCGGCGCCGGAGGTGCGGCACGGGCTCGTGTCGGACGTCCACCACGACGGCTCCGGCATCTTCGCGGGGATACCGTCGCCCTTCGCCGCCGTGCGGTACCACTCGCTCGCGGTGGAGCGGGTGCCGGACGCGCTCGAGGGCGTCGCGGTGGCCGAGGACGGGGTGCTCATGGCCGTGCGGCACCGGGAACGACCGCAGTGGGGCGTGCAGTTCCACCCGGAGTCGGTGCGGACCGAGTACGGACAGCGGCTGCTCGGGAACTTCCTCGGGCGGCACGGGCCGGTCGTCGCGGCGTCCCGGCCGGGCGGGGATCGTCGAGCGGCGGCCGTCGCGCACCGGCGGGTGGCGGTGGACGTGGACGCGGAGGCGGTGTTCGACGCGCTCTACCGGGAGTCGGCGTGGGCGTTCTGGCTGGACAGCGCCGGCGGGGGGCGGTTCTCCTTCCTCGGGGACGCGAGCGGGCCACGGGCGCGGGTCGCGACCGCGGACGTGGCGGCCGGGACGGTCACCGTGCGGTCGGGGAGCGGGGAGCGGGTGGCGCGGACGCCCTTCCTGGACTGGGTCGACGCGGACCTGCGGTCGCAGCGGGCCTCGGCGGCGGGGCTACCGTTCGACTTCGCGCTCGGTTGGGTCGGGTACCTGGGGTACGAGCTCAAGGGCGAGTGCGGGGCGGGCACCCCGCACCGGTCGGAGCTGGCCGACGCGGCGATGATCTTCGCGGACCGGGCGGTCGTGGTGGACCACCGGGAACGCGAGGTGTACCTGCTGTCGCTGGAGCCCGACGACGACTGGTTCGACCGGACCGAGGCGACACTGCGGGGCCTGGCGCCGGTGGGCGACGCGGTGGTCGAGCCGGAGGTCGGGACGCTGCGGGCGCGGCACGGGCGCGACGCCTACCTCGGCCTGATCGCGTCGTGCCAGCGGGAGATCGCCGCCGGGGAGACCTACGAGGTCTGCCTCACCAACCAGCTCGCCGCGGACGGCAAGCTCGACCCCTGGCACGGCTACCGCGTCCTGCGCCGGCAGAACCCCGAGCCGTTCGGCGCCCTGCTCCGGCTCGGCGAGCTGAGCGTGCTGAGCGCGTCGCCGGAACGGTTCCTGCGGGTGTCGGCCGGTGTCGCGGAGTCGCGGCCGATCAAGGGGACCCGGCCGCGCGGGGAGTCCGCGGTGGACGACGAGCGGTTGCGCCACGAGCTCGCGACGAGCGTCAAGGACCGCGCGGAGAACCTGATGATCGTCGACCTGGTGCGCAACGACCTGGGGCGGGTGGCCGAGCTGGGGTCGGTGACCGTCGACGAGCTGTTCGCGGTGGAGACGCACCCGACCGTGCACCAGCTCGTGTCGACCGTCCGCGCCCGGCTGCGTCCCGACCGCACCGCGGTGGACTGCGTGCGGGCCGCGTTCCCCGGCGGGTCGATGACCGGTGCCCCGAAGGCCCGCACGATGGAGATCATCGACCGGCTCGAGGGCGGTCCGCGAGGTGTGTACTCCGGCGCGCTGGGGTACTTCTCCCGGTGCGGTGCGGCGGACTTCAGCATGGTCATCCGCACCCTCGTGGTCGAGCCGGACCGGGTGTCCTACGGTGTGGGCGGCGCGGTCATCGCACTGTCCGATCCGGACGGTGAGGTGGCCGAGACCGCGGTGAAGGCCGCCCCCCTGCTCAGGCTGCTCGACCAGGAGTTCCCCGCATGATCCTCGACGAGCTGACCCAGCCGGTCGTGCAGGCGCCGATGGCCGGTGGGCCGTCGACGCCCGAGCTGGCCGCCGCGGTGTCCGGCGCGGGCGGCCTCGGCTTCCTCGCCGCCGGCTACCTCACCGCCGACGCCGTGCGCGCCCAGGTCAGGGCCACCCGGGAGCTGACGGGCGAGCCGTTCGGCGTCAACGTCTTCGTGCCCGACACCTCCCCGGTGGACGGGGAGGCCCTCGCCCGGTACCGGGACCGGCTCGCGGGCGAGGCGCGGCGGTACGGGGTCGTGCTCGGCGAGCCCGCGGACGACGACGACGCGTGGGCCGGCAAGCTCGCGGTGGTGCGCGAGGAGCGGGTGCCGGTGGTGAGCTTCACCTTCGGCTGCCCCGACCCGACCGTGCTCGCCGAGCTCCGCGCGGCCGGCTGCACGACCGTGGTGACCGTGACCTCGGCCGGCGAGGCGCTCACCGCCGTCGCCGCCGGAGCCGACGTGCTGTGCGTGCAGGGCGCCGAGGCGGGCGCGCACCGCGGCACGTTCGGCAACGCCGACCCGGTCGACGACACGGCGTTGCTTCCGTTGCTGCGCAAGGTGTCCGCCGCCGTCAGCGTCCCGCTGATCGCCGCCGGCGGGCTGTCCGGCGGACGGGACGTGGCCGCGGTGCTGGTCGCCGGCGCCCGCGCCGCCCAGCTCGGCACGATGTTCCTGCCCTGCCCCGAGGCCGGCACGAACCCGCTGCACCGCACCGCCCTCGCCGGCGAGGGCCGCACGGCGGTGACCCGCGCGTTCAGCGGCCGTCCCGCACGTGGCCTGGTCAACCGGTTCCTCACCGAGCACTCCGACGCCGCGCCCGCCGCGTACCCGCACGTGCACCACCTGACCAAGGGCCTGCGCCGGGCCGGCGACCCGGAGGCGATGTCGCTGTGGGCGGGGCAGGCACACGAGTTCGCCCGCGAGCTGCCGGCCGCCGACCTGGTGCGCGAGCTGGGCGCCGGGGCCCGTGCGGCCCTCGCGGAGACCGCGCTGCGCTGGCCGAACTGAACTGTCACTGCCCCGCGCTAGCGTGTGTCCATGCAGGTCACGTGGGGTTTGACGACCGACTGCCGGCGCCCGGCCGAGCTGGCCGCGTTCTGGGCGCTGGCGCTCGGCTATCGCGAGCTGCCCCCGCCGCCGGGGGCGCCCGACGACGAGCTGGACGAGGGCGCGTTCCTGGCCGACCCGGACGGGGTCGGGCCGACGCTGTCGTTCCTGCGGGTGCCCGAACCGAAGGCGGTCAAGAACCGGCTGCACGTGGACGTGAAGGCCGGCGGCGGCCGGGACACCCCGTGGGAGCGGCGGTGGCCCCGCGTACTCGCCGCGGTGGAGCGATTGTCGGCCGCCGGCGCGACCGTGATCCGGCAGCACGACGTCGATGGGAGGGGCGACCATGTCGTGCTGGCGGACCCGGAGGGCAACGAGTTCTGCGTGGTGTGAAGTAGTAGTGAACCCTGCGCATGATAGCGCTGGGTCGGGGTGGTAGAAAACCTTGTCCTGTTTGGATCACAACGCTACGGAGCCCCCACGTGAGCCGGACTTCCCCCGCCACCCTCCTCGTCACCGCGCTCGCCGCCGGCGCGTTACTGGGCCTCGCCGGCACCGCGTCGGCGACGCCGGACCTGCCGCAGCCCGTCTCCGGCGACGACCGCGCCACCGCGCACGAAGGCAACGTCGTCGCGAAGGACTGCACCGACCTGTTCCCCGGCAGCGCGCCCGTCGGCGAGGGTGACCTCACCGTCGAGGTGGACGGGTCGAACACCAACCTCGACATCACCGCGGTCGACGGCGTCGAGGTCGTCGGCGTGGTCGTCAAGGGCGGGCCGGCGTACAACGTGTACGCGCCGGAGAACCTCGGTGAGCTGCCGTGGCTCGACCTGCACTCGCCGCTGGTGCCGAGCGGCAAGCCGGCGCAGATCAGCCACTGGTTCGCCTGCGGCGTCGAGGCCACCACGACCACGACGACGAACCCGACCTCGACGGCCGGTGAGACGCCGGAGACCTCCACGCGGGCCGAGGAGCCGAGCGCCGGGCCGGAGTCCACGACCACCGAGGACGTCGAGCCCGCGGCCGAGGAGGACGAGCTGGCGGCGACCGGGTTCGACGGTGGCTGGCTGGTCGCGTTCGGTGCGGCGCTGCTGCTCGGCGGCGGTGCCCTGCTGCTCCTGATGCGGATGCGTGGCGCCCGGCGCTGACCGCGCGCGTCATGCGATCGTGAGCGCATGACGGAGCTTTCCAGCTGGCTGCGGCAGGGTGTCGAGGCGGTCGAGGCGTGGCAGCGGACCTTCGCCGACTACGCCGAGCACCCTGCCCAGCGGGTCGACCCGGAGCGGTTCCGCGCGGCGTTCACCGAGCTGACCGAGCGGCTGACGGGCAACTACCCGTACTTCCACCCGGACTACGCCGGCCAGATGCTCAAGCCGCCGCACCCGGTCGCGGTCGCTGGGTACCTGACCACGATGCTGGTCAACCCGAACAACCACGCGATGGACGGCGGCCCGGCCACCGCGACGATGGAGCGCGAGGCCGTGGCCGCGCTCGCGACGATGTTCGGGTTCGGCGAGCACCTCGGGCACCTCACCGGCGGCGGCACCGTCGCGAACCTGGAGGCGCTGTTCGTCGCGCGGGAGTCGCATCCCGGTCGGGGCGTGGCGTTCAGCGCGGAGAGCCACTACACGCACGCGCGGATGTGCCAGGTGCTCGGCATGCCGGGGTACACCGTGCCGGTCGACGCGGCCGGGCGGATGGACCTCGACGCGCTCGAGGACCTGCTCGCCACCGGGAAGGTCGGCACGGTCGTGCTCACCGCCGGCACCACCGGGCTGGGCGCGGTCGACCCGATCCACGAGGCGCTCGCGCTGCGCGACCGGTACGGGGTTCGGCTGCACGTCGACGCGGCCTACGGCGGGTTCTTCACCCTGCTCGCCGACGGTGACCTGGTCGACCCGCGGCCGTGGCGGGCGATCGCGTCCTGCGACTCGGTGGTGGTGGACCCGCACAAGCACGGGCTGCAGCCATACGGGTGCGGCGCCGTGCTGTTCGCCGACCCCACGGTGGCCCGGTTCTACCGGCACGACTCGCCGTACACGTACTTCACCGACGCCGACCTGCACCTCGGCGAGATCAGCCTGGAGTGCTCCCGCGCGGGCGCCGCGGCCGCCGCGCTGTGGCTCACCTTCCAGGTCATCCCGCCGACACCGGCCGGCCTCGGGCAGTTCGTCGCGGCGGGCCGGCGGGCGGCGCTGCACTGGGCCGAGCTGCTGGCCGACTCGGCGCACCTGACCCTGTACCAGCGGCCGGAGCTGGACATCGTCGCCTACTTCCCGCGCCGCGACACGCTCTCCGGCATCGACGCGGCCACCGCCCGCGCGTTCGCCGACGGCATGAACGACAAGGAGGACCCCGTCTTCCTGTCGGTGCTCACCGTCGGCGCGGACGAGTTCGCCCGGCGCCACCCCGACCTCGGGTCCGACGTGGACAGTGCGCGGATCCTGCGCAGCGTGCTGATGAAGCCCGAGTCGCAGGACCGGGTCGACCGCCTGCACCGGCGGGTGGAGCGGCTCGTCCGGTGATCGCCGACGTGGTGTCCCACCTGGCCTGCCCGCACTGCGGCGCGGACCTCGCGCTCGCCGGCCCGCAGGTGCGCTGCGCCGCCGGCCACGTCTTCGACGTCGCCCGGCAGGGATACGTGAACCTCGGCGCGAGCGCGGTGCACGGGGACAGCGCGGAGATGGTCGCCGCGCGCACCCGGTTCCTGTCGGCCGGGCACTACCGGCCGATCACCGACGCCGTCGTCGCGGCCGCCGGGGCGTCACCCGGCTGCGTCGCGGATCTCGGCGCGGGCACCGGACACCACCTCGCCGCCGTGCTCGACGCCGGCCCCGAGCGGGTCGGGCTGGCGCTGGAGGTCAGCAAGCCGGCACTGCGCCGCGCCGCCCGCGCGCATCCCCGGCTCGGCGCGGTCGGCTGCGACGTGTGGGCCGCGCTCCCGGTGCGCGACGCCGCGGTCTCGGTGGCGCTCAGCGTGTTCGCTCCGCGCAACCCGGCCGAGCTGGCGCGCGTGGTCCGGCCGGGCGGCGTGCTCGTCGTGGTCGCGCCGACGGTCGCGCACCTGGCCGGGCTCGTCGACGCCCTCGGGTTGCTCACCGTGGCGCCGGACAAGGCCGCCCGGGTCACCGCCGCGCTGGCGCCGCACTTCACCCCGTCCGGGCAGGACACGTGCGCGTTCGACCTGGAACTGTCCCACGACGACGTGCTGTCATTGGTCGGGATGGGACCGAGCGCCTGGCACGTCGGGGCGGCGGAGCTGGCGGAGCGGGTGGCCGCACTGCCCGAGCCCGTGCGGGTGACCGCGTCGGTGCTGGTGTCGACGTACGGGAGGACCTGATGGACCGGCCGGTGACCTACGCAGTGGTCGGCGCGGGGCAGCGGGGCGCGAGCTACGCGGAGTGGATCGAGGGACAGCCGTCGCGGGCGCGGGTGGTGGCGGTGGCCGAGCCGAGGGACCACCAGCGCGCGGAGTTCGCCCGCCGGCACGGGATCCCGCCGGAGCGCGCGTTCCGGTCGTGGCAGGAGCTCGCGTCGGCGCCCCGCCTGGCCGACGTGGCGATCGTGGCCACCCAGGACACCGAGCACGTCGCGCCCGCGATCACGTTGGCGGACAACGGGTACCACCTGCTGGTGGAGAAGCCGCTCGCGCCGACCGAGCAGGAGTGCACCGAGCTGGTGTCGGCGGTGACCGCGGCCGGCGTGCTGTTCGCGGTGTGCCACGTGCTGCGATACCGGCCGTACACCCGGCTGGTGAAGTCCCTGGTGGACGGCGGCCGGATCGGCGAGGTGATGAGCGTCCAGCACCTGGAGCCGGTGGGGTACTGGCACTACGCGCACTCGTTCGTCCGCGGCAACTGGCGGCGCTCGGACACGGCGTCGTTCATGCTGCTGGCGAAGTCCGGGCACGACATCGACTGGCTGCGGCACCTGGTCGGCCGGCCGATCGAGCGGGTGTCCAGCTTCGGCTCGCTGAGCCACTTCCGCCGCGCCGAGCAGCCGGCCGGGGCGGCCGACCGCTGCCTGTCCTGCGCCGTCGAGCCCGACTGCCCGTACTCCGCACCCCGCCTCTACCTCGGCATGCTGCGCGAGGGCCGGACGGGCTGGCCGGTCAGCGTCCTGACCGACCGCGTCACCGAGGACGGCGTGCGCGCCGCACTGGCCGACGGCCCGTACGGCCGCTGCGTGTACGCCTGCGACAACGACGTGGTCGACCACCAGGTGGTGGCCCTGGAGTTCGGCGGCGGCGTCACGGCGACGTTCACCATGACCGGCTTCACCCCGCACGCCGACCGCCGCACCCAGGTCTTCGGCACCCGAGGCAGCCTCGACGGCGACGGCGAACGCGTCACCCTGCACGACTTCACCTCCGGCACCACCACCGTCCACGAGACCCCCACCACCGGCCAGGACGCCGCCGCCGGCCACGGCGGCGGCGACGCGGGCCTACTGGACGCCTTCACCCGCGCGGTGGCCACCGGGGACGACACCCCGATCCTGTCGGGCCCGGAGGAGTCCCTGGAGTCCCACCTGGCCGTCTTCGCCGCCGAACGCGCCCGCCTCGCCGGCACCGTGGAGCCGGTCGGAAGGGGTTAGGGCACAAAGTCCTGGAGGCCCACCCATGGACGAGTTCAGGTTCGAGCAGGACCTGGTACGAGCGCTGCTGCGGGAACAGCATCCGGATCTCGCGGCTCTCGAACTCCGAGATGTCGTTGGTGGCTGGGACAATCAGCAGTGGCGCCTCGGGGCGGAGCTGGCTGTGCGCCTGCCGCGCACCGAGCGCGCCCCGGCCCTGCTGCGCACCGAGCAGACGTGGCTGCCCGTTCTGGCTGAGCGCCTGCCGCTGCCGACGCCCACCCCGGTGCGCATCGGCGAACCTTCGGCCCTGTTCGAGCACACCTGGACGATCACGCGCTGGGTTGAGGGCGAGCCGGCGGACTACGCGCCGATCACCCGCGCTGACGCGGCCGAGACCCTCGCGGGTTTTCTCCAAACCCTGCATCAGCGGGCACCCGCGGAAGCCCCGACCAGCCACACGCGCGGCATCCCGCTGGCCGGGCTGCAGGACGGGTTCACCAGCTCGTTGGAGGTCCTGGCCGACGACGCGACCGCTGGTGCCGCCCGGGAGATCTGGGAGAAGGCAGTCGCGGCTCCCGCGTGGCACGGGGCGCCGATGTGGCTGCACGGCGATCTGCATCCCGCGAACGTGGTCGTGCGGGACGGGACGCTCTCCGGAGTGATCGACTTCGGTGAGATGTGTGCGGGCGATCCCGCGACCGACCTGTCAGCTGCCTGGATCCTGCTGCCCGCGGGCACGGCTTGCCGGTTCTTCGGCACCTACGGCGACGCGGACGAGGCCACCGTCGCGCGGGCTCGCGGCTGGGCCGTCCTGCGTGCCCTGCACCTGATCAGCATCGGACGCAACGGCCGGCTCGGTCTCCCCGGGGGCAAACCGACGTGGGAACCGGCAGGCCGAGCCGCGCTCGAACGCGCGTTGGCCGTGGACTGACGTTGCGGGGACGGCGCGTGGCCCGTTGGCCGACGCGCCGTCCCACACGGTCAGGGCCAGTCGATCTGGGGGGAGCGGTAGAAGTCGATGTCCTGGGCCTCCCAGCGGGGGGCCTGGGCGGCCAGGCGGGTGCGGAAGGACTCCCAGTCGTGCGTCGACCAGGGGGACCAGCCGAGCTCGGCGATCGCCGGGAGGCGGGGGAAGGCCATGAACTCGATGTGGTCGGTGACCTCCAGCGTCTCCGACCACAGCGGGGCCTCGACGCCCAGGATCGCCGACTCCGGCACGCCCTGCAGGTACTCGCCAGGGTTCCAGTCGTAGGCGTCGTCGACCTCGGTGTAGCCCGCCCAGGACAGGCCCAGCGGGGTGTTCTCGTCGTACTTCATGTCCAGGTACGCCTTGTTCGCCGGCGACAGCAGGATCTTGTTCCCACGCTCCGCCGCGTCGGTGACCAGGGCGTTCGAGTCCGTGGTGCCCCAGAACTGCGGCAGCGCGGACGTCGACGGCGTCGCCTTGAGGAACTCGTGCCAGCCGGCGACCTTCTTGCCCAGCGACTCCACCATCGGCAGCACCCGTTCGAAGAACTTGACGTAGTCCTCCTCGGGGGTCGAGTGCGCCTCGTCGCCGCCGATGTGCAGGTACTCACCGGGGGTCAGCGCGGCCAGCTCGGTCAGCACGTCCTCGACGAACCGGTAGGTGATCTCCTTGTCGATGCACAGCGAGCTGAACCCGACCTCGATGCCGGTGTACAGCGGCGGCGCCACCCCGTCGCAGTTCAGCTCCGCGTACGAGGCCAGCGCGGCGTTCGTGTGCCCCGGCAGGTCGATCTCCGGGACGATCTCGATGTGCCGCTCCGCCGCGTAGGCGACCAGGTCGCGGTACTCGTCCTTGGTGTAGTACCCGCCGGGCCCGCCGCCGACCTCGGTGCTGCCGCCGTAGGTCGTCAGCCGCGGCCAGCTCTCGATCTCGATCCGCCAGCCCTGGTCGTCGGCCAGGTGCAGGTGCAGCCGGTTGATCTTGTACATCGCGATCTGGTCGATGTACCGCTTCACCTCGTCCGGCGAGAAGAAGTGCCGCGCCACGTCGAGCATCGCTCCCCGGTACGCGAACCGCGGGTAGTCCACGATCGTGCCCGCCGGCACCGTCCACGGCCCGCGCTGCTCGCGGTCCGACTCGATCCGCGCCGGCAGCAGCTGACGCAGCGTCTGCACGCCCGCGAACAGGCCCGCCGCCGTCCGCGCCTTCAGCTCGACGCCACGCCGGTCGACCTCGAGCCGGTAGCCCTCGTCGCCCAGCTCCGGCGCGACCCGCCCGAGCTCCAGGGAGATCCGCCCGTGGTCACGGTCGTGCCGCCGCTCCGGCACGACCGGGAGGCGGTAGCCGGTCGCCGGGCGCAGCAGGCCGGCGAGGTACTCGCCCACCTCCTTCGCGCCGCGCTCGGTCTCGATCACGGTGGCCGGCGTCAGCCGGAACTCGCCACCGCGGCGGTCAGGTGTGACCGACACCGGGGCCGGTATCACCTGCGTCATACGGGACTCCTTGTGGTGGTGATCGGGTGCGGCCGATGATGGCGCACCGGCGCCCACGGCGAGCAGCGTGGTGACGGAGACCACCGTCAGCGCGCGACGACAGGATGCAGGGAGCCTGGACACGGGTCCTCCTGGGACGGCCGAGGGACAGGTGCTTCCACGTATAGCCCACAAGTGGTCCAGACCACAAGGGATCAGCCCTTGAGCGCCCCCGCGGTCATCCCGGAGACCAGCTTCCGCTGCACGATCATGAAGAAGACCAGCGCCGGCAGCGCGTAGAGCACCGACGAGGCCATGATCGCGCCCCAGTCCGTGCCGAACACGGTCCGGAACGACGACAGCCACACCGGCAGCGTCTGCTTGTCCGAGTCACGCATGAACACCAGCGCGTACAGGAACTCGTTCCACGCCGTGATGAACGCGAACACCGACGTGGCCACCAGCCCCGGCCCGAGCAGCGGCAGGATGACCCGGCGGAACGCGGCGAACCGGCCGCAGCCGTCGACCATCGCGGCCTCCTCCAGCTCGAACGGGATGCCCTGGACGAACCCGCGCAGCGTCCACACCGTGAACGGCAGCGTCATCGCGAAGTACACCAGCAGCAGCGACGGCAGCTGGTTGAGCAGCCCGGCGTCCTGCATGAGCAGGAACATCGGGATGAACAACGCCTCCATCGGCGCCATCTGCGCGATCAGCACCAGCAGCAGGAACCCCTTGCGCCCGCGGAACCGCAGCCGCGCCAGCGGGAACGCCGCCAGCACACCCGCGACCAGCGAGCAGGCCACCGCGCCGAGCGTGACGATCAGGCTGTTGGTCAGGTGCACGGTGAAGCCGGGATGGTTGATCGCGGTGACGAAGTTGTCGAAGGTGACCGACAGCGGGATCAGGTCGTAGTCCGGGGTGAGCAGCTCGACCGACGGCTTGAACGCGCTGGTGATCATCCAGTAGGTCGGGAACGCGAACAGCACGGCGACCAGCACCCCGACCGTGTTCAGCGCGACCCGCTGGCCCATCGTCTTGTTCACGAGAGGTCGCCCTCCTTGGAGCGCAGCAGCAGCTGCAGGTACCGGGCGGTGAGCACGAGCAGCACCAGGATCATCAGCACCGCGATCGCCGAGGCGAGCCCGAAGTGCCGCGACGCGATGCCCTTGAGGTACAGCAGCACGGGCAGGGTGGTGCTGCCGCCGTCCGGGCCGCCCTGACGGATCGCCCAGACCTGCGCGAACACCTTGAAGTCCCAGATCACCGACAGGAACGTGGCGAGCATGACCAGCGGCCGGATCGACGGCCACGACACGGTCGTGAACGCCTGCCACGGGCTCGCGCCGTCCATGCTGGCCGCCTCGTAGAGCTCGCGGGGTGCGGTGAGCAGCCCGGCGTAGATCGTGAAGCACACGAACGGCACGGCCTGCCAGACGATCAGCAGACCGATCACGGTCATCGTGCTGGCACCGCTGGAGAACCAGGAGAACCCGGCGAAGGAGTCGAACCCGAGCTTGACCAGGGTCTTGTTGAGGATCCCGTACTGCTGGTCGAAGATCCACTGGAACACCGTGGTGGTGGCCAGGATCGGCGTGGCCCAGGCCAGCACGAGGCAGACCTGCACCGCGGTCCGCACGCCGGCGGCCAGGTGCCGCATCAGGATCGCGAGCAGCAGCCCGAGGAGCACGGTCGCGGCCACCACGGCCGCGGTGAACACGACGGTGCGCAGCACGACCGTCCAGACCTCGGGGTCGGACAGCACGGCGCGGTAGTTGTCCAGCCCGATCCAGACGACCTCGCCGCGGACGAGCTCCCCGAGGTCGAGCCGGCGGAAGCTGATCCCGACCACCTGGAGCGCGGGCCAGCCGAGCAGCACCAGAATGGTGACCACGGCGGGCGCGAGCAGCAGGTAGGGGATGGTGCGCTCCCCGAGGCCGGCCCGCCGGGGCCGGCCTGCGCGGGGCGGTGCCGGCGGGGTGGTCCCCGCCGGCACCGTGACCTGTGCGGTCGTCGTCATGCGCCCGAGGAGAAGGCGGCGTCCAGTGCGGCGTTCGCGTCGGCGGTCGCCTGGTCCAGGCTCTTCGCGCCGGTGAGGTAGGCGGTGAGCATGTCCTTGAGCGGGTTCTGGCCGGCCTCGATGGCCGCCCAGGCCGGGGTCGCCGGCACCGCGCGGCCGTTCTTCGCCGCCTCGGCCATCGCCTTGCTGACCGGGTTGGCCTCCAGCGGCGAGAGGTCGGTGGAGGCGCCGGGCACCATGCCGGCCTCGGCGAGCATCGTCTGGTACTTCTCGCTGAGCAGGAGCTTCAGGTACTCCTTGGCCAGGTCGGCGTTGGCGCTGTTGACCGGGATGGCGAGGTTCGAGCCGCCCTGGAAGACCGGCGCGGTCTCGCCCGCGTTCTTGGAGGGGATCGGGAACGCCGAGATCTTGTCCTTGAGGTCCGGAGCGTCCTCGGTGGCGGTGGCGACCTCCCACGGCAGGCCGATCATCATGGCGACCTTGCCCTGGCCGAAGACGCCGGCCTGCACGGGGTTCTGCTCGTCGTTGTCCTTGGGCGCGGTGGTGCCGGAGACGTCGACGAGCTGCTTGTAGAACTCCAGGCCGGCCTTGGCCTCCTCGGTGGTCAGCGCGGCGGTGAAGGTGGTGCCGTCCTTGGTGGCGATGTCGCCGCCCTCGTCCCAGATGAAGGAGAGGAGGGCGTACCAGTTCTGTCCGGGCAGGTAGAGCGGCTGGAACTGCGGGTCGGAGCCGAACTTGGCGTCCAGCTTGGCGATCGCGTCGAGCCATTCCTGCCGTGAGGTCGGCGGCGCGGTGATGCCGGCCTGCTCGAACATGTCCGTGCGGTAGATGACCTCGCGGTTGGCCGCGTAGAACGGGGTGGAGAACTGCTTGCCGTCCCACTCGCCGGAGGCCTTGAGGCTGTCCAGCCACTGGTCGCCGTTGAGCGAGTCGACGTCACCGCTGAGATCGGTGAGCACCCCCTCGGCGGCGAACGAGGGCGCCTGGGTGTTGCCGAGCTCGATCACGTCCGGCGGGTTCTGGCTGGCCAGGGCGGTGGTGAGCTTGTCCTGGATGCCGTTCCACGGCTGGACCTCGTACTTGATGGTGACACCGTCGTGGGCCTGCTCGAACTCGCTGTGCAGGGCGTCGGTGAGCGGTTCCGGGGCGGAGCCGTCCATCAGCCACACGGTCAGCGTGCGGTCCCCGCCTTCCGCGGTGTCACCACCGGTGTCGGTGCCGCCCGAGCCCGCACAGCCGGCGGTCGCAAGGGCGATGGCGGCGGCGCCCGTCATCACTTTCGTCCAGCGCTTCACTTCTCTGCCGTCCTTCCCGTGCCCGTCGCCGGGCCCGCACCAGTGGTTTAGACCTAGTGGTATAGACCAATGGGAGAACTTTGGGGCCGTCGCGCCCCGCTGTCAAGCCACTGGCGAAAGACGTTGTAAACCGGACCTGAAATCCCGGTGCGCCAAGGGTTTCGGCAACTTCCAACGAGGCGCGAGGCGGTCCGGCGAACTTCTGACAATTGGTCCGACCAATCGCGCATTTCCTCGACGGTGGTCGGTCACCTGGTCGCCGTCGCCGGCCTGCTGTTGCTCGGCCGACGGCTCAACCCCCACGTGCGGAGCCCTGACGTCGGTGATCCGACATCTGCGCACCCAACACGGGCAACCCCCGCCCTCTCCGGGGGCACCCCTCATGGCCATTCTACCGAGACGGGGGTTCGAGAGGTGGCCACAAGATCGACATGTGGACAACTGGGTCGGTTGTGGATGAGTGCGGCCGCTCACGTGCTTCCGGCGTGGGGTGATCAGCGCCGGCGATTAGGGTGGGGGTCGTGAGCACACATTTCAACGTCGTCGTTCTTGGTGCCGGGCCCGGTGGGTACGTGGCGGCCGTGCGGGCCGCGCAGTTGGGGCTCTCCGTCGCGGTCGTGGAGGAGAAGTACTGGGGTGGCGTCTGCCTGAACGTCGGCTGCATCCCCTCCAAGGCGCTGCTGCGCAACGCGGAGCTCGCACACCTGTTCCACAACGAGCAGAAGACCTTCGGCATCAGCGTCGACGGCGAGGTCAAGTTCGACTTCGGGGTCGCCCACGCGCGCAGCCGCACCGTCGCCGACGGGCGCGTCAAGGGCGTGCACTACCTGATGAAGAAGAACTCGATCACCGAGTTCACCGGCCGCGGCACCTTCACCGGGCCGAACGCCCTCCAGGTAGACGACCAGGAGATCACGTTCGACAACTGCATCATCGCGGCCGGCGCCTCGGCCAAGCTCCTGCCCGGCACCTCGCTCTCCGAACGCGTCGTCACCTACGAGGAGCAGATCCTCGACGCCGAGCTCCCCGGCAGCATCGTCATCGCGGGCGCCGGCGCGATCGGCGTGGAGTTCGCCTACGTGCTCGCCAACTACGGCGTCGACGTCACCATCGTCGAGTTCCTCGACCGGCTCGTCCCGCTCGAGGATCCGGAGGTCTCCAAGGAGCTCGCCCGCCACTACCGCAAGCTCGGCGTCACCATCCTCACCTCCACCCGCGTCGAGTCGATCGACGACTCGGGCGACCAGGTCACCGTCGAGGTCTCGGCGAACGGCGAGCGCAAGACGCTCAAGGCCGACAAGGTCCTGCAGGCCATCGGCTTCCAGCCGAACGTCGAGGGCTACGGGCTGGAGAACACCGGCGTCCAGGTCACCGACCGCGGCGCCATCGACATCGACGGGCGCGGCCGCACCAACGTCGACCACATCTTCGCCATCGGCGACGTCACCGCGAAGCTCATGCTCGCGCACACCGCCGAGGCCATGGGCATCATCGCCGCGGAGACCATCGGCGGCGCGGAGACCATGGAGCTCGACTACCGCATGATCCCGCGCGCCACCTACTGCCAGCCGCAGATCGCGAGCTTCGGCTACACCGAGGAGCAGGCCCGCGAGGCCGGCTTCGACGTCGAGGTCGCCAAGTTCCCGTTCACCGCCAACGGCAAGTCCCACGGGCTCGGCGACGCCCGGGGCTTCGTCAAGCTCCTCTCCGACAAGAAGTACGGCGAACTGCTCGGCGGCCACCTCATCGGCCCGGACGTCACCGAGCTCCTCCCCGAGCTGACGTTGGCCCAGCAGTGGGACCTCACCGTCCACGAGGTGGCCCGCAACGTCCACGCCCACCCCACCCTCGGCGAAGCGGTGAAGGAGGCGATCCACGGCCTGGCCGGCCACATGATCAACCTGTAGGGCCGCGGAGGATCGGGCGGAGGGCGTCCAGCACGGCGGGGTCCTCGATCGTCGACGGCACGGGTTCCTCCCGGCCGTCGGCGATGCCGCGCATCGTGCGGCGCAGGATCTTGCCCGACCGGGTCTTCGGCAGGCCGTCCACCACGGACACCTCACGGAACGCGGCCACCGGGCCGATCTCCCGGCGCACCGCGGCCACCAGCTCCTCCCGCAGCGTGTCCTCGGTGATCGACGCGCCCGCCTTGAGCACCACGAACCCACGCGGCACCTGGCCCTTCACCGCGTCCCGCACGCCGATCACCGCGCACTCCGCCACCGCGGGGTGCGCGGCCAGCACGGCCTCCATCGAGCCCGTCGACAACCGGTGTCCCGCCACGTTGATCACGTCGTCGGTCCGGCCCATCACGTAGACGTAACCGTCCTCGTCGACGTAACCGCCGTCGCCGGTCAGGTAGTAGCCGGGATAGCGCGACAGGTACGACTCCACGTAACGGTCGTCGTCGCCCCACAGCGTCGGCAGCGTCCCGGGCGGCAGCGGCAGCCGGAGCGCGATCGCGCCCTCCCGGCCCCGCGGCAGCTCCGCACCGTCGGGGTCCAGCACCCGCACGTCGTAGCCGGGCACCGGAACACTCGGCGAGCCAGGCTTGATCGGCAGGTCGGAAAGCCCGCGGGGGTTCGCGCACACCGGCCACCCGGTCTCGGTCTGCCACCAGTGGTCCACGACCGGCACCCCGAGCTGCTCGGCCGCCCAGTGGTACGTCTCCGGGTCGAGCCGCTCCCCGGCCAGGAACAGCGTCCGGAACCCCGACAGGTCGTACTTCGCCAGCTCCGCCCCGGACGGGTCCACCCGCTTGATCGCGCGGAACGCGGTCGGCGCGGTGAACAGCGCCTTCGCCCCGTGCTCGGCGATCACCCGCCAGAACGCGCCCGCGTCCGGCGTGCCGACCGGTTTGCCCTCGTACAGCACGGTCGTCGCCCCCACCAGCAGCGGCGCGTACACGATGTACGAGTGCCCGACGACCCACCCCACGTCGGACGCGGTCCAGAACACCTCGCCCGGGCCGATGTCGTAGACGTTCCGCAGCGACCATGCGAGCGCCACCGCGTGCCCGCCGTTGTCCCGCACCACGCCCTTCGGTCGCCCCGTGGTGCCCGACGTGTAGAGGATGTAGAGCGGATCGGTCGCGGCCACCGGCACGCAGCCGACCGGCTCCGCGCCGGCCATGGCCTCGTCCCAGTCCACGTCACGCTCGCCGAGCGTCGCGCGGGCCTGCTCGCGCTGCAGCACGACGACCGCGTCGGGTTGGTGCGTGGTCGACGCCAGCGCCTCGTCGATGATCGGCTTGTACGCCACGACCCGCGTCGGCTCGATCCCGCACGACGCGGCGACGATCACCTTCGGCCGGGCGTCCTCGACCCGGCTGGCGAGCTCCCGCGGCGCGAACCCGCCGAACACCACCGAGTGCACCGCCCCGATCCGCGCGCAGGCCAGCATCGCCACCACCGCGCGCGGCACCATCGGCATGTAGACGATCACCCGGTCGCCCTTGCCGACCCCGAGCCCGGCGAGCACCCCGGCGAACCGGGCCACCTCGTCACGCAGCTCCCGGTAGGTGAAGGACGCCTTCGCCCCGGTCACCGGCGAGTCGTACACCAGCGCCGGCTGGTCGCCGCGGCCGCCGTCGACGTGCCGGTCGAGCGCGTTGTGGCAGGTGTTGAGCACTCCGTCCGGGAACCACCGGTACAGCGGCGCCCGGCTGTCGTCCAGCGCCCTGGTCGGGGGTGTGGTCCAGTCGACCGCCTCCGCCGCGGCCAGCCAGAACCCCTCGGGATCGTCCAGGCTGCGCCGGTACACGTCGTCGTAGGTACCCATGGACGAAACCTAGACAGGAACCCGGCGGCTCGGCTACCTCGGCCGCAGCCGGGTCGCCGCGTCCTGGACGGTCAGGGTGAACCGCTGGCCGTACTCGCCGCCGGGCCCGAACTCGATGCTCTGCGCGGTCACCCGATCGGGCGCGGCCTCGACGATCTGCACCATGACCGGGTCGGCCTGGCCGTCGACGGTGAGCAGCCACTTGTCGGCGAGGTAGCGGAGGCCCAGGCCGAGCAGCGTGTCCTCGGCGTCGTCGGCCGTGGTCGGGTCGCCGACCGGGGTGCCGAACAGGGTGCGTGCCTGGTGTCCGGCGGCGCCGGGCTCGACGTAGCCGATCAGCTCGCCGTCGTCGGGCCGGTGCACGGGCAGCCAGGTGCTCGGGATCATGCCGGAACCGTATGCCCGGGGTCGCCGTCAGCTCATCCGGTTTTGTCGGTGCGGGGTTCTACGGTGTCACCATGACCGAGAACGACCCGCCCTGGGAACCGCCGCTCGCCGGCACCGAGGTCGAGCACCTCGTCGGCGCGCTCGACCGGATGCGCACGACCTTCCGCTGGAAGGCCGGCGGGCTGGACGCACACGGGTTACGGGTACGCGTCGGTGCGTCCGCGTTGACGCTCGGCGGCCTGCTCAAGCACCTCGCGTTCGTGGAGGACTACTACTTCTGCACCCACTTACGCGGCGAGTCGCCCGGTGAGCAGTGGGTCGAGGCCGACAGCGTCGACTGGGTGTTCACCTCCGCCGCGGACGACCCGCCCGAGCGGCTCTACGCCCTGTGGGACGGCGCGGTCGAGCGGTCCCGCGCCCGGTTCGCGGCCGCGTTGGCCGACGGCGGGCTCGACCAGCTCGTCCACGCCGCCATGCCCGACGGGCGGCGGGCGAGCCTGCGCCGCGTCGTCTGTGACCTGATCGAGGAGTACGCGCGCCACACCGGGCACGCCGACCTGCTCCGCGAGGCCGTCGACGGTCTGGTGGGCGAGGACCCGCCGGCCGACTGGCGCTTACCGGATTGATTGCCGCACCGGATGAACGTCGGGGCGGGGTGGTGCGTCAGACATTACGGACGTGGTGTTCGCCAGCCGACAGGACGGCGACCAAACCGGCCGGGATCGGGCGTCGGACCGTGCGGGTAGCCTTTCCTGACGGATGACGTGACTCGCATTGGCTGACCGTGGCTCGGGACGGAGGGAGGGCGGTTCGTGAACTTCCTGGTCAACCTGGGTAGTTCGCTGCTGTCGTTCGCGCACCGCATCTTCTCGCCCGACTTCTGCCCTGGCGACTGGGTGTGGGCGACGATCGCCGCCGGCGCGATCATCGGGTCGCTGCCCGTGGTCGGGATGCTGCTCGTCGCGCTCGTGCGCAAGGGGACCGGGAACACCTACAACGGCGCCACCATCAGCGTCATCGCGGCGGCCGGCGGGTTCTTCGTCTTCCTGATGCCCTGGCTGTTCATCATGGGCGTGTCCGAGGTCTTCCACAGCGTCGCGCTCGGCAACCCGAGCGGGCTGACCGGCGCCCAGGAGCAGACCGTGCGGCAGGGCGTCTGCTGGATCGAGGAGGGCGAGGCCGAGTTCCTCGGCGCCCGCTCGAACGTCTACGAGGTCCTCGTCACCCCCTCCGAGGGAACGCCGACGCTGCTGCTGCGGATCACGATGCTGGTCGCGGTGCCGGCGCTGATCCTGCTGTTCGTCTGGCTCCAGGCCCGCTCCGCGATGCGTCGGGGCCCGAAGTGGCCGGCCAGGCTGCTGTGGGCGCCGTACGTGCTGCTCGTGCTCCTGTCGGTCGGGGCCACGGCCAACGTCTCCACGTTCCTGTGGCTCGGGTTCCTGCCGGTCAGCATCCTCGGGCTGATGCCGCTGCTCGCCGTCGGCCCGCCGAGCTGGTCGGTGATCGAGCGCTCGTACCAGAAGCCCGAGCCTCCCGCGCAGTCCCGCGAGCAGCGGCCGGCCCCGCCACCTCCGCCGCCGCGCCAGCAGGTGTCCCAGCAGCCGAACCCCCAGAACCCGCCGCCCTACGAGCCTCCGCCGCCGCTGCCGGCCTACGTTCCGCCCGGCGGCGTC
>DATABL010000204.1:0-2388 GCA_036259595.1 Actinophytocola sp.
CCGACGGTGCGGGAGTTCCAGCGGGCGCAGGGCGTGCCGGCGCGCGCCTGGCTGCGGGACCGGCTCAGCTGACCTGGGCCGGCGGCATGTTCCGGAACCGGTCGAGCACCGCCGGGTCCTGCAGCTCCATCCATTCGATGACCCGCGAGTACGTCGTGCACACCGTGTCCTCGCGCACGCAGACCTCCGCCATGAACCGCTCGGTCGCCCGGCTGAAGGCCCCGCCCGACCAGTCGTTGAAGTGCGTCCCCACGGTCAGCGGCGCCCGGTTGGTGTTCTTCGCCGCCTGGTACGCCGCGCGGTAGGTGTCCAGCGTGACCGCGGTGAACTCGTCGTCGCGCGACGGGTCCTCCTCGGCGCCGTTGAGCGCGTACCACAGGTTGTAGTCCTGCATGACGACCTTGCGCAGGTCCAGCGCCGGCACCCGCACGATCGGCACCCGGAACTCCCAGATCCCCTTCTCCCGCCTCGGCCAGACGATCCCGTCGGAGGTCCGGCTCGAGTCGTAGGTCAGGCCCTTCGCGACCAGCACCGGCGCGAACGCGTCGAAGTCGCCCTCCAGGCACGGGGTCCGGCTGCCCCTGATCGACTCCCGGTCGAGCCGCAGACCGTGGGTGGCGGCATCGGCCACGAAGGCGAAGAACTGGTCGAGCTCGGACTCCCACTGTGCCGCGGTCCAGGACGCGGCGCTCGGCTCGTTGCCCCGGCAGAAGTGGCCGTTGTAGTGGGTGCCGATCTCGTGCCCGGCGTCCACCGCGGCGTTGAGGTCCTGGATCCGCAGGGCGACCTCGTCGTCCGAACCGCCGAAGCTGATCGCCGCGCGGCCGGGCCCGTGTCCCGGCGCGTCGTACTCGTCGCGCCGGCTCTCCGGCAGCAGGTAGATCCCGGTCAGGAACCCGGTGACGTGCGCGTCCGACTTCTCCGCGAGCGGCAGGATGCGGGCCCAGTGCGGGTGCGACCCGGCGCCGTCGAAGGTGAACAGCACGAACTGCGGCGGCTTCTCCCCGTCGCGCAGGGGGCGCATCCACTCCGGGCGATCGGGTTCCGCGGCGGCGGGCGGCGGGTCGTCGCGCTGGTCGGTCGGGCCGATGGTGCCGAGGCCGACGAGGATCAGGAACGTGAGCGTGAGCGCGACACCGAAGGCGATCGGTTCCCAGCGACGCCCCGTCGCCGTCCTCATCGTGCCCCTCCTGCCCGTCGCCGTGAGTAAAGGCTAGGCGAGACTAGTAGCCGCATCGGGGGACACACGCCGGGGTAAGCGGGTCACGATTTGGTGTGTCCGCCCGGGGCGAGACCCGTAACGTCTACTGTTGGCCGCGGGTCGACGCGTGACGATCACGCGATGACGAGTAAAGTCGCTTTTACCTACCGGGAACCGATCGGCGGCGTCGGTCGTTGACCCCGGTGAAGGAGCCATCAGGCCCAGGAGGAACAGGTGCGTTCTACCAGTAATCCCGCGTTCCGGAACCTGCCGCAGGGCGGGTTCGGCGGCGGCTACGCGGGCTTCCAGACCCAGCCGCAGGCGAACATGCCGGGATACGGCGGTTACCAGGCGCCGCCGACCACGAGCGACCGCCCGATGACGGTCGACGACGTGGTCACCAAGACCGCGGCGACCATCGCTGTCGCCCTGGCCACGGGCATCATCACGGCGATCGCCGTGCTCAGCGGGACCATCAGCCCGTTCCCGCCGATGATCGGCGGGATGATCGTCGGTCTGATCCTGGCGCTCGTCGTCATCTTCAAGAAGACGCCCAACCCCGGCCTCGTGCTCGCGTACGCGGCGGCCGAGGGCGTGTTCCTCGGCGCGATCACCGGCGTGTTCGAGATGTTCGTCCCGGGCATCGCGTTGCAGGCCATCCTCGGCACCGCGCTCGTGTTCATCACGATGCTCGTGGTCTACAAGACCGGTGCCGTCAAGGTCACCCCGAAGCTCACCAAGTGGATCATCGGCGCGACGGTCGGCGCGGCCGGCCTGATGCTGATCAACCTGGTGCTGGCGCTGTTCGGCGTCAACATGGGCATCCGCGACGGCAGCCCGCTGGCGATCATCGTCAGCATCGTCTTCATCGGCATCGCGGCGTTCAACTTCCTGCTCGACTTCGACATGGCGGACCAGATGATCCGCAGCGGCACGCCGTCCAAGTTCGCCTGGTACGTGGCGTTCGGCCTGATGGTGACGCTGGTGTGGCTCTACCTGGAGATCCTGCGGCTGCTGTACTACTTGCAGAGCGACTAGCGGTCTTTCCCCTGGAGAGGGCGTCCGGCCACGGGCCGGGCGCCCTCTCTGCTGTCTCCGGCCCGTACCAGCGCCGCACCCAGAGGTCCGCGCGTAGCGCACCCGCCGCCCGGTCCGGTGCGCGCTCACCACCCCCGCCGCCCGCGGCG
>DATABL010000205.1:0-22127 GCA_036259595.1 Actinophytocola sp.
CCGCCCCCCCCACGTCAGGATCCGAGAGCTCTGAAGGCGAACCGTCCCGAGGGGACCGGGTAGACGGTGTGGTCGCCGTCCGTCCTCAGGAAGGTGGCTCGTGCCGGTGCGATCGGGGTGGACGACCAGCGACGTCGCCGCGATGAGTGGTCCGGTTAGGACTGTCGTCATCGCCACGCGACAACACAGTCGATCAGGGCCTCACCGGATGACGGCCGGTCCGGTGGAGCCGCGGATGACCAGGTGTGACGGAAGGACCACCTGGTCGGCGGCCCTGGACCGCGATCCGTCCCTGGCGCGGAGCAGCAGGCCGACGGCCAGCCGGCCGGCCTCGTCGAACTGGCCGGCGAGTGTGGTCAACGGCGGTGCGCAGAAGTCCGCGCCGAAGATGTCGTCGTAGCCCACCACGCTGATGTCGGCGGGAACACGTACTCCTCGGTCGGCGAAGCGCCGGAGCATGCCGATGGCGAGCAGGTCGTTGTGCGCGATGGCGGCGGTGGCTCCCTGCCCGATCGCCGCGTCGGCAGCCGCGCCGCCGCCGCGCACGGCGGGCGGGAACGGGCCGAGGCGCCGCGCCGACATCCCGAGGCGGCGAGCGGTCGCGGCGATCACCTGCCACCGTCTCGCTCCCAACCAGGACCGGCGGGGACCCGCGAGGTACACCACCGACGTGTGGCCGAGCGAGCCCAGGTGTTCCATGATCTGCCGCGTGCCGTCCTCGTGGTCGACGATGACGCTCGGCACGCCCTCGACCTGACGGCTGATCAGGGTCAACCGGTGCCTGGCCGACAGCTCGCGGATCTCCTTGTCCGACATGCGGCTCGCGGCGATGACGAATCCGTCCACCGCTCCGCTGAGCCGGTCGAGGTTCGCCGACTCCACCTCGCCCGACTCCTCGGTGTCGCCGAGGATGAGGGTGCATCCGGCGGCGCGGGTCTGCTGTTCGGCCCCGCGGATGATCCCGAAGAAGTGCGGGTTGGTGACGTCGGAGACGAACAGCGCCATCGTCCTGGTCCGGCCGGACGGCAGAGCCCGCGCGATCGGGTTCGTGCGGTACCCGAGGCGCTCGGCGACCTCGCGGACGTGCTCCCGGGTGCGCGTGTTGACCCGCTCGGGGTTGGCCAGTGCCCGCGACACCGTCGACGTCGCCACCCCGGCTTCCCGCGCCACGTCGTAGATGGTGGGCCGCTTTCCGCTCGACACGGGGGCGACGCTAACTCCGGCGGCAACTTTTGGCAACCGCTTGCCGCTCGTTCGCCGACCGCCTTACGGTCGGCGTCACGTCCGGTGGAACTCGGTGTGGAGAAACGGGACATGCGAGCGATCGTCCTCAACGGACCTCGTCGGGTCGAGCTGGTCGACGACTGGCCGGAGCCGCGGGCCGGCGCCGGTGAGGTTCTGGTGGGCGTGCGCTGTGTCGGCCTGTGCGGCTCCGACCTCAGTGTCTACGAAGGACACCGCGACACCCCCGCCCTGCCCTGGGTGATGGGGCACGAGGGCGGTGGCGAGATCCTCGCCGTCGGCGCGGGAGTCGCCGATCGCCGGGTCGGTCAGCGCGTGGTGATCGAGCCGAACTACAGCTGCTTGGAATGCGATGCGTGCCGCGCCGGCCGCACGTCCGCGTGCACCCGCCGGGGGATCGTCGGGATGAACGTTCCCGGCCTGCTCGCCGAGCGGGTGGCGGTGCCGGCGCGGTTCGCCTGGCCCGTCGCCGCGACTGTCGCCGACGAGACCCTCGCGTGCGTGGAACCGCTCGCGGTGGCGCGTGCGGCGATCCGGCGTGCGCGGGTCTCCCCCGGCGACGAGTGTCTCGTCGTCGGCGCCGGCTCGCAGGGGTTGTTCGTCTGCCAGACGTTGCTCGCCATGGGGGCGCGGCCGTACGTGACCGAACCGCTCGCGGGCAGGCTCGCGCTGGCGGAGCGGATCGGCGCGACCCGGCTGGGGCCGGCCGGTCCGCGCGAGTTCCCCTTCGTGTTCGACACCGCGGGGATCCCGGCGACCTGGGAGGTGTCGATGCGGTCGGTCGTCGCCACCGGCACCGTCGTGATGATCGGCATGGGCACCGATCCCGTCGCGCTGTCCCCGATGGACCTCGCGCGACGGCAGCTCGTCGTGCTCGGCTCGCTCATCTACGACCACCCCCGCGACTTCGGCGACACCATCGCGGCGATCGCCGGCGGCGCCCTGTCCCCCGTTCGGATCCTGCAGCCGGGAGCCGGCCCGGACGACGCCGCCGCCGCGTTCGCGCGGGCGTCGTCGGTGTCCGGCAAGTCCTGGCTGGATCTGGCCGAGTGGCGGGAGGACCGGCATGGCTGAGCGAGCACACCGCGTCCGGCGGGGCGTTCTCCTCGTGCTGCGGTACCTGTCCGCCCTGGAGGCGGTCGTCGCCTGTGCCCTGCTCGCCACGATCTTCGTGCTGGTGCTGCTGCAGGCCGTCCAGCGGTACCTGCCCGCCGGGGGCTGGGTGTGGACCGGCGAGCTGGCGCGCTTCGGCCTCGTCTGGCTGACCTTCGCCATGGCGGGCTACCTCATGGAGCGCGACGGTCACGTCACCCTCAAGCTGATCGACTACCTGGCGACGGGCGTGACGCGACGACTGGTCATCGTCTTCGCCAACGTGATGGTCGCGATCGTGTGCCTCAACCTGGCGTACGAGGCCTACGAGCTCGTGACCCGGCCGTCCCGGCAGTCCTCGCCAGCCATGGGTATGCCGATCGGTCTGCTCTACCTCATCCCGCTCGCCGGTCTGGTGCTGACCACGGTGCGCGCGGTCGCGGCCGTCTTCCTGCCGGCGCGGCCGGAAGCCGAGGGAGAGGAGTCACGCGGGTGAACATGCTGCTCCTGGCGGGCGGGATCATCGCGCTGCTCGCGCTGCGCGTCCCGGTCGCGTTCGCGTTGCTCGGACCCTGCCTCACCTACGTGACGCTGAACGGACACTCGCTCGGGCTGAGCACCCGGGAGGTCGTCGGCGCGCTCGACAGCTTCCCGCTGCTCGCGGTGCCGCTGTTCATCCTCGTGGGCGTGCTGGCGAACCACGCCGGCATCGCCGACCGGCTCTTCGAGTTCGCGTTGTCGGTATTCGGGCGGGTCAGGGGCAGCCTCGGCTACGTCAACATCGGGGTGAGTCTCGGCTTCTCCTGGATGAGCGGGTCCGCGCTCGCCGACGCCGCCGGTCTCGGCAAGGTCGAGGTGCCCGCGATGCTCCGCAACGGGTACTCGAAGCGGTTCTCGGTCGGCATCACGGCCGCGTCCAGTTTGATCGGCCCGGTGATGCCGCCGAGCATCCCCGCGGTCATCTACGCCTCGATCGCGGCCGTGTCCACCGGCGCGTTGTTCGCCGCGTCCGTGGTGCCCGCGTTCCTGATGGCGGCCGGCCTGGCCGTCGCTGTCTTCGTGTGGGCGCGACGCCAGACCACGTTGACGGAACATCCCTTCGACCGGCAGCGCCTGCGGACGGCCACGGTGCGGGTGATCGGGCCGCTGTTCACCCCGGTCGTCATCCTCGGCGGCATCCTCGGCGGGCTGTTCACGCCCACCGAGGCCGCGGCGGTCGGCGCCGCCTACGTCCTGCTGCTCGGCTTCGCCTACCGCGCGGTCCGCGTCCGCGACCTCGGCCGGATCCTGCTCGACACGGCGGGAACGACCGCCTCGATCACGTTGATCCTCGGTGCCTCCGGGCTGTTGGGGTGGATCCTCGCGCGCGAGCAGGTTCCGGCCGCGGTGGCGGACCTGATGCTCGGCGCGACCGGCGACCAGGTGGTCTTCCTCCTGTTGGTGAACGTGCTGCTGATCTTTCTCGGCGCCGTGTTGGAGGGCACCTCGGTGCTGGTGATAACCGTGCCGATCCTGCTGCCGATCGCCGTGGAGTTCGGCGTGGACCCGCTGCACTTCGGCGTGATCACGATCATCAACCTGATGATCGGCCTGCTGACACCGCCGATCGGTGCCGTGCTGTACGTGCTCAGCCCGGTCACGAAGACACCCGTGGACGAGGTCTTCCGCGGCACGGCGCCGTTCCTGGTCCCGCTGTTCGCGGTGCTGATGCTCGTGACCTTCGTGCCGTCCGTGGTCACGTTCCTGCCCGATTCGCTCGGGCTCTAGAGAGAAGACCGACGAGGAGGCAACGATGCCGACCAGGAAGACCAACCGGGCGCTCGTCCTGGTTCCCGCCGCGATGCTGGCGGTGAGCTGCACGGCGATGGGCAGCGGCGACGACGGTGCCGGGGACGGTCCGGTCACGCTGTCGTTCGCCAACAGCTACACCACCCAGCACGCGCACACGAGGTGCGGCATCCAGGCGGTCGCGGACGAGATCAACGGGCAGGACATCGGCCTCACGATCGAGACCTTCCCCAACAGCCAGCTCGGCGGCGACACCGAACGGTTCACCTCGGTGATGGACGGCGACATCGACATGGACGTGCAGGGCTCCTCCGCGCTCGCGTCCACCTTTCCGCCGATCGGCGTGCTGGACATGGCCTACGCCTTCGACGGCCCGGACCACCTCTTCGAGTACTTCGACAGCGAGGCGGCCGGCCGGCTGAAGGACGACTTCGCCGAGGCGACCGGCACCCGCGTCCTCGACGTGTGGTTCTTCGGCATGCGCCACTTCACGGCCAACAAGCCCATCCGCACGCCGGAGGACCTGCGGGGACTGCGGATGCGCTACCCCGACTCGCCGATCTACCTGGAGAACGCCAAGGCCGTCGGGGCGAGCGCCACGGCCGTCGCGTTCGAGGAGGTCTACCTCGCGCTGCAGCAGGGCATCATCGACGGCCAGGAGAACCCCGTCCCCACCATCGCGGAGAAGAGCTTCGACGAGGTGCAGAGTCATGTCAGTCTCTCCGGGCACCAGACGGGATCCCAGCTGATCCTGATCAACGAGGACAGTTGGCAGCGGCTGTCCGCCGAGCAGCAGGACGCGCTGCGCACGACCGTCCACGAGACCCGCGCGGAGAACCGCCGGTGCATCGAGGACGAGGAGTCCAGGCTGCTCGGCGAGTGGCGCGACACCGGTGCGATGACCGTGGTCGAGGACGTCGACCGGGACGCCTTCTCCCAGCGGGCCGAGGCGTACTTCACCGAGACCCTGTCGGGTGAGCAGCTGACGCTGTACCAGGGTGTGCGCGAGTCGGCCCAGGGGTGAGGCGGATGCGCAGGGCGATCGCGACGGTGTGCCTGTCCGGCACGCTGGAGGACAAGGTGGACGCCGCGGCGGACGCGGGGTTCACCGGGATCGAGATCTTCGAGAACGACCTGATCGCCTCCCCGTGGAGCCCGGAGCGGGTGCGGCGCGAGTGCGCCGAGCGCGGGCTGTCGATCGACCTCTACCAGCCGTTCCGGGACTTCGAGGCCGTCGGCCAGGATGCCTTCCGCCGCAACCTCCGGCGCGCCGAGCGGAAGTTCGACCTGATGGCGCGGCTCGGCGCCGACACCGTCCTGGTCTGCTCGTCGGTCTCCCCCGACACGATCGACGACGACGACCTCGCCGCCGAGCAGCTGCACGCGCTCGCCGAACGCGCCGCCGGCCGGGGGTTCCGGATCGCCTACGAGGCACTGGCCTGGGGCCGTTTCGTCGACACCTGGGAGCACTCCTGGGAGATCGTCCGACGCGGCGACCACCCGGCGCTGGGGCTGTGCCTGGACAGCTTCCACGTGCTGTCGCGATCGGACGACAGCGACCTCGCCGGGATCGCCGAGGTTCCCGGGGAGAAGCTGTTCTTCCTGCAGTTGGCCGACGCGCCGCACCTGGAGCTGGACGTGCTGCAGTGGAGCAGGCACCACCGGCTCTTCCCCGGGCAGGGCTCCTTCGACCTGACGACGTTCACCGGCCAGGTGCTGTCCGCGGGCTACCGCGGTCCGCTGTCCCTGGAGGTCTTCAACGACGTGTACCGCCAGTCGGCGCCCGGCCGCGCCGCCGTCGACGCCATGCGGTCGCTGATCTCGCTCGAGGAGAGCCTCGGCAGGTCGCTCGGCGAGCACGCCGGCGCTGGGGAGCGGATCGAGCTCGCGCGCCCGCCGTCCGCCCCCGACCTGGCGGGATACGCGTTCGTGGAGCTGGCCGTGGACGACGACCTCGGTCCGCGGGTGGAGCGCGCGTTGGCGGCCATGGGATTCGCCCACCTCGGCCAGCACCGCTCCAAGCCCGTGCAGCTGTGGCAGCAGGGAGCCGCGCGGATCCTGCTCAACTTCGCCGCCGCGGAGGGTTCGATCAGTGCGCTGGCCGTGGAGAGCGCCGACCCGGCCCGCTCGGCACGCCGAGCCGAGGCGCTGCTGGCTCCGGCGGTGCCGCGCACCCGCGGCCCGGCCGAGGCGGACCTGACCGCGGTCGGCGCGCCGGACGGGACCTCGGTGTTCTTCTGCCGCACCGGAGCCGACGACGCGACGAGTTGGCTGTCCGACTTCATCCTGACCGGCACCGCCCCGGCCACCGGCCTGACCGGGATCGACCACGTGGCGCTGGCACAGCCGTTCGACCACTTCGACGAGGCCACGTTGTTCTACCGCGCGGTGCTCGGCCTGGACCCCCGCCACGACAGCGAGTTCGCCGCGCCGTTCGGGCTCGTGCGCAGCCGCGCGGTCAGCGACGCGTCCGCGAACGTACGCATCGCGCTGAACGGGACGGTGCTGCGCCGCGGAAGCTGGTCGCCGGACGTCCCGGACCCGCAGCACGTCGCCTTCACCACCGACGACATCTTCGCCAGCGCCCGCGCGATGCGCGACCGCGGCGCTCCCCTGCTGTCCATCCCGGACAACTACTACGACGACCTCGACTCCCGCCTGGCACTCGCCCCCGACCTCCTGGACTCGATGCGGGAGTGCCAGGTGCTCTACGACCGCGACGCGGCCGGCGAGTTCTTCCACTTCCACACCGAGGTGCTCGGCACTCGGGTCTTCTTCGAGGTGGTCCAGCGGGTCGGCGACTACGCCGCCTACGGCGCGGTCAACGCCCCCGTCCGCATGGCCGCCCACCGTGCGGCTCGCCGCCCGGTGTCCTGAATTCCTCAGTTCACCCTTCTGACCGGATTGGCCGCTTCGGAACGGGTAGCGCGGCACGAACGGGTTTCGTACTCGATCACTGATCGTCACGACAATCATGGGACTGAGTGGTTATTCGAATCCGGTGACTGAATCCCGACGTTCCACCTCACCTCACCCGTCGTCCGACGGTTAGCTTCGGTACGAAGCTGAATTCGTGATCACGGAATGGTGGGACTGTGTGGGACGTCGTGGTCGTCGGTGCCGGTCCCTGTGGGGCGAGTGCCGCGCGGGTGGCCGCCGAGGCCGGATGTCGGGTGTTGTTGCTCGAACGCGCCGCGATTCCGCGTTACAAGACCTGCGGGGGCGGTTTGATCGGCTGTTCGCAGCGGTTCCTGCCCGCGAATCTGGGGGTCACCGTCCACGACGAGATCGAGGCGGTCACGTTCGGGCTGCGGGGCCGGTGGCAACGCACCATGAGCTCCACGGGTGCGGCCCGGTGCCGGATGGTGTTCCGCGACGAGCTCGACGCCGCGCTGACCCGTGCGGCGGCGGAGGCCGGCGCCACGGTGCGGGACCGGACGGCGGTGCTGGCGGTCGAGGACGAGGACGGCGTGGTCGCCCTGCGCACCGGGGCGGGTGACGTGGTGCGCGGTCGGGCGGTCGTGGGGGCCGACGGGAGTGCGAGCCGGGTCGGGCGGCATATCGGGGTTCGGTGTGAGCAGGTGGATCTGGCGCTCGAGGTCGAGGTGCCGGTCGACCGGGGCACGGCGTCGCGGTGGCGTGGGCGGATGTTGCTGGAGTGGGGGCCGTTGCCGGGGTCGTTCGGCTGGGTGTTTCCCAAGGGGGACATCTGCACGGCGGGGGTCGTGGCCGCCAAGGGCCAGGGCGAGGCGACGAAGTCCTATCTGCGGGAGTTCCTCTCCCGCCACGGGTTCGACCGCCTGACTCCGTTGCACGACACGGGACACCTCACCCGGTGCCGCTCCCGGGACTCGCCGCTGGCACGGGACCGCGTGCTGGTGGCCGGGGACGCGGCCGGGCTGTGCGACCCGTGGTCGCGGGAGGGGATCTCCTTCGCGCTGCGGTCCGGGGTGCGGGCCGGGGAGGCCGCGGTGCGGATCGTCCGGGCCGAGGACGCGGCGGGCCTGGAGCGGGCACGCGCGGGCTACGCCGCCGCGATACAACCGACGCTCGGGGCGGAGATGCGGGCCTCCCGGCAGGTCATGGACCTCTTCACGCGGCGCCCCGGCGTCCTGCACACCGCCCTGACCGCCGTTCCGCCGGTGTGGCGCGGGGTCGACGCCTACCTCACCGGCACCACCTCGATCCCCGAACTGCTGGGCACCCGCACGGCTCGCGCCGCGCTGCGGGCCGTCCGCGCGCTGCCGTGAGCACCGACGAAGGGACGCCATCCATGGCAACACAGTCCGCGACAGACAGCCGCACCCAGACGCCGGTGGCGATCGTCGGCACCGGGTGCCGGGCTCCCGGCGGCGTGCGGTCGGCGCAGGAGCTGTGGCAGCTGCTGCTCGACCGCCGTGACGCGGTGTCCGGCTCGGACCCCGGCAGGCGCTGGCGGGACGACGAGCGGGTGGTGCCCGCCGACCTCGCCGACGCGCGGACGTTGCGCAGCGGCTCGTTCCTCGACGATGTCGACCTGTTCGACCCGGGCTTCTTCGGGATTCCGGTCCAGGAGGCGCCCAGCGTCGACCCGCAGCACCGGCTGCTGATGGAGACGACCTGGGAGGCGCTGGAGGACGCCGGCGTGCCGCCGCGGTCGCTGGCCGGGTCGCGCACCGGGCTGTTCGTCGGCATCTCCGGCGCGGACTACGCCAAGCGGTTCACCCTCGCGGACTTCAACATCTACCACGGCATCTCCGCGATCCCGTCCGGCGCACCCGGCCGGATCTCCTACATCCTCGACGTCAACGGCCCCTCTCTCGCCGTCGACGGGGCGTGCGCCTCCTCGCTGGTCGCCGTGCACCTGGCGTGCCGCTCCCTGCACGACGGGGAGACCGACCTCGCGCTGGCCGGCGGGGTGACGGTGCAGCTGGAATGGGGCGGGCTCGTCGGGTTCGCCCGCGCGGGCGCGCTGTCCGCGCTCGGGCGGTGCGCCTCCTTCGACGCGGCCGCGGACGGGTTCGTGCGCGGTGAGGGGTGCGGCATGCTCGCGCTCAAGAGGCTGACCGACGCCCAGCGCGACGGCGACCGGGTGCTGGCCGTCATCGAGGGCACCGCGATCAACCACGCCGGGCGGGTGCAGGGCATCACCCAGCCGTCGCGCACGGCGCAGCACGCGGTGGTCACGTCGGCGATGCGCGTCGCGGGGGTCGCCCCGGACGCCGTCGAGTACGTCGAGGCCCACGGCACCGGCACGCCCGTGGGTGACCCGATCGAGTTCGGCGCGCTGTCGGACGCCTACGGCTCCTCGGACGAGCCGTGTGCGCTGGGCGCGCTCAAGACCAACATCGGGCACCCGGAGTGCGCGGCGGGCGTGCTGGGCCTGATCAAGGCCGCACTGGCGGTGCGGCACGGGGTCATCCCGGCGAACCTGCACTTCACCCGGTGGAACCCGAAGATCGACGCCGAGGGCACGCGGTTCTACGTCCCCACCGCCACCACGCCCTGGGACGGCCGTGACCGGCCGCGCCGGGCCGCGGTGTCGGCGTTCGGGGTGACCGGGGCGAACGCGCACGCCATCGTGGCGCAGGCGCCGCCCGTGCCGGCACCCGCCGAGGACCGTCCGGCGGTCACCCGGCCGCTCGTGCACGCGGTGTCCGCCGCCTCCCGGGGAGGGTTGGCGGCCACCGCGGGCAGGCTCACCGAGCACGTCGGGTCGGCAGGACCCCGGCCCCGGGACGTCGCGCACACCCTGGCCGTCCGCCGGAGCCACCTGTCGACCCGTGCCTGCGTCGTCGCGACCGGGCGCGCGGAGCTCGTCGAGGGCATGCGGGCGCTCGCCGAGGGGCGGGAACACCCGGCCGTCGTCGGCGGGCCCACCGGCGCTCCCGGCATGCCGGCGTGGGTCTTCTCCGGGCACGGTTCGCAGTGGGCGGGCATGGCTCGTGACCTGCTCGACCACGACGCCGCGTTCACGCGCATGGTCGACCGGCTGGACCCCGTGGCCGCCGAGGAGGGCGTGCCGGTGCGGCGGCTGCTCGAGTCCGGTGCGCGGCTCGAGCACATGGACGTGGTGCAACCGGTGGTGTTCACCGTGCAGACCGCGCTCGCGGAGATGTGGCGGGAGTGGGGTCTGCGCCCGGCCGCCGTGGTGGGGCACTCGATGGGCGAGGCCGCCGCGGCCGTCGCGGCCGGCATCCTCTCGCCCGAGGACGGCATGCGCATCACCCTCGTCCGCTCGTCGCTGCTCCAGCGGGTCACCGGCGGCCGCATGGTCGCCGTCGCGCTGCCCGTGGAGCAGGTCGAGAGCGAGATCGCGGGTGTCGCGGGGGTGTCGGTGGCGGTCGTGACCGCTCCCGCCTCCACGGTGGTGGCGGGCGACCAGGAGGCCGTCGAGGAACTGGTGCGGGCGTGGCGGGACCGTGGCGTGTTCTGCAAGCCGATCGCCGTGGTGGTCGCGGCGCACTCGCCCCAGGTCGACCCGATCCTCGACGAGATCGCCGCGCGGACGTCCTGGCTGACGGGAGCGGATCCGGAGGTGCCGTTCTACTCGACCACCGGGGACCCGCGCGCACCGGTCGTGTTCGACAGCGCGTACTGGGCGCGGAACCTGCGGGCCCCGGTCCGGTTCGACCTGGCGAGCCGGGCCCTCGTGGAGGACGGGCACCGGGTGTTCCTGGAGGTGTCCCCGCACCCGCTGCTGACCCAGGCGGTCGAGGAGACCGCGTCGGCGGTGAGCGCCCCGGTGACGACGGTGCCCTCCCTGCTGCGCGACCGGCCCGGCCTCGAGGCGATGTGCCACGCCGCCGCGGCACTGCACGTCGCGGGCGTGCCGGTGGACCTCGATGCCGTCAACGGCGGCGGGTCGCCCACGACGCTGCCGCCGACGGCGTTCGACCGGTCCCGGTACTGGCAGGAGCAACCGCGCGGGTCCGGCGCGACGACGGGGCACATGTGGCTGGGTGAGCGCACGGCCGTGTCCGATCCGGACGCCGAGGACCGCACCCGCCACGTCTGGAGCGCCGACCTCGGCACCGAGCGCGTCGAGTGGCTGCGCCAGCACACCCTGCGCGGCACGCCGCTCGTGCCCGGCGCCGCGCACGTCGAGCTGGTCCTGGTCGCGGCGACCGAGCTGCTGGACTGCGCGGCGGACGAGGTCTGCCTGACCGCCGTGCGCTTCGAACGGATGCTCCCGCTGACCGGTTCGGTGCCGCTGCAGGTCGCGGCGGTCCGGACGGGTCCGCGGGTGGACGTGGAGGTCGTGCAGCACAGCGGTGGCGGGTGGGACCGCGTCGCCGCCGCGACGGCCACCCGGTGCGAGGAGGCGGCCGAGGCACGTCCCGCACTGCCGGTCCCCACGACCACCCGGGGGCCCGAGGACCTGTACGAGGGATTCCGCCGGATCGGGCTCGACACCGGTCCGGCGTTCCACTCCATCTCGGCCGTCGCCGACGACGGGGTGACCCGGCTGTGCGTGCCCGAGGAGGCGACGATCCGCACCGGGGCGCCGACGGTGCACCCGGTGCTGTTCGACGGCTGTGTGCTGTCGGTGGCCGCTCTCCTGTTCCGCGACGACGGCTTTCTCGCCGAGAACGTGGACACCCCGTGGCTGCCGGTGCGGATCGGCGAGGTCGTGTTCGCCGGCGAGCCCGGCCGGGTCGCCTGGGTCCGGCCCGAGCTGCGCCGCGACGGCTCCGACACCGCGACCGGACGCGCCGACCTCCACGACGAGACGGGGCGGTGGCTCGGCGCGCTGGAGGGTGTCGAGCTGGTCAGGAGCGCCGGCGGGCAGGCGCCGGCGGACTCCCGGCTGTTCGAGATCGCCTGGCGCCTCGCCCCGCTGCCCGAGGTGCCCGACGCGCCGGACGGCCCCGGCGACTGGGTGCTGGTGCGCGAACCGGGAGACCGGGTCGGCCTGGCCGACGGGCTCGCCGCGGCCCTGTCGGACCTCGGGCGGCGCGTCGTGGTCCGGGAGGACGCCCCCGTCGACACGCGTGCCGCGAACGTCGTCTGGTGCGCCACGGGAGACCTCGGGGACCTCGACCGGGTGACCCGCGTCGCGTCGTTGTTGCGCGAGCACGCCCAGCGGGCCTCGCCCCCCAGGGTCTGGCTGGTCAGCGGCGACGCGCGGCCGGTGCTGGACGGCGACCCGGTGGCACCGGGAGTGTGCGCCCTGCGCGGGTTGCTGCGCGTGGCGGCCATCGAGCAGCCCGAGTCGGCCGTGACGTGGATCGACTGCGACGTCCACGGTGACGGCGCGGAGGTCGCGGACCTCGCCGCCGAACTGACCGCCGGCTCGCCGGAGCCGGAGGTCGCGTGGCGGTCGGGCCAGCGGTACGTGGCCAGGATGACGCGCGCCCCGCTGCCCGCCCGGCCGCCGCGCACGGCCGGGGAGGTCGACGTGGTCGCGGGTGAGGGCGAGTACGTGCTGGACGCCGACCCGGACGGCGGTCTCGAACGGGTCCGGCTGGTCGGTGTCGACGAACCGCCCGTACCCGGACCGGGACAGGTACTCGTGCGTGCCGAGGCCGCCACCGTCCACTTCCGGGACATCCTGATCGCGCTCGGCATCTACCCCACCGACGACGGGTCGCTGCCCCGGCTGGGGTCCGACGTCGGTGGCGTGGTGGCCGCCGTGGGCGCGGGCGTCGAGGATTTCCGGCCCGGGGACCGCGTCGTCGGCGTGGTGCCCGAGGGAACCGGCACGATGGCGTCGCACTGCCTCGCGGCGGCCGACCTGACGGTGCGGGTCCCGGACTCGCTCGCGACGATCGACCTCACCCCGTCGGTGCTGACCTACGTCACGGCCTGGCACGCGTTGCACGACCTCGCGCGGCTCCGCGAGGGCGAGACCGTGCTGGTGCACTCGGCCGCGGGCGGCACCGGGCTGGCCGCGGTCGCGGTGGCCCGGTCGCTCGGCGCCACCGTCATCGGCACGGCGGGCACCGAGGACAAGCGCCGCCACCTGCGCGAGCACGGCGTGGAGCACGTGTTCGACTCCCGCACCCTGGACTTCGCCGAACAGGTGCCCGCCGTGACCGGCGGGCGCGGCGTCGACGTGGTGCTCAACTCCCTGACGGGAGCGGCCATGCGGGCGTCCCTGCGCCTGCTCGCCCCCACCGGCCGCTTCGTCGAGATCGGCAAGCGCGACCTGTACGACGGCGCCCGCGTCGACCTCGGCGCCTTCCGGCACGGCATCACCTACTCGGCCCTCGACCTCGTGCTCACCGCCGCCGAACAACGACCGGTGTTCCGGGCGGCGATGCACCGGGTCGTCACCGAGCTCGAGGCGGGTCGCCTGCCCCTGCTGCCCCGGACGGTCGTGCCACTGCCCGAAGCGGCCGACGGGTTCACGCGACTCGCCTCGGGCGCCCACATCGGACGGATCGTGCTCGCGTTCCCACCGGCCGGCCACCGCCTGCGTGTGCACGCACCCGCCCGGGACGACGCCGTGCGCCCCGGCGGCGCCTACATCGTCACCGGTGGCACCCGCGGCCTGGGACTGGAGGCGGCCCGGTGGCTGGCGGCGGGCGGTGCGAGCCGGGTCGTCCTCGGTGGCCGCGGCGACCCCGCCCCCGAGGCCGCCGACGTCGTCCACGCCGCGTCGGCCGCCGGGTGCGCGGTGGAGGTGGTCCGCGGTGACATCGCCGACCCGGACACCGCACGCCGCCTGGTCGCCGCCGCCGGCCCGGACCTGCGCGGGGTCCTGCACACCGCCGTGGTGCTCGACGACACGCCCATCGCCGACCTCACGCCGGACAAGCTCGAACGCGTGTGGCACCCCAAGGTGACCGGCCTGCCGCACCTGCACGAGGCGACCCGGGACCACGTCCTGGACTGGTTCGTCGTGTTCTCGTCCATGACGGCGATGCTGGGCAACGCCGGTCAGGCGAACTACGCCGCGGCCGGCGCGTGGGTGGACGCCTTCGCCCGGTGGCGCCACGACCAGGGGCTGCCCACGCTCTCGGTGGGCTGGGGCGCCTGGGGCGAGGCGGGCCGGGCGACCCACCTCGCCGCACGCGGGTTGGACACGATCGGCACCGCCGAGGGGTTCGCCACGCTGGCGGCGCTCCTGCGGCACCAGCGCGTGCACACCGGGGTGTTCGACTACCAGCCGGACGCGATCTTCCGCGCCTTCCCGCACGCGGTCGAGAGCCCGCTGCTCGCCGAGCTGAACAGCGGCACGACCGCGTCCGGCGCCGGCACGCCGACCTTCAGCCTGCACGCGGAGGAACCAGGGCCGGCCCGGGCACAGCTCGTGCAGGAGGCGGTGGTCCACACCCTGGCCGTCCTGCTGGGCACCCAGCCCTCCGCCGTGCCCGCCCACGCGAAGTTCACCGACCTCGGCCTGGACTCACTGCTCGCGGTGGCCCTGACCCGCCGGGCGAAGGCCGACCTGGACATCGTCCTGACCCCGGCCGAGGTGTGGGCGCACCCGTCCCCGGCGGAACTGGCCGCCCACATCGACTCGACGCTCCAGGGGTGAGACCCGATCAGCCGTAGGCGGCGAGGAAGGCCTCGGTCGCCCGCTCGGCGATGGTGTCCAGCTCGTCGGGCGGGAGGACGGCGGCGGTGCCGGCGAACATCGCCTGGTTCATCGGCTTGTACATGACCAGGCCGGCGAACTGGTAGGCGGCCAGGGTCGGGTCGGGCAGGGGACGGAGCAGGCCGCGGCCGGCCAGGCGGGCCAGGGCCTCGCCGAGGACGACCAGCGACTGGTGGAAGCCGCGCTCGAACCACCGGCCGGTGACCTCCGGGAAGCGGTCGGCCTCGGCGAGGACGAGGCGGCGCAGGCGCAGCACGTCCGGCCGCAGGAGGCTGTCCAGGAAGCGGCCGGCCAGTGCGCGCAGTGCCGGGCGGACGTCGCCCGCGGCGTCCAGGTCGGCGGCGTCGCGGGTGAAGCCGTCCACGATCAGCGTCGACGTGCCCAGGATGATCTCGGCGAACAGGTGCTGCTTGTCCGCGAACTGCTTGTACACGGTCTGCTTGGACACCGCGGCCTTCGCGGCGACCTCGTCCATGCTCGCGCCGACGTAGCCGTTCTGGAGGAACACCTCGGTGGCGGCCTCCAGGATCGCCCGCCGCTTGCGCGCCGTGCGCCCCTCCTCGACCGTGCTCGCCACGGCACCTCCTCGGGCTCGTCGGGAACAGTACTAGACAGTACCGTACTAGTGTGAGTACTGTACCGTCCAGTTCCGACAACGGCTCGAGGAGGACACCATGGGCACCGTTCGCTCCCACGACGGCACCACGATCGCGTTCGAGGCCCGCGGCGAGGGGCAGCCGCTGATCCTCGTCGACGGCGCCACCGCCTACCGCGCGGTCAACCCGCTCGCCGCCCAGCTCACCGACCTGCTGGCCGACGAGTTCCGCGTCTACGCCTACGACCGCCGGGGCAGAGGCGAGAGCGGCGACACCGCGCCCTACGCGGTCGAGCGCGAGATCGAGGACCTCGCGGCGGTCATCGCGGAGGCCGGCGGGGAGGCGTTCGTCTGCGGGGCCTCCTCCGGCGCCGTGTTGTCACTGCACGCCGCCGCGGCGGGGCTGCCGATCAGCCGGCTGGCACTGTGGGAGCCGCCGTTCGTGGCCGACGACAGCCGCCCGCCGCTGCCGGACGACTACGTCGAGCGGCTCGACGCCGCGGTCGCCGAGGGTCGCCGGGCCGACGCGGTGGCGCTGTTCGGCACGGCCGCCTGCAACTTCCCCGCCGAGATGGTCGCCGCCATGGCCGAGGCCTTCGCGCCGGTCGAACCGGTCGCGCACACCATCGCCTACGACGGCCGGATCATGGGCACGACGATGTCCGGCAAGCCGCTGCCGGCCGACCGCTGGGCGTCGGTCACCGCGCCGATCCTGGTCCTGTACGGCAACGGCACCGAGCCGTGGCTCAAGGCCGGCTCCCGCGCCATCGCCGAGCTGATGCCGACCGCCACGCTGCGGGAGGTCAAGGGCGAGATGCACGGCGTCGAGGCCGATGTCCTCGCCCCCGCCCTCCGCGCGTTCGCCCACGGCGCGTGAAGCGCGGTGTGGTGATCAGGTGATCCGGAACGGCACGTACACTGCCCCCGAGTGCCCGGCCCGACGAAGGCTCAACCGCCCGTCGGCCGGCGCCCGGCAGTCGGGGTTGCAGTGAACGTCCGCTCGTCGCGGACGTGACGGAGCGGCGTCCACGTGTCGGGCCATAGCGCGCGTGGCGAACTGGGAGGTTGGTCAGGCGTGTCGTGGCAGGAGGGGCTTCGCGAGCTGGACGAAGCACTCGCATCAGGACGGATCTCCGCGGACGAGTACCGAGTCCGCCGCGACGAGCTCCTCACCTCGGCGGTCACGCCCGGTGCACCGGACGAGCCGGACCGGACCCAGGCGGTGGGCCGTTGGCAGGCTGCCCGCCCCGGCGCCGACGGCGAGGAGACGCAGGTCGTCCCCGGAGTGCCGACGCAGGGCGGGCCCGGCGGGCAGCCGCCGCGGCCCGCACCGGGCGGTTACCCGGGCCAGTACGGCTCGCCGCACTGGGAACAGGACCAGCCCCCGCCGTGGGGTGGGCAGGAGTTCCCGCCACTGGTCCCGACCGGGAACCCGGACTGGATCCGGCAGGGACCCGAGGTGTTCGACGCCGAGGGCGGGTCGAAGGGCAGGCGGGTCCTGCTGCTGACGGCCCTGGTCGTGGTGGTCGTCGGCCTCGGCATCGGCTCGTACTTCCTGTTCTTCAACGACAAGGGCAACGACCAGGCGGGACCGGCCCCGACCAGCCAGAACGTGCCGACCTCGACCTCCCCACCGAAGCCGAAGGACGACCTGTCCACGGCCGAGCTGCCCGGCAAGTCGGAGGACCACAGCAACATCACCACGTTCGCCGACGCGGAGGCCAGCAAGTTCCTCACCGCGGACGAGATCGCCATCTACAAGCAGGCCGGGGCGGGCAAGAGCCGGCTGGTCGCCGCGACCACCGACGACGAGGTCCACACGCTGATCTTCACCACTCAGGCCACGTCACCGAGCGCGGCCGAGACGGCCAGCGGGAAGCTCGCCGAGCAGCAGCTCGTCTACGGGATGACCGAGTACGACGACGCGCCGCCGGAGGTCGAGGTCGCCGAGTTCCCGGGGAACGACACGACGCCGGCCACGATCCGCGCGCACTACCAGTACCAGGAGACGATCGTCCGGATCCAGGTCAACGGTGCCGACCTGGACGACGTGACGGCCGTGTTCGAGGACCTCGTCGCCGCCCAGCTCGAGGTGCTCGATGCCAACGACTGAACCGACCCGCTCCGTCGCGTGCACCATCGTCGCCCGCAACTTCATCCCGGCCGCGAAGGTGCTCGCCCGGTCCTATCTGGAGCACCATCCCGGGGCGGAGTTCGTCGTGGCCGTCATCGACGGCGCGCGGGACACCGACGTCGAGCCGGGCGTGCGCTTCGTCGGCCCCGACTTCCTGGACCTGGACCGGTCCGAGTACCTGCGGATGGCGACCTCCTACACCCTCGGCGAGCTGGCCAGCGCGGTCAAACCCCTGCTGTTACGCAGGCTGCTCGACCAGGCGTCGGCCGTCGTCTTCCTGCAGCCGGACATCCAGGTGTTCGCTCCGCTGACCGATGTCGAACAGCTCGTCGCCGACCACCACATCGTCCTGACGCCACGTTTCACCGAGCCGCTTCCCCGCGACGGCAGGGAACCGGACGAGGCCGCGGTCATGGGCGCCGGGATGTTCGACCTCGGGTTCATCGCGGTCGGCCCGGGGGCCAAGCGGTTCCTGGACTTCTGGAAGGACCGCACCCGCCAGTACTCGATCTACGATCCCGGTGCCCAGGTGTTCGTCGACCAGCGTTGGGTCGACCAGGTGCCCACCCTGTTCGAGCACACCATCCTGCGCGATCCGGGTGTCAACGTCGCGTACTGGAACCTGCACGAGCGACCGTTGGCCCGGGGCACCGACGGCCGCTACCACGTCGGGCCGGATCCGTTGCGGCTGTTCCACTTCAGCGGCTACCGGCCGGACCGGCCGTGGCTGCTCACCCAGCACTGCCAGGACCGCCCGCGCGTCCTGCTGTCCGAGTACCCGGAGGTCGAACGGCTCTGCGACGCCTACCGCGCGGCGCTGCTGGCGGCCGGCTACGAAAGTCCGGACGACGCCGAACCGTACGGCTACGACCGGCTGGCGGACGGCACCCGCATCACGACGCCGATGCGCCGCCTGTTCCGCGACGCGTGGCTGGCGGCCGAGCTCCCGGACGCCGAGCACACGCTGTTCCGGCGGGCGACCGAGGAGGTGCCGCCCCACCCCTTCGGGGAGGACGGCGGCGCCCTGTTCAGGCGCTGGCTGAGCTCACCGAGCTCCCCGCCGGAGGTGGCGGCCGGCCTCAACCGGCTGACGATGCTGGTCTGGTCGCACCGGCCGGACCTGCAGCGTGCCTTCCCGTGGCCCTGCAACGCCGACGCCGCGGGGTTCCGGAAGTGGTGCCACACGTTCGGGATCGCCGAGGAGGTGATCCCGGAGTGGGCGCTGCCGACCAGCCCCACCCCGGTCGCGGCACCCGACGACGAGTTCGGGGTGAACGTCGCCGGCTACCTGACCGCCGAGTTGGGGCTCGGCGAGATGGGGCGGATCGTCCACGACGTCATCCTCGACGCCGGCATCCCGGTCGCCTCGGTCGTGGAGGAGCACTCGCTGGCCTGTCGCAGCAACCTGCCGGCGCCGGACACCGCCGGACGGCCGCGGTTCCCGGTCAGCCTGATGACAGTGAACTCCGACCAGACCGAGCTGTTGCTGGCGAGCTACCCCGAGGTGGGCCACCAGCGCTACCGGATCGGCCTGTGGGCCTGGGAGCTCGACCAGCTGCCGTCCTGGCAACGCGGCGGGTTCGACCACGTCGACGAGGTCTGGACGATCAGCGAGTTCTGCCGGGAGGCGTTCGCCAGGCACTCGCCGGTGCCGGTCAAGGTCGTCCCCGTGCCGGTGCCCGACCCCGGCGCGCCGGACCGCGAGTCGCGACCGGACGGCAAGCCGACCCAGTTCTTCTTCGCCTTCGACTTCAACAGCACGGCCCAGCGCAAGAACCCGTGGGGCGCGGTCGCCGCGTTCCAGCAGGCGTTCCCCGGCCGCGACGACGTCCGGCTGGTCATCAAGACGACCAACAGCCGGCTGCACCGGCCGGCCATGGAGCGGCTCGTGCGAACGGTCCAGGGAGATCCGCGGATCGAGGTGTTCGACCGCTACCTCAGCGTCGCCGAGCTGGCCGACCTGTACCGCGACAGCGACTGCTACGTCTCCCTGCACCGCAGCGAGGGTTTCGGCCTGACCGTCGCGGAGGCGATGGTCCGGGGCATGCCGGTCATCGCGACGGACTACTCGGGCACGACCGAGTTCTTCGGCGGCGAGGTCGGCTGGTCGATCCCCTACCGCACGGTGGACGTCGGCCCGGGCTGGTTCCCGTATCCCGAGGACGGCACCTGGGCCGACCCCGACATCGCCGCGGCCGCGTCGGCCATGCGCGTGGTCGCGGACAACCCGGCCGAAGCGCGGCGGCGCGGCGCGGCCGCGCGGGAGCACATCCTGCGCACCCGGTCCGTCGAGGCGGCCGCGACCTGGATCCGGACGCAGCTGACCGCCGCCTACCAGACCTGGCGCGCCGACCGCGGTGCGCCAGCGGACCCCGCCCCGAACGGGAAGTACACATTGGACACAGCGAGAGCGGCACTGCACTGGCGGGCCGATCCCCTGGCGGCGTCGCGGACCCCGCTGGCGCCGGCGTTGCGCCGGGTCGTGCTGCGGGCCGTCGACCACTACGACGCGCACCAGCGCAGGATGATCGGCGCGGTCGTCGACGACGCGCAGGACGCGATCAACCAGGTCGGCGAGGACGTCGCGCGGTCGATGACGCGGCGCGACGAGCGACTCGACGGCCTGCAGGCCCAGCTCGACCAGATCGCGCGGGCCGTCGAGAGCCTGACGCGCCGGGCCGGTCTGGCACAGGAGGGGCCGAAGTGAACGCCGAACTGGACGCTGTTCGCAACATCTGGGAGCAGCTCGGCTCGACCAACCCGTACTGGGCGGTGCTGACCGAGAACGCCTTCCACGAAGGCGAGGCACGAGCGGAGTTCTTCTCCACCGGCCGCACCGAGGTCCGGGACATGTTGCGCCCGCTCGAGGACAGGGGCCTCCAGCCGGCAGGCCACGCCGTCGACTTCGGCTGCGGGGTCGGCCGCCTGAGCTTCGCGCTGGCCGAGCACGTCAGCGAGGTGACCGGGGTCGACGTGGCCCGGTCGATGCTCGACGAGGCGGTCGCCAACAACCCGTTCGGCGACCGGGTCCGGTTCGTGCACAACGAGAGCCACGACCTGCCGTTCCCGGACAACTCGGTCGACCTGGTGATCAGCTCGATCACCCTGCAGCACATCCCGCCGAGCCTGAGCATCCGCTACCTGATGGAGATGGTGCGGATCACCAGGCCCGGCGGCCACCTGCTGTTCCAGCTGCCGAGCCACATTCCCGCCCCGGTCCCGATTCCCGCCGAGCACTGCCGGGCGACGCTCGCCGCCACATTGGCCCCCGCCGCGCTGGTCGCCGACGAGTGCGGGTACGTCCGGGTGTCGGTGCGCAACGACGGTGCCGAGACCTGGCCGGTCGGGCAGCTGCTGAACGTGGGCAACCACTGGTACCGCGACGACATCGCCGTCCAGTGGGACGACGGCCGGGCCAGCGTGCCGTGCCCGCTGGAGCCCGGGGAGTCCGCGGAGGTCATGCTCCAGGTGACCGCCCCGGCCGCCGCCGGGGACTACCAGCTCGGCATCGACGTGGTCCAGGAGCATGTCGCCTGGTGGTCCGACCTCGGCAACCGGATCGTCCGCCAGCCGGTCACCGTCCAGCCGGCCGCGGCGCCACCGCCCGCTCCGGAGGCCCCGGAGGCGAGCCCGGAGGAGGCCGGAGCCGCCGAGCCGAACGGCGGGGTGCCGAGGGTGAGCGGCATGCAGATGCACGGCGTGCGCAAGGAGTTGGTGTGCGGGCTGCTGCGCCAGCTCGGCTGCACGGTGCTCGACGTGGTGCCGGACCAGCGGGCCGGTGACAACTGGGCGAGCTACTTCTACGTCGTCGAGGTCGGCGAGTATCGCCTCGAGGTCGACCAGTAGGCGACATGACCGCGGGAAAGGACGTCCAGGGGCGCCTCCTGCCGCCGGTGCACGAGGCATGGCTGCCGTCCGCGCATCCACTCCACCGCCCCCGGCACGGTGGCCGGCAGCTGCTGGCCCTGGTCTGCGCGGCGGTCTTCTTCACCACACCGGCGCTGGCGATGCTCCTCGGCGTCCGGCCGGCGGAGATCGAGAACCGCAGGTTGACCGAGTTCCCCAGTCTGAGCCAGGGCTGGGGTTTCCTCACCGGCCTGACGCCGTGGGCCGGCGACAACGTGCCGTTCCGCGCGAACGCGCTGGCCGCCGCCGACTGGGTGAGCCGCGAGCTGTTCGGCGAGCCGCCGGCGTTCCACCGGACCGGACCCGACATCGGCGTCCTGCCACCGGCGGAACCGGGAGAGCGGCAGGATCCGGAGGCCCTCACCGTGCCGAAGGTGATCGAGGGTGAGGACGGCTGGCTCTACCTCGGCGACGACGTCGTCAGCCGGTGCGACCAGACCCGCTCCCTCGACGAGACCATCACCCAGCTGCGGCGGTTGCGGGACGGTGTCGAGCGGTCCGGCCGCCGGCTCGTGCTGATCGTGGCGCCGGACAAGACCACCGTCGTGCCCGAGTACCTGCCGGACCACTATGTCGGGCAGGCGTGCGCCGAGGAGGTCACCGAGGAGTTGTGGCGGCGGCTGACCGAGCTCGACGCGGTCGACCTGCGGAGCGAGCTGCGTGCCTGGGGCGAGCGTCTGGGCAGGCCGGTCTATCCGAGGCTCGACGCGCACTGGTCGGACGAGGGCGGGATCGTGCTGACCAACCGGCTGGCCCAGGCCGTCGAGCCCGGCGTGAGCGAGGGCTGGAAGGTCGACCCCGTCGACTCCTGGGAGACGTCGGCGGACCTGCCCCCGCTGATCGGC
>DATABL010000206.1:0-14177 GCA_036259595.1 Actinophytocola sp.
CCCGACCAGGACGCCCCTGCCGCACGTAACGGTCGGCCCCCGAACCCAGACGCCCTGCCCGCACATAACGGCCGACCCCAGAACCCGGCCGCCCAGCCCGCACATAACGGTCGGCGCCCAGACCCCGACGCCCCTCCCGCACGTAACGGCCGGCCCCCGGACCCCGACGTCCTCCCCGCGCGGAACGGTCGGCGTCACGACCTGGGCTCCTCGTCCGAGCGGAACGGGCGGCGGCGGGCCGAGGACATCGTCAACGGCGCGATTCCCGACGGCAGTGGCGGTCGACGCCGGGCCCCCGAGAACGCGCCCGCCGACCCCACCCGGTTCGTTCCCGCCAGTGGCGCGGCGCGGCGGGCCGAGTCGCCCCGGCCGCGGCCGGGCCCCGCCGCGCCCAAGGGCAACCGGCCGGCCTGGCCGGGCGAGCAGGACGACCCCGACGACGCCCGAAGAAACCTCGGCCGTCACCGGTCGGACTAGCTCGAACGGGTGGCCTCGTTCGGCGTGTCCCGGCGGACGTCCCGCACCGGCGACCGGAACGGGTCGATCATCTGCCGCGTCCCATGCACCACCGATACCCGGGAGGCGGGCATGTGGGTGCAGATCCTGGTCGTCACGATCGTGGCGATCGTGTTCCTGGTGCGGCTCGTCGCCGCGCTCTACGACCAGCCGTCGAAGTCGCGCAACTGAGGCCTCAGGGCTGCAGCGGGATGCGGACCCCGGTCAGCTGCTCGGAGACGTCCCACAGCCGCTTGGCCAGCTCCCGGTCCCGCGCCGCGTCCAGGGGCTCGACCAGCGTCGGGAAGCCCTTCGACTCGCCCCGCCCGTCCGGGCCCCAGAACTGGCCGCTCTCCACGTCCGCGCCGGTCGCCGCGTAGAGCTGCGGCAGCGCGCCCATCGCCGCGTCCTGGGCCGCGAGCCGGGTGGTGACCTTCAGCAGCAGCTTGCCGACCCCGGTCGGGCCGGTCGACTGCAGGTTGGTCGCCGCGTAGCCGGGGTGGGCCAGCACGCTCTTGATCGGCAGGCCGTTCGCGCGCAGCCGCCGGTTCAGCTCCAGCCCGAAGACCACGTTGGCGAGCTTGGACTGCGCGTAGTACTTGCTCCGGGAGTAGCCGTGCTCGCCGTGCAGGTCGTCGAAGTGGATGCGGCCGCGCTTGTGCAGGCCGGAGCTCACCGTCACCACCCTCGGGTCCTCCTCGGCCTGCGCGAGCTTGTCCAGCAGCAGGCCGGTGAGCGCGAAGTGGCCCAGGTGGTTGACGCCGAACTGCAGCTCGTGACCCTGCGCGGTGCGGCCGTGCGGGGGCATCATCACGCCCGCGTTGTTCACCAGGACGTCGAGCTCCTCGACGCCGTCGGCGAAGCGCCGCACCGAGTCGAGGTCGCCGAGGTCGAGCTGGCGCAGCTCCAGCTTCGCGCCCGGCTGTTCGGCCAGCAGCTCGGCCAGTGCCCGCTCGCCCCGGTCCACGTCGCGGGCGGTCATGATGACGGTGGCGCCGAGACCGCCGAGAGCGCGGGCGGTCTCCAGCCCGAGCCCACTGTTCGCGCCGGTCACCACCACCGTGCGGCGGACCTGGCTGGAGATGTGCTCGGCGATCCACCCCGCGGCGGTGGGCTTGTCCGCGGGTTTCTCACCTTCGGGTGCACTGCTCATGGGCACAGCCTGCCAGAGCAGCAGGTACATCACCCATCGATCTGGCTCAGGGCCGGCCGGCTCAGTAGCCTGGGTCGGTGGAGTTGCGGCACCTGGGAGAATCCGGTCTGGTCGTCAGCGTCGTCGGGCTCGGCTGCAACAACCTGGGCCGGCCGGGGACCGCGGCGGAGTCGCTGGCGGGCTCGCGCGCGCTGATCGGCGCCGCGATCGACGCCGGCATCAACCTGTTCGACGTCGCCGACGTCTACGGGGCGCCGCGCGGGCGCAGCGAGGAGCTGCTCGGACAGGCGCTGTCCGGCCGCCGCGACCACGCGGTGATCGCCACCAAGTTCGGCGTCGACATGCAGGGCGCGAACGGCCCCGACTTCGGCGCGCGCGGCTCCCGCCGGTACGTCAAGCGCGCGGTCGAGGCGTCGCTGCGGCGCCTGGGCACCGACTGGATCGACCTGTACCAGCTGCACCGCGCCGACCCGGACACCCCGGTCGAGGAGACCCTCGGCGCACTCGACGACCTCGTGCACGAGGGCCTCATCCGCTACGGCGGGGTGTGCAACCTCGCCGGCTGGCAGATCGCGGACGCCGTGTGGCTGTCCCGGACCAAGCACGTGCTCGGCCCGATCGCCGCGGAGAACCACTACTCGCTGCTGGAACGGGAGGCCGAGCGGGACGTGATCCCGGCCTGCGAGCGGTTCGGGCTCGGTCTGCTGCCGTACTTCCCGCTGGCCAACGGCCTGCTCACCGGCAAGTACCACCGCGACACCGAGCCGCCGGCCACGGCCCGGCTCGCCGGCCGCACCCGCCTGCTCGCCGACGCGCCGTGGGACCGGATCGAGAAGCTGCGCGCGTTCGCCGAGGAACGCGGCGTGCCGATGGCGACGGTGGCGATCGGCTGGCTGGCCGCGCAGCGCCCGGTCGGCTCGGTGATCGCCGGCGCGACCACCCCCGAGCAGGCGGTCGCCAACGCCGGCGCCGCCCAGTGGCACCCCACGCCCGACGACCTGCGCCTGCTCGACGAGATCTGCCCACCAGGGCGGCGCTGAGTTCGAGCACCGTTCAAAAGTCCGGGCGACCTCCGTTGGTATTGCCACTCACCTTGGCCGCGACCGGTCCGTCGGCCTGTTTCGAACAGTGCTCGCCCCTTACTACTCTCTGGCGGAGCTAAGAGAAGGGACAGGGGATGCAGATCAGCCAGACCGCGGCGATCGTGACCGGAGGTGCCTCCGGCCTGGGCGGAGCGACCGCGCAAGCACTTGCGGCGGACGGTGCCACGGTGTTCGCGCTGGACCTCCCGGCGGCCGTCGAGGCGGCGCCCGAGGTCGACGGCGTCACGTACCTGAGCACCGACGTGACCGACGCCGACCAGGTCGGCGCCGCGGTGGCGACGGCGTCCGGGGCGGACGTGCCGCTGCGGGTCGTGGTGAACTGCGCCGGCATCGGCCCGTCGGCGCGGATCGTGTCCCGGAAGGGGGTGCACGACCTCGCCCTGTACCGCAAGGTCGTCGAGGTCAACCTGATCGGCACGTTCACCGTGCTGACCCTGGCGGCCGAGGCCATCGCCCGCACCGAGCCGGACGGCGACGGCCAGCGCGGCGTGGTGATCAACACGGCGTCGATCGCGGCGTTCGAGGGCCAGGTCGGGCAGGCGGCGTACGCGTCCTCCAAGGGCGGGGTGGTCGGGCTGACGCTGCCGGCCGCGCGGGACCTCGCCTCGCTCGGCATCCGGGTGATGACGATCGCGCCCGGCATCGTGGACACCCCGATGCTGGCGACCGTGGGCGAGGAGGTTCGCGAGACCCTGGCGGCCGGCGTCCCGTTCCCGAAGCGCCTCGGCACCCCGGCCGAGTACGCCGCGCTCGCCCGCTCGATCATCGCCCACGACTACCTCAACGGCGAGGTCATCCGGATGGACGGCGCCCTGCGGATGGCGCCCCGCTAAAGGTCGCCCACGTACGGGATCTCGTGCACGCTCGGCGAGGACATCCAGTTGCGCAGGGTGAACGTGGCGCGCACGTCGTCCTCGTTGTACTCCAGCAGGCGGCGGCGCTGCTCCGGCTCCGGGGCGGCGCCGTCCATGCCGACGGCGTCGCGGTACCAGCGCATCGAGTTCTCGCCGCTGGCCTCCGGGTCGCGCCAGCGGAAGCCGGCCACCGGGGCGATCGTCTTGAGGCCCTTGCCGCGTGAGCACAGGAAGTGGTCGCGAACGCTGCCGAACAGGTCGACCCACGAGTCCGAGGTGATGAACGCCTGCACCTGCTCGGTGGTCGGGATGCCCGGCTTGCCCGCGAACCGCTTCGCGGACGACAGGAGCCAGCGGTTCTCGGCCAGCTCGTTGTAGCAGTAGGCGCGGAAGCTCAGCCCGCGCGCGGCCGCCCGCAGCCGGACCAGCGTCAGCCACTGCCAGAAGCCGGCGAACGAGCGGGCCTCGTCGTCGGTCGGCAGGGGTTCCCAGGTGGCGAACGCGCGGTAGCCGTGCTCGATGCCGACGTCGGCGCCGGAGAGCCAGACGCCCCACAGGTAGGACCCGGCGTCGCCGAAGCTCTCCATGTCGACGTCGACCTCGACGTCCGCGCGCGGGACGACGACCTCGGGCACCCGGCGCACCACGGTCAGGTCGGCGAGCCACGCCTTGGCCAGGCCGACCGCGTCGGCGAGCGGCATCCCGGTGGGCGGGAGCGACTCGTCGTCCGGGTCGAGGACGGCGAGGTCGTCGACCGTGCGCACGCCGGCGGCGCGCAGCGTGGCGGCCTCCTCGCCGCGGACCACGAGGCTCACGTCGCGGGTGCGCTCCAGGTCGCCCTCGCAGACCGGCCACCACGGGCAGCTGCGGCACTCGACGATCCTGGACGGCCGGGCCAGCGGCTCGCCCCCGGCGGCGGCGGTGGTGGCGATGGCGAGCCGGTCGGCGAACCGGGCGTCGTACTCGGCGAGCGCGCCCCGGCCGCCGGGCCAGGTGGGGGCGGTCAGGTCGTGCCAGACGACGACGTCGCCGTCGAGCCCGACGACGCCGCCGATCGCGGATCCGTCGGCGTGGCCGCAGGCCTCGAGCAGGCGGTAGGTGTGCGCGAGCCGGAGCTGGTCGCGGGGCTGCGGGCGAACCTTGCGTCGCGGGTCGGTGCCGCGGGCGGACGGGACCGGAGCGGCGAGCGGGGAGGTCTGCGCGCCCTGGCCGGGGTCGCTGACCTTGTGCCGGACGACGAGGACCGGCACGTAGCCGGTGCCGGTGGCGACCAGGAGGTCGATGTGCCCGCGCCGGTTGCCGGCCTGGTCGCGCGGGAGCTGGGCGGCCCAGATGAACGGTGCGCCGGCGGTCATGGCGTCGAGCGTGGCCCGCTCCCGGTCGCCGGTGCGCACGTCGGGCCCGCGGTCGATCTCGGTCCACCCGTCCACCAGGGCGGCGATGTCGTCGGCGATGGCGCGGCGGTGGGCGGCGGCGTCGGCCATGCGCTGCTCGCCGGTGGGGTCGGGGGGAGCGGTGGGCGCGTCGGCCATCGCCGGGTCGTGCTCCAGGTGCACCCGGCGACGGCATCGGTTCACGACGCCCGCGTCGAGCAGCACCGAGATTGTCACGTTTCACAGTTTAGGCGCAGGTACCGACAGAACACGGCAGGTAGCCGGCGTGCTCGGCGTCACCGGGCGCAGTAGGTTCTCCTCCATGGCACGCAGGATGCGCAAGGTGGCCGACGCGGTGACACCGGGCGAGCCGAGGTTCACGCCGAAGCGGGCGAAGAACGCGCTCGGGGTGTTCAAGGTCATCGGCCCGGCGGTGATCCCGGTGGTCGCGCCGCTGGCGGTACGGGCGTTCGGCGAGGCCCGGGACCGGCTCGACCGGGCGAAGGCCCGCCGGATGGGGGTCCCGGTCGAGGAGATCGCCCAGTTCTCCGGCAAGGGCGGGGCGCTGCACGCACGGATCACCGGTGTCGCGCGGGCCATCGCGGAGCTGCGTGGACGACCGTCCGCGACGGCCGACGACAAGGAGTTCGCGGACCGCTCGGAGACGACGCTGGAGCAGCTGGCGGCGGTGGTGCGCGCGGCCGAGCGGATGCCGCCGGCCCGGCGCAGGGCCGCGCACCGGGCGGCGAGCACCGAGCTGGACGAGCTGGAGCAGCGCCTGCTTTCCCGACTCGGCCTCTGAGGTCAGTCGGGCAGGGCGGCGGCGAGGGCCTCGGCCAGATGCAGGGCCCGGCGGTCGGTGTTCTGGGCGACCTGGGTGCGGCAGCTGAACCCGTCGGCGAGCACGAGGGTGTCCGGGGGTGCCTCGCGGATCGCGGGGAGCAGGGCGCGTTCGGCGAGTGCCTGGGAGACCTCGTAGTGGCCGCGTTCGAAGCCGAAGTTGCCCGCCAGGCCGCAGCAGCCGGCGGGGAGGCGGTCGACGGCGACGCCGGCACGCTCCAGGAGGCTGGCCTCCGCGGTGAAGCCGAGGGTGGCGTGCTGGTGGCAGTGGACCTGGGTGATCGCCCGGCGGTCGACCTCCGGCGGCGTCCACTGTGGAGCGTACTCGGCCAGGAAGCCGGCGAGGGTGTGGCTCCGGGCGGCCAGTCGACGCGCGCTGTCGTCGTCGGTGAGGTCCGGGACGTCGCCGCGCAGGGCGGACAGGCAACTGGGTTCGAGGGCGACCACGGGGGTGCCGGCGTCGAGGTCCGGTGCCAGCACGCGCAGGGTCCGGCGCATCACCCGGCGGGCCACGGACAACTGTCCGGTCGAGACCCAGGTCAGGCCGCAGCACACGGATCCGTTGGGCAGCACCGGTTCGAACCCCGCGGCGCGCAGCACGCGGACCGCGGCGACCCCCACCTCGGGGGTGAAGAAGTTCGTGAACGTGTCGGGCCACAGCAGCACCGGCCGGCCGCCGGTGGGCGTGGAGCGGCGCAACCAGTGGGTGAACGGCTCCGGCGCGAGCGGTGGGAGGTCGCGTCGCGGTGCGATACCGCCGATCCGCTTGAGGACGCGGGACAGCCGGGGTGACGCCATGGCCGCGTTGGCCGCGCGGGGTACGCGCGCGCCGAGCCGCAGCCACAGCGGAAGCCACCCCATCGAGTAGTGCGAGGCGGGGCGGCGCCGGCGCTTGTAGTGGTGGTGCAGGAACTCCGCCTTGTACGTCGCCATGTCCACATTGACCGGACAGTCGCTCGCGCATCCCTTGCAGGACAGGCACAGGTCCAGCGCGTCGCGGACCTCCGCGGAGCGCCAGCCGTCGGTGATCACCTCGCCGGCCAGCATCTCGTACAGCAGCCGCGCGCGGCCGCGGGTCGAGTGCTTCTCCTCGCCGGTGACCTGGAAGCTCGGGCACATCACCGACCCGGAGTGGTTGCGGCACTTGGCGACGCCGACACACCGCCGCGCGGCCTGGGCGAAGTCGCCGTCGTCGTGCGGGTAGCTGAACGCGGTCGTGAGCGGCAACGGCTTGAGCGCGGCGAAGCGCAGGTTCTCGTCGATCCGGTACGGGCGCACGACCATGCCCGGGTTCATCATCCCGGCCGGGTCCCAGAACGCCCTGAACCGCTCGAACAGCGCCATCGCCGCCGGCGAGTACATGCGGGGCAACAGCTCCGCCCGCACCTGGCCGTCGCCGTGCTCGCCGGACAGCGACCCGCCGTGCCGGGCGACCAGGTCCGCGCCCTCCTCGACGAACCGGCGGTACGCGGCCACGCCGTCGTCGTGCACCAGGTCCCAGTCGATCCGGATGTGGATGCAGCCCTCGCCGAAGTGGCCGTAGGTCAGGCCGCGCAGCCCGTGCCGGTCCAGCAGCGCGCGCAGGTCCCGCAGGTACGCGCCGAGCCGCTCGGGCGGCACCGCGGTGTCCTCCCAGCCGGGCCACGCCTCCGAGCCGTCGGCCATCCTCGTCGAGATGCCCGAGCCCTCCTCGCGCAGCCGCCACAGCGCCCGCTGCTCCGCCGCGTCCGCCAGGACCCGGTGCGGCCCCCCGACCCCCGCGGCGACCGCCGCCGCCGTCGCGGACGCCGAGGCCACGTCGTCCCCGCCCAGCTCGACGAACAGCCACGCCCCGCCGGCCGGGAGCTCCGGCGGCGGCTCCGGGCTGCGGGACGCCCACAGCGCGACGATCCGCTCGTCCAGGCTCTCCACGGTCAGCGGCCCGTGCGGCAGGATCGCCGGCACCGCGTCGGCCGCCGCCACGTCGTCGGCGAAACCCAGCACCAGCAGCACCCGCGCCGCCGGCACCGGCACCAGCCGCACGGTCGCGCCGAGCACGACCACGCAGGTGCCCTCGGTGCCCACCAACGCCTTCGCCACGTCCCGCCCGCGCTCCGGCAGCAGCGCGTGCAGCGGGTAGCCCGACACCTGCCGGCCCAGACGGCCGAACTCGGTGCGCAGCACGGCCAGGTTCTCGTCGGCGAGCGCGCGCAGCTCCGGGTCGGCCTCGGTCCCGGCGCCGACCGTCCGGCGCCGGCCGTCGTGGGTGAGGACGTCCAGCTCCTCGACGTTGTCCAGCGTCGTGCCCCACGCCACCGAGTGCGCACCGCACGAGTTGTTGCCGATCATGCCGCCGATCGTGCAGCGGCTGTGCGTGGACGGATCCGGGCCGAACGTCAGGCCGTGCTCGGCGGCCGCGGCCCGCAGGTCGTCGAGGACCACGCCGGGGCCGACCCGGGCCGTGCGCGCCGCCGGGTCGATCGCGTGGATCCGGTCCAGCCGCGACAGATCCAGCACGAGGCCGCCGCCGGTCGCGTTGCCGGCGAGGCTCGTGCCGCCGCCGCGCGGTACCAGCGGCACGCCGAACTCGCGCGCCGCCGCGACCGCCGCCACCGCGTCGTCCTCGTGGTCGGGCACGACGACCGCCAGCGGCACCCGCCGGTAGTTCGACGCGTCCACTGTGTACAGCGCGCGGGTGCCCGCGTCGAAGGCGACGCGCCCGGAGACGGTCTCGGTCAGCCGGCGGCGCAGTCCATCGAGGTCCACCCGCCTTACCCTGCCGGACGGGCCGGCCGGGCGCTCGCCGTCAGTCCTTCGGAACGGTGACGAAGCCTTCCCGCACCAGCCAGTCGCGGGCGACGACGGCCGGGTCCATGCCCTCGCCGTCGATCTTGACCGACAGCTCCAGGATCAGCTCGTTGTTCAGCTTGGCCGAGACCGGTTCCAGCACGTCGGCGATCTCGGGGTGCTGGTCGAGGAACTCCTTGCGCATCGTCACCGCGGCGTTGTACTGCGGGAACGCCTTCTTGTCGTCCTCCAGCACCGCCAGGTCCAGGGTCAGCACCCGGCCGTCGGTGGTGAACACCTCGCCGAAGTTGCACACGCCGCCACCGGCCAGCGCCGCGTAGATGGCGCCGATGCCGAAGGTCTTGATCCGGCTGTTCGGCACGTCGAAGCCGTAGACCTGCTCGGCGCCGACCAGGCCGTCCTGGCGGCTGATGAACTCCGACTCCATGCAGTACGTGCCGAGCTTCGGCTGCTTCTTCACCAGCGCCACCATGTCCGACATCGTCTTCAGGCCGTGCTTGTCGGCGAACTCGCGGGTGGTGGCCAGCGCGTACTTGTCGTTGACCGGCGAGTAGTCCAGCCAGGCGATGCCGAACTGCTTCAGGTCGGCCTTCTTCACCGCCTCGTACTGGGCCTGCTCGTCGGGGATCGGCTTGGTGTTCTGCTGGAACTGGATCCAGGCGGTGCCGGTGTACTCCCAGTACAGGTCGATGTCGCCGACCACGAGGGCCTGCCGGACCACCGGTGAGCCCTGGATGTTGGTCATGTCCTCGACGTCCGCGCCGGCGGCGGTCAGGGCGACCTCGGCGATGTAGCTGAGCAGGATCTGCTCGGTGAAGTTCTTCGACCCGACCCTGATCTTGACGCCCTCGAGCTCGGGAATCGGCTTGATCGAGCCCGACGCCACGTCGAACGGCAGGTTGTACCCCGCGTCGAGCCCGCAGCCGGACGTCCCGGCCACCAGTGCGCCGACGGCCGCGAGCGCGGCGAGTCGGTGCCGTGGTCGGAGTTTCATCGCAGTCCCTTCGGTCCGAGGTACCGCTCGGCCAGCGCGCCCAGCCAGTCGACGATCAGCGCGAGGGCGACCGCCAGCGTGGCGCCGGTGAGCAGCACCGGCGTGCGCGCGATCTTGTAGCCGGTGTCGATGATGAACCCGAGCCCGCCGCCGTTGACGAACAGCGCCAGCGTCGCCGTGCCCACCGCGAGCACCAGCGACGTGCGCAGCCCGGCCAGGATCAGCGGCACCGCCAGCGGCAGCTCCACCCGCCACAGCACGGTGAACGCCGACATGCCGACGCCGCGCCCGGCGTCCACCAGGGCCGGGTCGACCTGCTGGATGCCGACCATCGTGTTGCGCAGCACCGGAAGCAGCGACACGAACGCCAACGGGATCGCCGCCGCCCACAGGCCCTCCTGCTGGGTCAGCAGGAAGTACAGGACGATCACGCCGATCGCGGGCGCCGCCTGACCGATGGTCGCGATCCCCACGAAGATCGGCGCGATCGGCTTCGCCCACCGGCGGGTCAGCACCACGCCGAGCGGGATCGCCACCACCACGACCATCACGGTCACCGCGATCGTGATCAGCACGTGTTCCCAGGTGGTGCGCAGCAGCGTCGTCGGGTTGAGCGTCACCACCTCGAGCGCGTCCAGGTCGGTGTTGAACGCCCAGACCAGCACGGCGACGACCAGCACGATCGCGGCGGCCGGCTGCAGGAACAGCCGCACCAGCTCGGCCCGCCGCGAGCCGGACTCGACGTTGAGGACCGCCCCGGTGTCGGTACTGGTGTCGCTGTCGGTGCTCATGACGCGTGTTCCTCACGCAGCTCGCGGATCTTCGTCACCACCGTGTCCAGCTGGACCGTGCCGACGTACTCGCCGCGCGACCCGGTGACCACCGCGTCGCCGCCCTCGGTGAGCATCGCCTCCAGCGCGTCCTGCAGGGTCGACTGGATGCTCACCTGGTCGCCGACCGGCCGGCCGATGCCCGCCATCGACGAGCCGCTGAGCTGGCGGAAGTGCACCCAGCGCAGCGGCCGCCGGCGCGCGTCCAGGATCAGCGCGTACCGCCGGCCCTCGGCCTCGAGCCGCTGCCGCACGGTCGCCGGCGACTCGTCGTCGGTCGCGGTGACCGCCTGGGCCATCTCGACGTCCCGCACCCGCATCAGGGTCAGCTGCTTGAGCGAGGCGCCGGCGCCGACGAAGCCAGCGACCGTGTCGTCCGCCGGGTTGGCCAGGATCGCCTCGGGTGTGTCGTACTGCAGGATCGTCGACCGGTCGCCGAGCACCGCGATCCGGTCGCCGAGCTTGACGGCCTCGTTGAAGTCGTGGGTGACGAACACGATCGTCTTGCGCAGCTCCGCCTGCAGCCGCATCAGCTCGTCCTGCAGGTTGCCGCGGGTGATCGGGTCGACCGCGCCGAACGGCTCGTCCATCAGCAGCACCGGCGGGTCCGCGGCCAGCGCCCGGGCCACGCCGACACGCTGCTGCTGCCCGCCGGAGAGCTGGCGCGGGTAGCGGCCGGCGAACTCGCCGGGGTCCAGGCCGACCAGCGCGAGCATCTCGTCGACCCGCTCGGTGGTCTTCGCCTTCGACCAGTTCAGCAGGCCGGGCACCACGCCGACGTTCTGCGCCACGGTCAGGTGCGGGAACAGGCCCGCCTGCTGGATCGCGTAGCCGACCCGCCGGCGCAGGTCGTCCGGGTTGAGCGAGAGCGTGTCCTCACCGCCGATCGTGATGCGGCCGCTCGTCGGCTCGATCAGCCGGTTGATCATGCGCATCGTGGTCGTCTTGCCGCAGCCGGACGGGCCCACGAAGATCGTGATCTCACCGGGGTTGATGCTCATCGTGAACCCGTCCACGGCGGGCTCGCGCTGTCCGGGGTACCGCTTGGTGACCTCGTCGAGCTCGATGGCGACGGACTGTTCAGCCACGGATCCCCCTTGAGGTCGTGAGGCGCGCGATGATCAGGTAAAGGCCGTCGATGACCAGGGCCAGGACCACGACACCGATCGTGCCGGCCAGGGCCTGGTTCGTCGCGTTGGCGGCGCCGGCCCGGTTCAGGCCGGAGAAGATCTCGGTGCCGAGGCCGGGGCCCTTGGCGTAGGCCGCGATCGCGGCGATGCCCATCAGCATCTGGGTGCTGACCCGCATGCCGGCCAGGATCGCCGGCCACGCGAGCCGCAGCTCCACCCGGGTCAGCACCGCGACCCGGTTCATGCCGATGCCCCGAGCCGCGTCGGTGACGGCCGCGTCGACCCCGCCGAGCCCGACGATCGTGTTGCGCACGATCGGCAGCAGGGCGTACAGCACGAGCACGGTGACCGTCGGCGCGACCCCGAGGCCGAGTACCGGGATCAGCAGGCCGAGCAGTGCGAACGACGGGATCGTGAGGATCGTGCTGGCGAGCGCGGTGGCCACGATCGAGCCGAGCGGACTGCGGTACACCGCCACGCCGACCAGGATCCCGATCACCGCCGCGATCAGCGTGCACTGGATGACGACGCTGGCGTGCTGGTAGGCCTCGATGGCGAGGCGGGACCAGCGGTCGCCGACGAACTCCCAGAGCGTCACCCCTGGTCACCTCCCTTCCGCGCTGCTGCTGTTGCCGGCACACCGTGTCGTATGTTGACCATGCTGGCAACCCTGGACGCCCTGGTGTTGCGCTATCGAGTCCCCTTACGCTTGGTGGTCATGGGCCGCCCGACGAGCACATCCGGCACACAGGACGTGCCGGGATGGCTGCTCGGCGCGTGTGTCGCGGCTCTCACCGTCACCGCCCACGGCAGCGCGGGCGGCACCGTGGCCGACTCGTCGCTGACCGCGCTGCTGGCGACGCTGCTCGCCTGGGGCGGCACGTCGCTGGCCCGCCGGGGCGGGCTGGTCACGCTGGTCGGTGTGTTGGCCGTCACCCAGGCCGCCCAGCACGTGCTGCTCACCGAGATCGCGCACGTGCACTCCCCGGGCGAGTCGGTGAACGGCTGGCTGATGCTCGGCACGCACGCGGTGGCCACCCTGCTGTCCGCGGTCCTGCTGGTCCGTGCCGGCGGCGCGGTCGCCCGCGTCGCGGCGGCGGTGCGCTGGCTGGTCGGCCGGCTCCAGGCCCTGTGCCCGGCACCACCCGCCGGCCCGGCCCGGCCGGTCTCGGCCCAGGTCACCGCCCGGCCGGGGGTCCTGCTCGAAGTCCTGCTGCGCCGGGTCCTCCCGCGCCGGGGCCCGCCGCTCCACTCCTGAACCACGTCATCACCACGCGCCGTACCAAGGGGGTACGGCGTTCTCCCCGACATCAGGAGTGTCAACCAACCATGTCCACCAACGGATTCGCGCGCGTCGGCGCGCTGGTCGTCGCCACCGGCGCGGCCGTCCTGCTCAGCAGCGGCGTCGCGTCCGCCCACGTGACCGCGAAGATCATCGGCGAGTCGGCCGAGCAGGGCTCCTACTCCAAGATCACCTTCCGGGTGCCCAACGAGCGCGACAACGCCGGCACCGTCAAGCTCGAGGTCAAGCTCCCGGCCGACGCGCCGATGAGCTCCGTGCGGGCCAAGCCGATGCCGGGCTGGACCGCCGAGGTCACCATGGCCACGCTGGACGAGCCGATCGAGTCGCACGGCGCCGAGATCACCGAGGCGGCCAGCTCGGTGACCTGGACGGCGAAGCCGGGCACCCGGATCGCCCCCGGCGAGTTCGGCGAGTTCGAGCTCGCCGTCGGCCCGCTGCCGGAGGTCGAGGAGCTGGTCATCCCCGCGATCCAGACCTACGAGAACAACGAGGTCGTGGCCTGGGACCAGGTGCCGGGTGACGACGGCGAGGAGCCGGAGAGCCCGGCGCCGGTGATCGAGCTGACCCCGGCGTCCGAGGACGACGACGAGCACGGTGCGGCCGTCGCGGAGTCGGACGAGTCGGACGAGGGTTCCGAGGAGTCCGACGACACCGCGGCGGCCGCGGACGGCACCGACGACACCGCCCGCTGGCTCGGCGGCGCCGGTCTGGTCGTCGGCGCGCTCGGCCTCGGGTTCGGCGCGGGCGCCATGATGCGCGCCCGGCGCGCCGGCGGCCAGCAGTGAGGCGACTCGCTGTCGCGTTCGTGGTGGCGTGCCTGGCCGTGGTCGGGCTCGCCACCCCGGCGTTCGCGCACAACCAGCTGATCGCCAGCAACCCGGAGAACGAGGCCACCGTCGCGCAGAGCCCGTCGGTGGTCGAGCTGACGTTCGACCAGCCGGTGCAGCAGGGCGAAGGCCTGAACACGATCGCCATCACCGGCCCGGAGGGCACCAACTGGGCGGTCGGGCAGGCGGAGGTGTCGAGCAACGTGGTCACCGCGACGCTCGACGACCTCGGGCCGACCGGTGAGTACACGATCGGGTACCGGATCCTGTCCGCGGACGGGCACCCGGTGTCCGGCGAGGTGACGTTCACGCTCACCACGGCGGGCAACGGCACCCCGGCTCCCGAAGAGGCGGAGACCACCGACCAGTCGGCCGGCTCGTCCGACGACGGTGGCGGCCTGCCGATCTGGGTGTGGATTCTCGGCGCGGTCGTGGTGCTCGGCGCCGGCCTGACCGTGGCGCTGCGGATGGGCGGCAAGCAGTCCTGA
>DATABL010000207.1:0-11156 GCA_036259595.1 Actinophytocola sp.
GCCTGCGACCGCGTACCCACCGACCCGTTCCTGCTCCTCGGGCAGATGACCACCGCCGACCCCACCCGCTCCCCCGCCGGCACGGAGTCGGTCTGGGCCTACACCCACGTGCCCCGCGGCGAGCACTGGACCGGTGACCGCCTGCACCGCCACGCCGACCACATCGAACAGGTCATCGACCGCAACGCCCCCGGCTTCCGCGACCGCATCCTCGCCCGCACCATCCACGGCCCCGGCGACCTCGAAGAACACAACCCCAGCCTCGTCGGCGGCGCCATCAACGCCGGCACCGCCGCCATCCACCAACAACTCTTCCTCCGCCCCACCCCCAGCACCGGCCGACCCGACACCCCCGTCGACCGCCTCTTCCTCGCCAGCGCCTCCGCCCACCCCGGCGGCGCCGTCCACGGCGCCCCCGGAGCCAACGCCGCCCACGCCGCCCTCGCCGCCACCCACTGGACCGGCCCCGCCTACCAAGCCACCATCCACGCCACCCACCGCCTCCTCTACCGGTGACGAGCCTGGCGAAACGTGGGTGCGTGATCGGCCAGGGCCGGTAGCCTGCGGGGCATGGGGACCCGCGCAGCCGGCCGTCGATGATCGGGGAGGTGTCGGAGGGCCCGTCGCCGGGGAGCGGCCGGGTCCACTCCGGCATGCCGCGGCTGCGCTGGCTGGTGGCCATGCTGCTCGCCGCCGCCGCGTTCGCGGTGATCGCCTCCCGGCCCAACCCGCCCGTCCCCCACGAGCCGACCGGGGACGTCGCCAAGGTCGCGCAGGCCATCGAGGCGCAGCTCGACCCCGGCTCCGGGCGGGACCCGATCGCGCTGCTGCCCGAGGATTTCACCGAGGTCAGCGGCCGGGACCCGGTGCACCGGGAGGCTCCGGACGGGACGATGCGCGCGGTGCACCCCGACGGCGGCTGCTCCTCGCCGTGGGGCGACACCCGCTGGGACTACAGCGTCGGCTGCAAGGCCCACGACCTCGGCTACGACATGCTCCGCTACGCCGCGGCCAAGGGCCAGCCGCTGGCACCCGACCTGCGGGAACGCCTGGACGACCGGCTGTCGATGGACATGCACGCCCAGTGCGAGCTCAACCCGCGCGGCTCGCCGGCCTCCTGCGAGGTCGTGGCCTCGCTCTACACCGTCGGTCTGGTGGTCAACTCCTGGCACCAGCGCTGGGGCCCGCCCAGGAACGAGCCCGTCGGGGTGTGGTCGATCGCCATGGTCGTGATCCTGCTGCTGATCGTGGTGCGCGCGCCCGCGGTGGTCCGGCGCGGCCCGCGCCGGCACCGGCCCCGGCGTGCGCTCACCCCGCCCGTGCTGAGCCGGACCGAACACGCACAGGCCGGCTACCTGGGCATCCTGCGGATCCTCGCGCTGGCCGGGATCGTGCTCGCCGAGACGCTGCTGGCGTTCACCATGCGCGGCGACGCCGAGCCGGGCTGGGTGTGGCCGCTGACCTGGCTGTTGCAGCTGGTGCCGCTGTTCTTCCTGGCCGGCGGGTACGCCAACCTGCTGGTCTGGCGGGGCACCCGCGCGGCCGGCGCCGGGTACGGCACCTACCTGGTCGACCGGATCGGCTGGTTGATCCGGCCGGTGCTGGCGTTCGTCATCGCGTGGCTGGTGGTCCCGCTGTCGCTGGAGCTGCTCCGGGCATCCGACGACGCGGTCACCGCGTTCAGCCGGCTGATCGTGCAGCCGCTGTGGCTGCTCGGGCTGTACCTGGTGGTGGTCGCGGTGACCCCGCTGATGCACCGGCTGCACGTGCTGATGCCGCTGGTCACGCCGGTCACGCTGCTGGCCGGCGTGGTCGCGCTGAGCTTCGTCGGCGGGTCGCTCGCCGCGCACGCCGGCGGGGTGCTGGTGGCGCTGCTGTTCGGCCAGCTCGCGTTCCACTACGCCGAGGGCGGGCTGTGGCGGGTGCCACGCTGGGTACTGGTGGCCGGCGCGGTGGCGGCGTTCGCCGGGCTGGTCGCGCTCACCGTGTTCGGCGCGCAGCCGAAGCTGCAGCTCGCCGAGCCCACCGGATACGCGGCGTTCGCGCCGTCGCTGGCCGGCGTGCTGCTCATCGGGATCGTGCAGCTGTGCCTGGTGACGCTGCCGCGTGAGCCGGGCCTGCGCGCGGTCGCGGCCAGCGCGCCGGCCCGCGGCCTGACGGTGGTGCGCGCCGCCCCGATGACCGTCTACCTGCTCTACCTGTGCGCGATGGTGATGCTCGAGGGCCTGGTCGTGGTGGCCCGCGACGCCGGGGCGACCGGCGGCGGGATCGAGTGGCTGACCAGGCCGCGCACGATGCTCGCGGTCGGACTGGTCGCCCTGCCGACGCTGCTGGCGTTCCTGTGGTTCGAGCGGCGGAGCAGGCCGGTGCCCCAGTTCGACGCGGCGCCGGACGACCTGGTTGAGCCGGAGCCGCGGCGGACGTGGCCGGAGACCGTCGCCGCCGGGCTCGGGGTGGCGTTCGGGGCGCTGGGCGTGCTGGGGTTCGCGGTCACCGGGCTGTCCGGCTGGACGCAGAACTCGACGCTGCTCGGCCTGCCGATCGACCCGATGGCGAACCTCATCCACCTGCTGCTCGGCTGGTACCTGGTGCACTGCGTCCACCTGCAGACCGCCACCCGGCCGGGCCCGTGGCTGGTCACGGCCGTCGCCAGCGTGCCGCCGATGATCACGACGGTGAGCGGGGTCGGCACCGTGGTGCACGGGGCCACGATGATCGGGGCGCTCGGCGTCGCGCTGGTGTGCGTGCAGCCGGCGAGACCGAGCCCCGGCGCCCACCCGGTGCCGGTGGGCGGCACGGCCAGGTAGATCGCGATATGCCACCCTACGGGACAACCACATCCGCCTCCGACACGTCTCAGTGGAGTATGGGGACAAGCGGGTCAGGTGTGGGTGGCACCCACCGGGGATAACCAAGGGAGAACTGCGGGAGGAGTCCGGGGTGAACTATCGGCCGCCGAGGCCGGAGGGCCACAGCGAGGGCCGCGGCAGCCGTGGCCGTCCGACACCGCCGCGCGCCGGGGGCCGCGTACCGCCGGCGAACGCCGGGCGTGTGGTCGGCGGCCGCACCGGTGGCCGCCCTGACCCCGGTGCACGCCGCCGCTCCCTGGCCGACGCCCAGACCGAGCGCGTGGCCGGCGCCCGGGACGAGCTCCCGCGCTACCGCCGCCCCTCCCCGCGCACGTCCGACGCGCGTTGGGAGCCCCACCCCGAGCCCCCGCCACCGCCCCCGCGCCGTCCCCGGCGACCCAACCCCCTGCTCGCCGGCGGCAAGGTCGTGCTCGCCGCCGTGTCCGTGCTGGTGCTCGTGGCCACCGGGTACTACTGGTCGGAGATCGAGTCCTTCGGCGACGGCCTGACCACCGCGGACGTCATCGACCAGGCGCCGCAGGAGCGTCCGGCGGACGGGGCCATCGACATCCTCATGGTCGGCATGGACAGCCGCACCGACGCGCAGGGCAACCCGCTGTCGGAGGAGCAGCTGCGGATGCTGTCGGCCGGCGTCGCCGATGGCGAGCTCAACACCGACACGCTGATCATGATCCGCATCCCGAACGACGGGAAGCGGGCGGTCGGGGTGTCGCTGCCCCGTGACTCCTATGTGGAGATCCCCGGCTACGGCAAGCACAAGATCAACTCGGCGTACCTGCGCGCGAAGAGCGACGCGATCCGCCGGCTGCGCGACGAGGAGGACGTCACCGACGAGTCCGAGCTGCAGGTGCGGTCCAACCAGGAGGGCGCCAAGAAGCTGATCGAGACCGTGGAGCAGTTGACCGGCGCGACGATCGACCACTACGCCGAGGTCAACCTGCTCGGCTTCTACGACATCACCCGGGCTGTCGGCGGCATCGACGTGTGCCTGAAGAACCCGGTCGACGACGACTACTCCGGCGCGCGCTTCCCGGCCGGCCCGCAGACGCTCAAGGGCGTGAAGGCGCTGGCGTTCGTGCGGCAGCGGCACGGGCTGCCCAACGGCGACCTCGACCGGATCGTGCGTCAGCAGGTGTTCATGAACGGGATGGCGAAGAAGGTCTTCTCCCAGGACATGCTCGCGCCGGGTTCGGACACCCTGGACAAGCTGCGGACCGCCATCCAGAAGTCGGTGGTGCTGGACGAGGACTGGAACGTCATCGAGTTCGCCCAGCAGATGATGAAGTTCACCGGCGGCAAGCTCAGCTTCAAGACCATCCCGGTCGGCTCCATCGACCTGGACACCCCGGAGGACGGCTCGGCGGTCGAGGTCGACCCGGACGAGGTGCGCGCGTTCGTGGAGGGGCTGCTCGGCGACGCCGCGCCGAAGGAGGACCCGTCGCGGCCGCCGGCCGAGGACGAGGTGCCGGCCGAGGACATCACGGTGAACGTGCTGAACACCACCACCGAGAGCGGCCTGGCGGGCTCGGTGGCGACCGCGCTCGCCGAGCAGGGGTTCACTCGCGGCGCGGTGGGCAACGCCGACCCGCGGGACACCACTGTCGTGCGACACGCGACCGGCGAGGAGGCCTACGGCACCCGGGTGGCCGAGGCGCTGGACGGCCCCGCGACCGTGGAGCCGGACGCGAACCTGCCGGCCGGGACCGTGAGCGTGCTGCTGGGCGCGGACTTCGGCACGCCGGACGCCGACCGTCTGACCGGCGACCCACTGCTGCGTCTGGCTCCCGAACCGGCCCGGCAGCCGACCCAGCCGGACGCCTCCGGCTGCGTCAATTAGCTTCACTCGATCAGGTGATGCTCGATCCTGTCACGCCTAGTCACGGCGTTGTTGCTCCGGATTGCTCGAGCAAATTGTGAAAACCCGCGTAATCGCTCGGCCCCGATCTCTTCCCATAGGTGTCGAGAGGGGCCATCGTGCAGTTGGACACAGCGAACTACCAGCGAGTACTCGGCGACGAGCTGCGGCGGCTGCGCAAGCAGCGCGGTTGGACCAGACGTGACCTGAACCGTCGCCTGCAGAGCGACATCTCCCTGCAGACCCTGGCCACCTACGAGCTGGGCACCCGGCAGTGCTCGGTGGTGCGGCTGGTGGAGATCTGCCTCGCCCTCGACGAGGTGCCGCACGAGCTGATGGCGAGGGTGCACCAGCGGGTGTTCACCGGTTCCTCGGTCGGTCGGATCCGGGTGGACCTGCGCAAGGTCGTGCGCGACACCCAGCCGGAACTCCTGCCGCTGCGCCGCTGGGCGAAGGGCAGGCTGGCCGAACTCAACGGCCACCACGCCCCGGACGTCAACCTGGACATCAGCGCGCTGGAGCGCATGGCCGAACTGTGCGGCGTGGACACCCTCGACCTGATCGCCCGGCTCCGCCAGATCAGCGGCCCGCTGCCCGATCCAGAGGAAGACTGACCCGCCCGACTCACCTGTGCAACTGGTACTGCTCCGCGTCGAACTCGCGGGTGCGCAGCCAGTACCGCCAGGTGAAGCCCGGCCAGATGGTGCGGTTCACGCCGTGGCTGTCCAGGTACCAGCTCGTGCACCCACCCTGGGTCCACACCCCCGCGACGAGCTTGCGCTGCAGGTCGGACTGGAACCGGGCCTGCGCGCTCTCCTTCGGCTCGAGCGCCGCCGCGCCGTGTCGGTCGGCCAGGGCCATGGCCTTCGCGACGTACCGGATCTGGGACTCGATCATGAACACCACCGAGTTGTGCCCCAGCGCGGTGTTCGGGCCGAGCAGGAAGAACAGGTTCGGGTAGCCGGCGACGGTGATCCCGAGGTGGGTCTGGATACCCTCCGCCCGCCACTGTTTGGCCAGGTCGCGGCCGTCCACCCCGGTGATGTCCAGGTAGTCGAACGCGTCGGTGACGTGGAACCCGGTGCCGAAGACGATCGCGTCGACCTCGTGCTCCACGCCGGCCGTGTCCACGACGGAGTGCGCGCGCACCTCGGCGATCCCGTCGGTCACCACGTCGACGTTCGGCCTGGTCAGCGCGGGGTAGAAGTCGTTGGCGACCAGCACGCGCTTGCAGCCCATGACGTAGTCGGGGGTCAGCTTGCGACGCAGCTCCGGGTCGTCGACCGCGCGGCGCATGTGTGCGAGCGCCACCTTCTGCGCCAGCTTCATCAGCCGCGGCCGGCCGTTGAACCCGATCGCCCGCGCCTCGAGCATCCAGTAGAGCGCGTTCCGGTAGAGCCGCTGCGCGCCGGGCACCGCGCGGAACAGCCGCTTCGCCCACGCCGGCATCGCGTGGTCGGGTTTGGGCATGATCCACGGCGGCGTCCGCTGGAAGATCGTCAGCCGCTCGACCTCCGGCGCGATCCGCGGGACGAACTGGACCGCGCTGGCCCCGGTACCGACCACGGCGACGCGCTTGCCGGCGAGCGGGTACGAGTGGTCCCAGCGCGCCGAGTGGAACGCCACGCCCTCGAAGTTCTCGATCCCCGGCAGCCGGGGCGTGTTCGGGATGTGCAGGCCGCCGATGCCGGAGACGAGGAACCGGGCGACGTACTCCTCGCCGGTGCCAGTGCCGCTGCCGGTCGTGACGTGCCAGCGGTGCTCGTCGGCGTCCCAGCGTGCGCCGGTGACCTCGACGCCGAAGTGGATGTGCCGGCGCAGGTCGAACGCGTCGGTCACCCGGCGCAGGTAGTCCCAGATCTCCGGCTGCGGGGAGAACGACCGCGTCCAGTCCGGGTTCTGCGCGAACGAGAACGAGTACATGTGCGACTGGATGTCGCAGGCGCAACCGGGATAGGTGTTGTCCCGCCAGGTGCCGCCGACCTCGTCGGCCTTCTCCAGCACCACGAAGTCGTCCCGGCCGTCGCGCCTGAGCTGGATCGCCATGCCGAGCCCGGAGAACCCGGTGCCGATCACGACCGTGTGCACGTACGTGGTCATACCCGTAACTTACTATGAGTAGGTTACTTCCGGTAGAGTAACGAGGTGACCAGCACACCAGAACGCCGCACCCGGATGCCGCGGGCGCAGCGGGAACGGCAGATGATCGCCGTCGCGGAGGAGATCTTCGCCGCGCGCGGGTACCAGGCGTCGTCGATGGACGAGATCGCCGAGCGGGTCGGGGTCTCCAAGCCGATGCTCTACGAGTACTTCGGCTCCAAGGAGGGCCTGCTGGTCGCCTGCATCCGCCAGGCCAGGGCCGAGCTGCTGGCCGCGACGCTGGCCTCCGTGGAAGGGGTCTCCTCGGCGGAGGAGGCGCTGCGCCGAGGGCTGACGGCGTTCTACGAGTTCATCGACTCGCACCGGCGGTCGTGGGAGCTGCTGCGCCAGGAGGCCGCGGTGGCGGGCCAGACCGCCATGGACGAGATCGAGGCGGTGCGCCAGCAGCAGACCGGGGTGAACGCGACGCTGTTCGCCTCGTTCCTGCCCGACCTGCCGCACCGCGACCTGGAGGCGTACGCGGAGATCGTCGTCGGCGCCTGCGAACGGCTGGCGATGTGGTACGTCGGCCGCGACGACGTGACGGCGGCGGACGCCGCGGAGCTGGTGATGCGGATGGTCTGGTTCGGCCTGGCCGGCGCGACAACCACACGTAGTCACGGCTGAGCGATTACGGTGGACGGAGCGTATCTTTCCAGAGTGGAGAGCGCCGCGGGGGAGCTAGGCAGAGGGGTGGAGAGAACGATGCGTGAGTCGATCGAGGTCAACTACGTACCGGACGGTGACCGCTGGCAGGTCACGGTCACCGGGCTCGGGGAGACGCGGGAGGCCAGGGCGACGAGCCTGGTCGCGGCGCGTGAGCAGGCCGAGGAGCTGGTGGCGGAGCTGATACCGGAGGAGGCGCACCGCAGCGTGGTGCACCTGCTGAACGGCGACGCGCTGGCGTTCACCTCGGCGTACCTGTCGGCCCGGCTGGCCCGGCCCGAGGAGCCGCCCACGTTCGACGAGCCGGCCGAGACGCCTCCGGCGGCGAACGCCGACGAGGCGCCCCGGACCTCGGCCTCTAGCTGAAGATCTTCTTCAGGATCAGCAGCACGAGCAGGACGCCGGCGCCGATCAGCGGGAACTTGACCTTCGGGTTCGCCAGGGTGCCGCGCGCGCTGGACTTGGCCTCGTCGACCAGCTTCTTCGGGTTCGCCTTGGTGCCCAGCTGGTCGAGGGTCGAGGCCAGCGCGTCACGCGCCTGCTCGATCTCACGCTGGATGGTGTCGGGGTCGCGGGCCACAGTTCCTCCTCGGCGGCGTGTCCAGGCGACAACCGTAGTTGACCGCCCGGCTCGCGGCGGAGTCAGTATCCCGACAGCGCCGCGTACATGCCCTCGCAGCTGCGCACCACCACCCGCGCGGCCCCGCGCTGGGCGTGGCCGAGGGCGTGGTTCTCGGCCTGTTCCTGCCAGCGGCACAACGCGTCGAACACCATGTCGCGCAGCTCCCGGCCGTCCGCCTCGCGGTCGACGCCGAGCCGGGCCGCGAGCGCGGTGCCGGCCCCGCCGACCAGGCGCCGGGCCTCCTCCGCGAGCGGGTCCGGCAGCGTCGTCCGACCGCCGTGCAGCGCTGCCAGCAGGCGCAGCTCGCGGAACTCGTGCGCGCCGGCCACCAGCCCCTCCAGCGCGGTGGCCAGTCCCCGGGTCGCCGGCCGCGGCTCCATCCGCAGCACCACCTCCAGCGCCAGCAGCGCCGACCGGGCCTTCAGCACGTCCTGCCGGTCGGTGAAGCACTGGCCGATCGACTCCCGCAGCTCGGCCAGGCCGCTGCGCCGCACCAGCTCCTGGGCCAGCTCGCCCGGGGTGTCGACGCCCTGCCGGACCAGCGCGGTCACCAGCCGGATGCCGAACAGCCCGAACCGGTCCAGCAGCGCCAGCCGGGTGTGGGCGTCCAGCCCGAGTGGGGCGGCGTCGCCGGCGAAGCGGTCGGCCGAGAGCAGGCAGGCCTCCAGCTCGGCCCGCGGCGCGGCCGCCAGCTCGGCGAGCGCGGCGGCCTCCCCGGCGGTCAGCGTCCGGCCGGTGTGGGCCAGCAGGCCGGACACCGCGACCACGTTCTGGCACAGCCCGCGCAGGCGCGCGTCGGTGCGGTACCGGCGGGCGATGCGCTTGGCCGAGGTGAGCGCGTCGATCCGGCCCCCGCCGATTTCGTCCGCGCGGGAGAGCACCACCAGCGCGTTGACCGGGGTCTCCCGGGCGATCGGGTGGTCCTGGACGGACTGGAGGAAGCCGAGGTCGACCTCGTGCGGGTGCCGCATGAGGTACAGCACCGCGTCCGCCTCGGCCGACACGGTGTCCGTGGTGTCCGAGGCCGACTCCAGGCCGGGGGTGTCGATGAGCGTGAGCCGGCGCAGGGCGCGGTTCGGCCAGTCGACGACGATCCGGTCGAGCGCGTCGGCCCGCCAGCCCGACAGGTCGATGTGCGGCTGACCGTCCACCTCGGTCACCGGGGCGTCCCGTGGTGGCGCCTGCGTCGGGTACACCCGCGCCCGGGGATGCGCGCCGCCGCGGTACCAGGTCGGCACCTGGTTGCCGTCCTCGACGACCAGCGGCGCGATCTCCTCCCCCACCAGCGCGTTCACCAGCGTGGACCGCCCGGTCCCGGGCAGCCCGACGACGGCCAGCCGCAGCGGCTCGGCGAACCGGTCGAGGTGGCGGCGCAGCCAGTGGGTCGCCCGCGGGCTGTCCCGGTAGAGCTCGACGGCGTCCACCAGCATCGCCTGGACCCGTTCCGCCAGACTCACGCCGTGAGCCCGCGCGGTCCGGACGCGACCAGGGCCTGGATCCGCTTGTGCAGCGCGACGAGCGTGTCCAGCTCGGTCGAGATCTCCTGGCTGCGCCGCCGCCGGTCGGCCAGGTCGGCCTCGGCCGCGCGTTTGGCCTCCAGCGCCCGCTCGGCGATGCCGGACTGCACCTTCTCCACCACGCCGGAGAAGTGGTCCCGCAGCCGGCGCTGGATCAGCCGGGCGGTGTCGCGGCTCTCCTTGCCGTAGGAGAGGAAGAAGTCGTCGACGTGCCGCTGCGCCGCGGCCCGCGCGGTGGCCTGCCGGCGCTTGAGCCGGCTGCCGCGCTCGTCCCACACGCTCTTCGCGCCGAACGCCGCGCCCGCGCCGAGCGAGATCGGGTTGATCAGCGGCATGCCGGCCAGGGTGGTCGCCAGGCCGAACATCAGCAGGCCGCCGTAGGACCCGCGCAGGCCGACGAACAGCTGCTGGCCGACGGTGAACTTCTCCACCCGCGGCGGACGCAGGTCGCCGATGTGCTCGAACAGGTCCTCGTCGGCGGCCGCGTCCGGGACCGACTCCTCCAGCGCGACCTGCCGGGCGATCTTCTCCGACACCCACTGGAACCGCTCGACCAGCCAGGAGAAGTTGGTCTCCGCGGTGTCGGCGAGGCTGTCCCGCAGCCAGTCGGCGAACTCGTCCCACGTCCTGGCCGGATCGGCGACCTCGAAGAACTCCTCCGCCTCGCGCACGATCCGGCGGGTCCGGTCGCGCAGGTCGTACTCGACGTCGGACATCAGGTCGGCCACCTCGTCGCCGAGCATCGTCTGCCAGCGGCCGGACCGCTTGCGCAGCTCGTCGAGCCGGCCCTGCGCGGCCCGGTACTGCACGTGCGCCGCGCCCAGTCGGCCGCCGCGCGCCTCCGCGAGCTGCTCGCGCAGCGGGATGACCAGCTCCTGGGTGACGGTGGCGGTCATCGCCGCGGTGCAGCGGCTGGCGAGCCGGTCGCCCTGGCCGAGCACGTCGTGGCGCAGGGTGGCGACCAGGTCGACGAAGCCGGACTCGGCGTTGAGCGCCTTGTCGCCGGTGCGGGCGGCGGCCAGCCGGACCGTGGCGGACACCGGGACCAGCCGGACCGGCAGGCCGGCGGCGGCGAGCCGGGCGCGGTTGCGTTCGGCCACCCGGCGCCAGCGCGGCACCAGGTCGATCTTGGTGAGCACGATCGTGACCACCGGGCAGAGCGCGAGGACCTGCCGGAGCAGCTCGAGCTCGCTGGGGCACAGCTCGCTGGTGGCGTCGGAGGTCATCAGCACCGCGTCGGCGTCGGACAGCGCGGCGAACGTGCTGGCGGCGCGCGCCGGGCCACCACCGAGGCCGGGGGTGTCGATCAGCACGAGGCCGCCGGAGAGCAGTTCACGCGGCAGGCCGACCTCGGCGTGCGCGCCCCGCCGGGCCAGCGACTTCGTGGCGACCTCGGCGAACGGCACGGGCACGCGGGCGGGGGCGGCGCCGGCCGGCCCGATCGCGCGCCGCCAGCACGTTCGCCGCGCTGTCCGACGCCGACGCGG
>DATABL010000208.1:0-6180 GCA_036259595.1 Actinophytocola sp.
ACGGTCGCCGTCGCGCCGGCGGCGACCGCCGGGGTGTCGGTGTCGAGCGTCGTGCCGCCGACGGACACCCGGGTCACCGACGCACCGGCGGTCGAGGTGCCACGGTTCTGCACGGCGACGGTGAACGTGACCCGCGAGCCGACCGCCGGGTTCGACGGGTTGGGCGTCACGTCGAGCACCCGCAGGTCCGGTCCGGGCGCCTGCTCGACCACCAGCTCGTCCGGGGCGGTGTGGGTGTTGTTCCCGTCATCCTGCTCCACGACCGTGTCCGACGGGTCCACAGTGGAGCTGACGGTGTAGCTGCCCTCGGCGCGGGTGCCGGCGTCCACCGACACCGTGGCCGACGCGCCGGCGGCCAGCGGTGCCACCCGGGCGTCGCCCACGACCGAGCCGTCGAGGGCGAAGTTCACCACGGTCTCCCCCGCGGGCGCGCTGCCCGCGTTGCGCACGGTGGCGGACAGGGTGAGCTCGCTGGTCTCGGTCGGCGACTCGGGCGTCCACTCCGTCGAGGTGACGGTCAGGTCGGGGTTGGGCGCGGGGGTGCCGATCACCTGGAACTCGGCGACCTGCCCGCCGGGAGCGCCGGTGTTGCCGTGGAACCGCAGCCGCACGTCGGCCGCGCGTCCGTTGACCGGCAGGGTCACCGAGTTCTGGTTGGTCGACGGATCGAACGCGTGGTCGGCCCGGCCGAGCAGCGAGGTGAACGCGGACGCGCCCTGGTCGCGGCCGAGCACTTCGAAGTTCTGGGTGCGCGGGCCCCAGATCGGGTCGGGGTTGAGCTTCACCACGACCGAGGTGATGTCGGCGTTGGCACCGAGCTTCACGGTGAGCGTCGACGGGTACCCGGCGGCGGACTCCCAGTAGCTGCCGACGTTCCCGTCGTTGGCGTTGGCGGCGACGAACGAGTGCACCGTGGAGGACGCCTCGATCGGCTTGCCGGCGGCGAGGTTCTCCCCCGCCGGTCCCTGCCCGGCCCTGGTCACCCGGTTGCTGTCCGGCGACTCGTTGCCGGCGGCGTCGCGGGCGCGCACGAAGTACTCGACGGTCGCCGACGCGGGCGGGGCGTCGGTGTAGGTCAGCGTGGTGCCCGAGACGGTCGCGACGAGCGCGTTGTTCCGGTAGATCGCGTAGCCGGTGACGCCGACGTCGTCGGTCGACGCGCGCCAGGCCAGCCGGATCTGCCCGGACGCGGGCTGGGTGTAGGTCAGGTCGGCCGGGGCGCTCGGCGCCTGGCCGTCCCCGGAGTCCGGCCCGTGCACCTCGAACTCGGCGACCTGGGCGGCCGGCCAGCCGGTGTTGGCGGTGACCGTCACCCGCACGTAGCGGGCGGTGGTGGCGGTGAACGGGATCGAGACGGTGTTGCCGGCGCCGGGCTCGAACGCGTGGCCCCGGGACGCGGCGAGGGTGGCGAACGAGGTGCCGGTGGTGCTGCCCTGCACGGTCAGCGTCTGGGTGCGGGCCTCCCAGTGTGCGGGGAGCTGGAGCACGACCCGGTCGACCGTGGCGGTGGCCCCGAGGTCGGCCTGGATCCACTGCGGGAAGGCGTTGTTGGTGCTCTCCCAGTAGGTGCCCTGGTCACCGTCGCCGGCGTTGCCGACGGGGTAGCCGGGCAGCGCGCTGCTGGCGGAGAGGGTGGTGTCCAGGACGACGTTCGGGGCGGCTCGGTCGGCGACACGGTCGGCGGCTCGGTCGGCGGCGGAGTCGGGGGCGGGGGCACCGCGGGCGGCCACCGCCGAGCCGGGCAGGAGCCCGACGGTCAGGACAGTGGCGACGAGCAGGCCGGTCAGCAACCGCCACCTGGGCTGTTTCCGTTCCATGAGGTCCTCTGTTCGGTTAGCAAGCAGGGCGTTTCGCGACCTCGACGAGATTTTGCGTGAAGTCAGTCGATTTCTTGCGAACGAAGGACACAAAGGTTGCATACAGGTAACCGGTTCGTCAACGGTTCCTGCTCGTGCGGTACTGGCTCAGCGGGTCAGCGGGATCGTCTCGCCGCGGCGCGGCACCCGGACCCGGGCGGGCGGCCGGCGGTTCGCGACCTCGACCAGGAAGTTCGACAGCGGCGAGTGGAACAGGCCGTAGTCGTCGTAGTGCACGGGGACCGCGGTCGCGGGGGCGAGCAGCTCGATGAGGTCGACCCCCTGCCGGTGGTCCATGGTCAGCAGCACGCCCAGCACCCGGGTGCCGCCGAGGTGCACGACGGCGTAGTCGAGCAGCGGGAACCGCTCGTGGATCAGGGCCAGGTCGTCGTGCATCACGGTGTCGCCGCTGACGTAGATCCGCAGCGGGGTGGCCGTGGCGGTCGGGACGTACTCCAGGACGCTGCCCATGACCTGGGGCAACAGCAGGTTCAGCGCGCCCGCGGTGTGCCGGGCGGGCACCGCGGTGACCCGCAGCGTGGCGTCGCCGTCGACGAAGGTCTGGGTGTCCCAGGTCGACAGCGGGACCGGCGCGCGGAAGCCGCCGCGGGAGAGCTTCTTGGCGGCGTGCCTGGTGGTGACCACCGGCACGTCGCGGTCGAGCTCGCGGCGAGCGACCCGGTCGAAGTGGTCGCCGTGCAGGTGGGACAACACCACCGCGGTCAGCGGTGGCAGGTCGGCCGGCTGCAGCGCGGGTTCGGTGCGGCGCCGGGAGACCAGCCCCTGCCCGATGTGGGTCCACTGCCCGCGGTGCAGGAAGTTCGGGTCGGTGAGCACGGTGAACCCGCCCAGTCGCAACAAGGTGGTCGCGGTGCCGATGAACGACAGCGAGTCGCCCGGCACGTTCTCGATCGCCATGTCACTTCCCCCGGGGGTCGGTGGTGTCGTCCTGGTCCTCGGGTTGCGTCGCGCCGGCACCGACCTCCGACGGCGCGGGCGGCTGCTGGCCCCGCCGCTTCGGCCGCTGGTGGGCCTCCTCGCGGAACCGCTCGACCATGTGCGGGTAGTGCAGCTCGAACGCCGGCCGCTCGGAGCGGATCCTCGGCAGCTCGGTGAAGTTGTGCCGGGGCGGCGGGGAGGCGGTGGCCCACTCCAGCGAGTTGCCGAAACCCCACGGGTCGTCCGCGTCGGCCGGGTCGCCGTAGCGCCAGCTGCGGAACACGTTCCACAGGAACGGCAGCATCGACACGCCGAGCACGAACGCGCCGATCGTGGAGATCGTGTGCAGCGTGGTGAAGCCGTCGGTGGGCAGGTAGTCGGCGTAGCGCCGCGGCATGCCCTCCGCGCCGAGCCAGTGGTGCACCAGGAACGTGGTGTGGAAGCCGATGAACGTGAGCCAGAAGTGCAGGCGCCCCAACGGTTCGTTCAGCATCCGGCCGCACATCTTGGGGAACCAGAAGTACACCCCGGCGAAGGTGGCGAACACGATCGTGCCGAACAGCACGTAGTGGAAGTGCCCCACCACGAAGTACGTGTCGTGCACGTGGAAGTCGATGGCGGGCGCGGCGAGCAGCACGCCGGTGAGCCCGCCGAACAGGAACGTGACCAGGAACCCGAGGCTGAACAGCATGGGCGTCTCGAACGTCAGCTGTCCCTTCCACATCGTGCCGATCCAGTTGAAGAACTTGATCCCGGTCGGCACCGCGATCGCGAACGACAGGAACGCGAAGAACGGCAGCAGCACCGCGCCGGTGGCGAACATGTGGTGCGCCCACACGGTCATCGACAGCCCGGTGATCGCGATGGTCGCGAACACCATCCCCTTGTAGCCGAACAGGGGCTTGCGGCTGAACACCGGGATGATCTCGGTGACGATGCCGAAGTAGGGCAGCGCGACGATGTAGACCTCGGGATGGCCGAAGAACCAGAACAGGTGTTGCCACATGATCGGGCCGCCGTTGGCCGGGTCGAAGACGTGCGCGCCGATCAGCCGGTCGGCGAGCAGCCCGAACAGCGCCGCGGTCAGCACCGGGAAGGCGAGCAGGACCAGGATGCTGGTGAAGAAGATGTTCCAGGTGAAGATCGGCATCCGCCACATCGTCATCCCGGGCGCGCGCAGGCACACCACCGTGGTCAGCATGTTGACCGCGCCGAGGATCGTGCCGAGCCCGGTGATGATCAGCCCGATCGCCCACAGGTTGCCGCCGACGCCGGGCGAGTACTCCATGCGTGAGAGCGGGGTGTAGGCGAACCAGCCGAAGTCCGCCGCGCCGCCGGGGGTGACGAACCCGCCGATCGTGATCAGCGCGCCGAACAGGTACAGCCAGTACGACAGCGCGTTGAGCCGGGGGAACGCCACGTCCGGCGCGCCGATCTGCAACGGCAGGATGAGGTTGGCGAAGGCGAACACGTTCGGCGTCGCGTACAGCAGCATCATCACCGTGCCGTGCATGGTGAACAGCTGGTTGTACTGCTCGGCGGAGAGGAACTGCAGGCCCGGCTGGCCGAGCTCGCCACGCATCAGCAGCGCCATCAGCCCGCCGACGAGGAAGAACCCGAACGACGTGACCAGGTAGAGCATCCCGATCTGCTTGTGGTCCGTGGTCTGGAAGACCCGCAGGAGCTGTGATCCCCGCGGGCCGCGGCGTGGTAGGGAGTTCGGCACCACCACGGGCTTGACGTCGACGCTCACGAGCCCCTCCGGCCGGACGTAGGTGCCACCGCCTACCCGCTGCCGAACGCCGCGAAACTCCGGCGTTTGGAAGTCGACCACCGAGGTAGTTCTCGGCCCATGTGGCTGCTTCGACCATTCGGCGTCTACCGCCCCCAGAACGACACCTGGCTGCTGGCCGACGCCGTCCGGCAGGCCGGCATCCCCGCCGGCGCCGACGTGCTGGAGATCTGCTCCGGCACCGGCGCGCTGTCCGTCGTCGCGGCCGGGACCCGGCCGCGCTCGCAGACCGCTGTCGACATCTCCCGCCGCGCGGCGTGGGCGACGCGGGTGAACACCGCCGTGCGCGGCATCGACGTCCGGGTCGAGTGCGGCGACGCGTTCGAGACCATGCTCGGCCGCCGGTTCGACCTGGTGCTGGCCAACCCTCCGTACGTGCCGGGGGTGCCGGACGCGCCGGCGGGCCGCGCCCGGGCGTGGGACGCCGGCGTGGACGGCCGCGCGGTGCTGGACCGGCTGTGCGCCACGGCGCCGCTGCTCCTCGCGCCGGGCGGCGCGCTGCTGGTCGTCCACTCGGTGCTGTCCTGCGTGGACACGACGCTGCACCAGCTGCGCGGAGGTGGCCTCAAGGCGTCGGTCGTGGCCCGCGCCGACGTGCCGTTCGGGCCGGTCCTGCGGGCGCGGCGACGGCTGCTGCGCGAGCAGGGCCGCATCGAGCCCGACCAGCGCTACGAGGAGCTGGTGGTCATCCGTGCCGATCGGCCGGTCGCCGGTAACTCCTGACCCGCAGGCCGTAGACCACCACGCACGCGACCAGGCTGCACAGGTACAGCACGACGTTCCACCAGGTCAGGTTCAACGGGTCGCCTTCACCGCCGAAGACCTCCGACACGATCCCGAACACCGACATGACCAGGAACGCCACCCCGGCCACCGGCGCGAAGGCGAAGGCCCCGCCGCGCAGGGCCGCGACCAGCGCGACGATCCCGACGAACCCGTGCAGGACGTTCGCCAGCGTGCTGACCCCGAAGATGCCGAACAGCCGGACCGGGTCCTCCCACCCGAACTCGCCCCAGCCGGCGGCGACGACGCCGCCCACGGCGAGCACCAGGTACAGCAGGCCCAGCACCAGCACGACCGTGCGGGCGGGCGCTTCTCGGGCCCGCGACCTCGCCTTGGACTCCACCATGACTGCGGCGTGCCCGGTGACGCCGGTGTCAAACCCGACCCGGGCCTCAGCGGGCCGGGGACACGACGCGGAGCTGCACCATCGCGGCGAACCGGGCCTCCGGGTCGGTCAGGTCGAGACCGCCCACCTCGGACAGCCGGCGCAGCCGGTAGCGGAACGTGTTGGGGTGCACGTAGACGGCCGCGGCGGCGGCGTTGACGTCACCGAAGCTGTCCAGCCAGGCGCGCAGCGTCGGCACCAGGCTGGTGTCGTGCTCCTCGTCGTAGGCGAACAGCTTCGCGATCGGGCCGCTCGGGCGGTCCCCGCGGGCCGCCGCGAGGTCCCGCAGCTCCAGCACCAGCGCCTCCACCTGCACGTCGGCCAGGCTCGCGACCCGGCGGCCGCGCACCACACCGGCGCGCAGCACGCGCAGTGCGCGGTCGGCGCTCGTACGGGAGTCCGCCAGCCCCGCGAGGTCGCCGGCG
>DATABL010000209.1:0-3215 GCA_036259595.1 Actinophytocola sp.
CACCCGGCCCACCGCCGCGTTCTGCGCCAACGACCTGCTCGCGCTCGGCGTGCTGCAGGCGATGACCCGGCTCGGCCGGTCGGTGCCGGCCGACCTCGCGGTGGTCGGCTACGACGACATCGAGTTCGCCGAGGCGGCCGCGGTGCCGCTGACCTCGGTGCGGCAGCCGCGTGAGCTGCTCGGACGCACGGCCGCGCAGCTGCTGTTCGAGGAGGCCGGCGGCGAGCCGGGCCACGTGCACCAGCAGGTGCGGTTTCGTCCCGAGCTGGTCGTGCGGGCCTCGACCCGGCGACGCACTCCTTGACACCCTCGGGCGGCGCCAGCATGCTTCCCGGTGATGGTTGAAACGTTCAATTCCGCTCGCGACGAGGTCCCGGCGCTGGTCCGCCGGAGCAACCGCCTCGGCGCGGACCCGCGCAACACGAACTACGCCGGCGGCAACACCTCCGCCAAGGCCACCGGCACCGACCCGGTCACCGGCGGGTCGGTGGACCTGCTGTACGTCAAGGGATCCGGCGGCGACCTCGGCACGCTGACCGAGTCGGGCCTGGCGGTGCTGCGGCTGGACCGGCTGCGCGCGCTGACCGAGGTCTACCCGGGCGTCGAGCGCGAGGACGACATGGTCGCCGCGTTCGACTACTGCCTGCACGGCAGGGGCGGGGCGGCGCCGTCGATCGACACCGCCATGCACGGCCTGCTCGACGCCGCGCACGTCGACCACCTGCACCCGGACGCCGGGATCGCGCTCGCCACCGCCGCCGACGGGCCGGCGCTGACGCGGGAGTGCTTCGGCGGCCGGGTGGTGTGGGTGCCGTGGCGGCGGCCCGGCTTCCAACTCGGCCTGGACATCGCCGCGGTCGCACGGGAGCACCCGGACGCGATCGGGGTGATACTGGGCGGCCACGGCATCACCGCCTGGGGCGCCACCAGCGAGGAGTGCGAGCGCAACTCGCTGGAGATCATCGAGACCGCGCAGCGGTTCCTCGACGAGCGCGGACGCCCCGCGCCGTTCGGTGCCACCGCCGTCGAGCCGCTGCCCCCGGACGGGCGGCGCGCGCTCGCGGCCCGGCTCGCCCCGGTGATCCGCGGGCTCGCCTCCACCGACCGCCGCCAGCTCGGCCACTTCACCGACTCCGACACCGTGCTCGACTTCGTCGGCAGCGAGCGGGTGCACGAGCTCGCCGCGCTCGGCACGTCCTGCCCGGACCACTTCCTGCGCACCAAGGTCCGCCCCCTGGTGCTCGACCTGCCGCCGACCGCACCCGTCGAGGAGCTGGTCGCGCGGCTGCGGGAGCTGCACGCCGCCTACCGAGAGGACTACCGGGCCTACTACGAGCGGCACGCCGACCCGGACAGCCCGCCGATGCGCGGCGCCGACCCGGCGATCGTGCTGGTGCCCGGGGTCGGGATGTTCAGCCACGGCAAGGACGTCCAGACCGCGCGGGTCGCCGGCGAGTTCTACGTCAACGCGATCAACGTGATGCGCGGTGCCGAGTCGGTGTCGCGTTACCGGCCGATCGAGGAGCGGGAGAAGTTCCGGATCGAGTACTGGGCGCTGGAGGAGGCGAAGCTGCGCCGGATGCCCGCGCCGAAGCCGCTCGCCGGGCGGGTGGCGCTGGTGACCGGCGGCGGCTCGGGCATCGGGAAGGCCACCGCGGTCCGGCTCGCCGCCGAGGGCGCCCGCGTGGTGGTGGCCGACCGCGACGCGGACGCCGCGGCCACCGTCGCGTCCGAGGTGGACGGTCTGGCGGTCACCGTGGACGTGACCGACGAGGCCGCGGTGGCCCGGGCGTTCCGCGCGGCGTCGCTGGCCTACGGCGGGGTCGACCTGGTGGTGAACAACGCCGGCCTGTCGATCTCCAAGCCGCTGCTGGAGACCACCGCCGGCGACTGGGACCGCCAGCACGACGTGATGGCGAAGGGCTCGTTCCTGGTCGCCCGCGAGGCCGCGCGGGTCATGGTCGACCAGGGCCTGGGCGGCGACCTGGTGTACATCGCGAGCAAGAACGCGGTGTTCGCCGGCCCCAACAACGTCGCCTACGGCGCGGCGAAGGCCGACCAGGCGCACCAGGTCCGGCTGCTCGCGGCGGAGCTGGGGGAGCACGACATCCGGGTCAACGGCGTCAACCCGGACGCCGTGGTGCGCGGCTCGGGGATCTTCGCCGGCGGCTGGGGCGCGCAGCGGGCCGCGGTCTACGGGGTCGCGGAGGAGGACCTCGGCGCGTACTACGCCAAGCGCACCCTGCTCAAGCGCGAGGTGTTGCCCGAACACGTCGCCGCGGCGGTGTTCGCGCTGACCGCCGGGGACCTGTCGCTCACCACGGGACTGCACGTGCCGGTCGACGCCGGCGTCGCGGCGGCGTTCCTGCGATGAGCGGCACGGTCCGGGTCGCCGCCGCCGACCTCGGCGCGGCGAGCGGCCGGGTGATCGCCGGCACCGTCGGCCCCGGCACGCTGTCGGTCGAGGAGTGCCACCGCTTCCCCAACCGTCCTGTTCGGACCGCCGGCACGCTGCACTGGGACATCCTCGCGCTCTACCAGGGCGTGCTCGACGGGCTGGAGCGCGCCGGCCGGCTCGACGGCATCGGCGTCGACTCCTGGGCCGTCGACTACGGACTGCTCGACGCGGACGGCGCGCTGCTCGGCAACCCGGTGCACTACCGGGACGAGCGCACCTCGCGCGCCGCCGACACGGTGGCCGAGCTCGGCGCGGCGGACCTGTACGCCACGACCGGCCTGCAGTTCCTGCCGTTCAACACGATCCACCAGCTGGTCGCCGAGCGGGCCGGCACGCGGCTGGGGGTCGCGCGCCGCCTGCTGCTGGTGCCGGACCTGATCGGCTACTGGCTCACCGGCTCGGTCGGCGCGGAGCTGACCAACGCCTCCACCACCCAGCTGCTCGACGTGCGCACCCGCACCTGGGCGACGCCGCTGCTGGACCGGATCGGGGTGGACCCGTCGCTGCTGCCGCCGCTGCGCGCCCCCGGCACCGTCCTCGGGCCCGCCACGGGGTTCGGCGACACCCCGGTGATCGCGGTCGGCTCGCACGACACGGCCTCCGCGGTGGTCGGGGTGCCGGCGGCGGGAGAGAACTTCGCCTACGTCTCGTGCGGCACCTGGTCGCTGGTCGGGGTGGAGCTGACCGAGCCGGTGCTCACCGAGGAGAGCCGGCGCGCGAACTTCACCAACGAGCTCGGCGTCGACGGCACGGTTCG
>DATABL010000210.1:0-7932 GCA_036259595.1 Actinophytocola sp.
GTCGCCGTCGGTGATGCCGGTCGCGCAGAAGAACGCGTTGTCGCCGCTGACCAGGTCGTCGGTGAGCAGCACCCGGGTCAGGTCGTGGCCGGCGCCGGTCGCCTTCTCGCGCTCCTCGTCGTCCTTGGGCCACAGCCGGGCCTGCAGCGCACCGCCCATGCACTTCAGCGCGCACGCGGCGATGATCCCCTCCGGCGTGCCGCCGATGCCGAACAGCATGTCGACGCCGGTGTTCGGCCGGGCCGCGGAGATCGCCCCGGCCACGTCGCCGTCGGAGATGAAGTGGATCCGCGCGCCCGCGTCGCGCACCGCCCGCACGTGCTCGGCGTGCCGCTCCCGGTCGAGGATGCAGACGGTCACGTCCGACACGTCCGAGTGTTTCGCGCGGGCCACCCGGCGGATGTTCTCCGCGATCGGCGCGTCGAGGTCGACGACGTCCGCCGCCTCCGGGCCGACCGCGAGCTTCTCCATGTAGAACACCGCGGACGGGTCGAACATCGCGCCGCGCTCGGTGGCCGCGAGCACCGCGATCGCGTTCGGCATGCCCTTGGCCATCAACGTGGTGCCGTCGATCGGGTCGACCGCGACATCGCAGTCGGGGCCGTCGCCGTTGCCGACCTCCTCGCCGTTGTAGAGCATCGGCGCGTGGTCCTTCTCGCCCTCGCCGATCACCACGGTCCCGCGCATCGACACGGTGCCGATGAGCTTGCGCATGGCGTCGACCGCCGCGCGGTCGCCGCCGTTCTTGTCGCCGCGGCCGACCCAGCGGCCGGCGGCCATCGCCGCGGCCTCGGTCACCCGCACCAACTCCAGGGCGAGGTTGCGGTCGGGTGCCTCGCGTCGACTGGTGCTGGTGGGTGTCATGCCGCCTCCCGGTGTGCGCCGAACGGTCCCCTCGATCCTCCCAGATTCCGGGACACGGGCACGAGTGAGCATGGTCTCGGCGGCCTGCGAGGATGGGGTCGTGGTGGACACGGAACCGGGTGGGCACCGGCCGCCGGGACGGGCCGGCCTGCGGATGCGGGACATGATCGGCGCCGTCCTCGTGCTGCTGGTGATCGTCGGCGTGCTGGCGACGGTCACCCGGAGCTGCTCGTTCGACCCGGGCGGGCCGAACGTCGGGCCGGAGAACGCGCCCACGGTCGACGTCTCGGCGCACCTGGACGACGCGGCGCGCTCGGTCGCGTTCACGGTGCGGCAGCCCGAGACGCCCGAGGGGTGGCGGGCGAACTCGTCGTCGACCGCGGCCGTGGGGACGGGCGCGGCGGCGGACGTGGTGGTGCGGGTCGGCTGGGTGACGCCGGGCGGGCGGTACGTGCAGCTCAGCCAGTCCGGCGGGACCGCGGCGGACGTGCTGGCGACCGAGACCGGCGAGTCGGGCGCGGCGACCGGGACCGTCGACGCCGGCGGGGTCACCTGGAACGTGCACTCGTCGCGGCGGGACGAGGTGGCGTGGGTGACCACGCTCGACGGCACGGTCACCCTGATCACCGGCTCCGCCACCGAGGACGAGTTCCGCGCCCTCGCCGAGGCCGTGACCGAGGCCCCGCCGGTGCCCGGGAGCTGAGGGCGGTGATGGGGGCCGTCGCCGCACTCAGGTGGCGCGCCAGCAGTCCGCGAGGTGGTCGTCGACCATGCCGGTGGCCTGCATCAGCGCGTAGGCCGTGGTCGGGCCGACGAACGCGAACCCGCGCCGTTTCAGCTCCTTGGCCATCGCCTTCGACTCCGGCGTGACCGCCGGGACCTCGGCCAGCGACCGCGGACGCACCCGGCCCGCCGGGTCCGGGGCGAACGACCACAGCAGCTCGTCCAGCGGCACGTCCAGCTCGGCGATCGCCCGCGCGTTGCGGATCGCCGCGTCGATCTTGGCCCGGTTGCGGACGATCGACGCGTCGGCCATCAGCCGGGCCACGTCGGCGTCGTCGAACGCCGCCACCGCCGCCGGGTCGAACCGGGCGAACGCCGACCGGAACGCCTCCCGCTTGCGCAGGATCGTCAGCCACGACAGGCCCGACTGGAACGCCTCCAACGTCAGCCGCTCGTAGAGCTCCCGCTCGCCGTGCAGCGGCACGCCCCACTCGTCGTCGTGGTAGGCGACGTAGATGTCCGCCGAGTTGCCCCAGCCGCAGCGCCGCCGGCCGTCGGGGCCGAGCGAGGCCGTCACCGCGCCTCCGCGTCCGCCAGCCGCTCGCGCAGCTCGGCCACCTCGGCGCGCAGGTCCGCCAGCTCCCCGCCGACCCGGCGCAGCACCCAGTCGACCTCGGACATCTTGTAGCCGCGCACCACCAGCTGGAAGCGGACGTTCCGCACGTCGTCGGCCGTGATGTCCGACGACGGCAGCCGCGTCGGCGACGCTCCCGGCGGCAGGGCGGGCAGCTCCTCACCGCGGCCGAAGACGACCGAGGCCAGCAGGAACACCACGGTCGCCACGAGGACCATGACGACCAGGTAGATCAGTGCGGTGGTCACGAAGGGGATCGTCGCACACCCCACCGACAGCACCTCAGCGCACGAGCAGCTCCCGCATCGGCGGTCGGTCGGCGACCGGCACGGGCACGGTGTCGGGCACCCACTCGCCGGCGACCTCGACGAACCGGGTCAGCTCGCCCGGCCCGCCCGCCACGCCGCAGCGGCCGAGCGCGGTCCCCAGAACCTGCGCGGCCATCGGCCCGAGCGCGGCCAGCGGCTGGTTGCGGTGCCGGCGCACTCCCAGGTTGACCTGCGCGATCCCGTCCAGCCCGACCAGGGCGTGCGCGTCGAGCAGCAGCCCGATCTCCACCCCGTAGCCCGACGCGAACGGCACCGCCTCCAGCAGTTCGCGGGTGCCCGCGTACTCGCCGGACAGCGGCTGCACGACCCCGGACAGCTGCGGGCGCAGTGCCGACAGCAGCGGCCGGGCCATCAGCTCGGTCACCCGCCCGCCGCCGGTGTCCTCCGTGTCGAGCGGGCGGCGGTAGAAGCCCTTCACCAGGTGGGTCCCGGGCGCCAGCAGCAGCGGGCCGAGCAGCGCCGGCACGAACCCCGGGTCCGGCTCGACCAGGTCGGAGTCGACGAACACCAGCAGGTCGCCGGTGGTCGTGGCGAGCGAACGCCACAGCACCTCGCCCTTGCCGGGCACCGGGGCCAGCTCGGGCAGCACGTCGGTGTGCCGGACGACCCGCGCACCGGCCGCGGCGGCGACCTCGACCGTGCGGTCGCCCGACCCGGAGTCGACCACGACCAGCTCGTCGACGAGCGTGCCGAGCAGCGGGCGGATCGAGGCGACCACCCCGCCGACCGTCGCCTCCTCGTCCAGCGCGGGGAGCACCACGCTGACCGTGCGCGCCCCCTTGGCCGCCACCAGGTCGGCGACCGTCCACTCGACACTCTGCCAGGTCCGCGAGGCGAACCAGTCCCGCGCGGTCGCGTGCATCAGGCCAGCGCCCGCAGGCAGCGGGCCGGCGGGCGGGTGCCGGCGATGCTCGCCACCATCTCGACCACGTGCCTGGTCCGGCGCACCTCGTGGGCCCGGAACACCCGGGCGCCGGCGAGGGCCGCCACCGACGTCGCCGCCAGCGTGCCGTCCACCCGGTCGGCCAGCCCGACGCCGAGGGTCTCGCCGACGAAGTCCTTGTTGGACAGGGCCATCAGCACCGGCCACCCGGTGTCGACCAGCTCGTCGAGCCGGCGCAGCAACGCAAGGCCGTGCCAGGTGTTCTTGCCGAAGTCGTGCGTGGGGTCGATCAGCACCGACTCGGCCGGCACGCCGAGCGACACCACGTGCTCGGCGCGCGCCACCAGCTCGGCGACCACCTCGGCCACCACGTCGGTGTACCGCACCCGGTGCGGGTCGGTGCGCGGCTCGGCGCCGCCGGTGTGCGAGCAGACCATGCCGGCGCCGAACTCGGCCGCCACCTCGGCCAGGCGGGGGTCGGCGCCGGCCCAGGTGTCGTTGATCAGGTCGGCACCGGCGGCGCACGCGGCCCGGCCGACCTCGTGGCGCCAGGTGTCGACGCTGATCACCAGGTCCGGGTGCCGCTCGCGCACCCGCTCGACCAGCGGCACCACCCGACGCAGCTCCTCGCCGGCGTCCACCCGCTCGCCGTGTGCGCCGGCCCGCACGCCGCCGATGTCGACGAGGTCCGCGCCCTCCTCGACCAGCCGGTCGACCGCGGCCAGCGCGGCGGGTTCGTCGAAGGTGGCGCCGTGGTCGTAGAAGGAGTCCTTGGTGCGGTTGACGATCCCCATCACCAGGGCGCGGTCGGACGCCACCGCCCGGTCTCCGAATCGCAGCACGGGTCCGATGGTGCCAGGTCTACCCGTCGGCCCGGGCATCGCGCTGGGCGTCGCGGATCAGCTCCAGCACCCGCTCGGCGTCGGGGACCGAGCGGAGCACGAGCGGGGCGATGGGGGCGCCGTTGGGTCGGTGCCCGGCGAGCTGGAAGTGAACGGGGTCGCCGAAGCTGATCGCCGGACCGTCGGCGCGGGTCAACAGCAGCGGGTCGGCCAGGTGGGCCAACCGCTCCTCGCGGCGCACCGGCAGGTGCGGGGACCGCACGATCACGCGCCGGTTGGTGACCGTGTAGTGGCCGATCGTGAGGCTGCGCCGGAGCATGAACGGCAGGAACAACGCGCTCGGCACGAGCCAGAACAACATACTCAATAGCGGGCCACCGAACGGTGGTGGCAGCAGCGCCCGCGCGACCGTGACCGCGGCCAGCACGAGCAGGAACACCGCGGCACCGACCTTCTGCCGCCGAGTGGCTGTCGATCTGCCGGTGCACAGGACGACCTCGCCCTCGGCGAGCTCCACGCCACGTCTCAATGGGTCTCGACCCAGGCCTGGTAGGCCTCCTCCACCACGCGGATCGCGTCGTCGACGTCGTCGGTGAGGTGCAGCAGGGCCACGTCCTTCTCGCCGATCTTGCCCTCGGCGAGCAGCGTGTCGCGCACCCAGTCGTACAGACCGCCCCAGTAGGACCGTCCGAACAGGACGACCGGGAACTTGGTGACCTTCTTCGTCTGCACCAGGGTCAGCGCCTCGAACAGCTCGTCGAGGGTGCCGTAGCCGCCGGGCAGACAGATGAACGCCTGGGAGTACTTCACGAACATCGTCTTGCGGGTGAAGAAGTAGCGGAAGTTCACGCCGAGGTCGACCCACGGGTTGAGCCCCTGTTCGAACGGCAGCTCGATGCCGAGCCCGATCGACAGGCCGCCCGCCTCCGAGCAGCCGCGGTTCACCGCCTCCATCGACCCCGGTCCGCCGCCGGTGATCGCCGCGTAGCCGGCGTTCGCCAGCGCCGCGCCGATCTCCTTGCCCAGCTTGTACTCGTCGTGGTCACGCGGCGTGCGGGCGGAGCCGAACACGGTCACCGCCCGCGGCACCTCGGCCAGCGCGCCGAACCCCTCGACGAACTCCGCCTGGATGCGCAGCACCCGCCACGGGTCGGTGTGCACCCAGTCCGCCGGGCCGCGCGAGTCGAGCAGCCGCTGGTCGGTGGTGGTCGCCTCGTCCCGCCGCGACCGGCGCAGCACGACCGGGCCGCGCTGCTTCTCCCGGGGCCGCTCGTCGTCTTCCGGCTGGTTGGCGAATTGCTCGATCGTCACTCGCGCGAGTCTAGGGCGGACTACCGTGCCGGGAATGTCGGACGAGAGGATCGAGAAGCTCGAACAGTCGCTGCTGGCGCTGCGTCGGCGGGTCGACGCGCTCTCCCGCGGCCAGCGGGACACCCACGTCGACCTGACCTACGCCGTGCTGGCGAGCGTGCTCGCCGGTGCGGTCGTCGCGCTCACCGCGACCACCTGGCGGCACGCCGAGGACATCGGCGCCGACCACACCTATGTCGACACGCTGTGGGGGATGGCCCCGCGGGGCTGGCAGGCGGCGCTCACCCTGTTCCTGCTGGGCGTGCTCGTGCTCGGCACGCTCGTGCTGTTCCTCGGTGACCAGCCGCGCCGCCGCGCGCACATCGGGTTCGTTGTGGTCGCCCTGCTCGCGGCGGTCGGCGTGCTGCTGGTCGGCGCGGTCGAGGCGAAGGGCCTCGTCGAGGCGGAGGACTACGACACCGCGCCCGGCCGGTGGCTGGCGCTGGTCGGCACGCTGGCGCTGGCGGCCGTGCACGGCGCCCGCGCCGGCACGGTCAGGTGAGGAAGCGGGTCAGCACCTCGGCGCAGCGGCGGATCTGGGCGACCGGCACGTGCTCCTCGCGGGTGTGCGCCAGCGTCGGGTCGCCGGGGCCGAAGTTCACCGCCGGCAGGCCGAGCGCGGCGAAGCGGGCCACGTCCGTCCAGCCGAGCTTGGCCACCGGCTCCCCGCCGGCCGCGGCCACCAGCTCGGCCGCGGCCGGCGCGCCCAACCCCGGCAGCGCGCCCGCGGCGTGGTCGGTCACGGTCAGGTCGTAACCGTCGAACACCCCTCGCAGGTGCTCCTCGGCGGCGGCGACGGACCGGTCCGGGGCGAAGCGGAAGTTCACGGTCAGCACGGCCTCGTCCGGCACGACGTTGCCGCTCACCCCGCCGGACACCCGCACCGCCTGCAGGCCTTCGCGGTAGTGGCAGCCGTCGATGTCGACCTCGCGGGCGGCGTAGGTCTCCAACGTGCGCAGGGCCGGCGCCAGGCCGTGGATCGCGTTGACGCCCATCCAGGCCCGCGCGGTGTGCGCGCGGGCGCCGGTCACCCGCAGCTCCGCCCGCATCGTGCCCTGGCAGCCGGCCTCGACGACCGCGTTCGACGGTTCGCAGACGATCGCCAGGTCGCCGGCCAGCCACTCGGGCAGCTCCCGCTCGACCCGGCCCAGCCCGTTGCGTGCCGCCTCGACCTCCTCGCAGTCGTAGAACACGAACGTCAGGTCGTGCCTCGGCTCGCGCACGGTCGCGGCGAGGTGCAGCATGACCGCGTCGCCGCCCTTCATGTCGACGGTGCCGAGGCCGTGCAACTCGTCGCCGACCCGGCGCAGCGGCAGGTTGGCGTTGACCGGCACGGTGTCCAGATGCCCGGCGAACACGACCCGCGACGGCCGGCCCAGCGAGGTGCGGGCCAGGACCGTGTTCCCCGATCGGGTGACCTCCAGGTGGGGGAGCGCCCGCAACGCCACCTCGACCGCGGCCGCCAGCTCGCCCTCCTCCCCGGACACGCTGGGGATGTCGACCAGCCGCGCGGTCAGGTCGGCGGGGTCGGCGCTGAGGTCCAGTTCGGCGATCACGAGAAAAACGTACCCGCACTGCAACCCGGCGGGCCCCACCCCGCGTGACTAACCCGGGACTCACCACGGGAGGTTTGATGAAAGATCGCGACGGGGCGTTCGCCGACTACTTCGCGAGCCGGTCGAGCATCATGCGCGGCACCGCGTACCTCCTCTGCGGTGACTGGCACCGCGCGGAGGACCTGGTGCAGACGGCGTTCGTGAAGCTGTACCGGGCCTGGCACCGGATCGCCACGCACGAGACGCTGGACGCCTACACCCGGCAGATCCTCGTGCGCACGTTCCTGGACGAGACCCGGCGCGGCTTCTTCCACCGCGAACGGCCCACCGCGGAGCACGACGAACTGTTCGAGCCGACGGCCGGGAGCGTCGAGGACCGGATGGTGCTGCTGCGCGCCCTGGCCGACGTCGCGCCCCGGCAGCGGGCCGCCCTGGTGCTCCGGTACTGGGAGGACATGTCCATCGAGGACACCGCCAAGGCTCTCAAGTGCACGGCCGGCACCGTCAAGAGCCAGACCGCCCGCGGCCTCGACGCGCTGCGTCACCTGGTCCCCACCGCCACCTTCTGAACCACGGAGACACACATGAACGAGCACGAGTTCCGGGACGCCCTGCGCACGAACATGTCCGCCATCCCCGAGCCGCCGCCGATGAACGAGGGGCCGGTGCTGGACGCCGCTCGGCACGACCGCAGGCGCCGCCGCGCGATGTGGGCGGGCGGGGGCAGCGCTGCCGCCGTGGTGGCGATCGC
>DATABL010000211.1:0-4478 GCA_036259595.1 Actinophytocola sp.
CGGGCACCGCCGCCCAACGTGCGATGGGCCACGTCCCGATCGACGGCCCGGACGGCAGCCTCGCCCGGATCCGGTCCCTCGCGACCTCGGGCACCCGGTGGATGTACACGCACCTGAACAACACCAACCCGGTGCTCGACCGCCGCACACCGGAGCACCGCGCGGTGGTCGACGCCGGTGTCGAGGTGCCGATCGACGGAACTTCCCTGGACCTGTGACGCATGTGGACCGGGGGCCAGGCATGCTGGGATCCTGGGTCGCCGGACGAGGAGATGGCATGGAACAGGTGGTCCTGCTCGACGAGCGGGGGCGCGGCATCGGCACCGCGGACAAGGCCACGGTGCACCACGGGGACACCCCGCTGCACCTGGCGTTCTCGTGCTACGTGTTCAACGGGTCCGGCGAGCTGCTGGTGACTCGCCGGGCGCGGTCGAAGAAGACGTGGCCGGGGGTGGTGACCAACTCCTGCTGCGGCCACCCGGCGCCGGGAGAGCCCTTCACCGGCGCGGTGGTCCGCCGCCTGCGCGACGAGCTCGGTCTCCCCGCGCCCGAGGTCGATCTGGTACTGCCCCGGTTCCGCTACCGCGCCGTGATGCCCAACGGCGTGGTCGAGAACGAGCTGTGCCCGGTGTTCCGGACGGTGAGCGACGCCCGCCCGCGGCTCGCCCCGGACGAGGTGGACGAGTACGGGTGGGTGTCGTGGCCGCTGTTCCTGAGCCTGGTGACCGGCGGCGAGCTCGCCGTGTCGCCGTGGTGCCGCGAGCAGGTCGACCAGCTGGCCGCGCTGGGCGACGACCCGCTCGCCTGGCCGGTCGCCGACCCCGGAGAGCTGCCCCCGGCGGCCGCCCGATAGCAGCGTTGACTTATATAAGAATCAACTGATAGTTTGGCGCTCTCATTCGTCAGGTGACCAGAGGAGAGTTCCATGATCGACGTGACCCAGCAGATCAGCTCGGTGCGCCGGGAGGTCGGGTCGCGGGTGCTCGATGCGGGGGAGGCGCGCATCGTCACCGTCAGCCAGACCTACGACACCGGGCCGGACGACCTGTGGGACGCGGTCACCAACGCCGAACGACTCCCGCGCTGGTTCCTCCCGGTGTCGGGCGAGCTCCGGTTGGGTGGCCGCTACCAGTTGGAGGGGAACGCCGGTGGCACGGTGGAGCGGTGTGACCCGCCCAAGAGCTTCTTCGCCACCTGGGAGTTCGGCGGCGACGTCAGCTGGATCGACGTCCGCGTCCTGCCCGAGCCGGACGGCGGGGCCCGGCTGGAGCTGGAGCACATCGCCCACGTCGACGACGACCGCTGGGCCGAGTTCGGGCCGGGGGCGGTCGGCGTCGGCTGGGACGGGGCACTGCTCGGCCTCGCCAAGCACCTCGCCGGCGCCCCCGCCCTGGACCCCGACGAGGTCATGGCCTGGCAGGCCTCCGAAGAGGCTCGCGTGTTCATGACGTCGAGCAGCGAACGCTGGTACGAAGCCCACGTGGCGTCCGGCGCGGACCCGGCGGCCGCCCGCGAGGCGGCCGACCGGACCATCGCGGCCTACACCGCAGCACCGGAGCCCCCGCCCGGCTCCTAGTTGGGGTAGAGCCGTCCAGCGCGTAGGCGGGCATCCCGTACCACGGCTTCGGCTCCAGAACCGGAGTGTTGGTCTTGACGACGGCGTGGACGCGCCCGGCCATGACCCGGTCCGACGGCCGCATCTCGGCGATCTTCGCGAGCACGTCCTGCTCGGCCTGCGCCGCCTTGTCCGCACGCGAACCGCGGCGCCCGGCGGCCTTCAGCTCCTTGGTGTGGTCCTTCATCGCGGCGCGTTCCTCGGCGCTGAAGCCCTCGTGCGTCCTGGTTCTACTGCGACGAGGACGCCGTCGACGACCTGCTGGACATGTTCATGGCCGCCTACGGCACGACGTCCGCGCACCGCACTCGACCAGGTGACCTTGATTGACACCTCCTCGAACATGTGTTCGACTGTATTCGTGCGATGGGAAAGCCAGCGGGTAGACCAGCAACGACAGCAGACCTTGCCGGGTCTGCCAGGTCTCGTGCGCAGCGTGGAGACCCCGGAGTTCGCCGGCATGGTCTTTCACGAGGTGCACGCCAGGTCGGTGCTGAACAAGGTCCCGGGTCAGTCGCCCATGCCCTTCCGGTGGACGATCAACCCCTACCGGGGATGCAGTCACGCGTGTCGGTACTGCCTGGCGGGCGACACGCCGATCCTGCTCGCCGACGGACGCACCCGCGCGCTCGCCGAACTCTCGGTCGGTGACGAGATCTACGGCACCGAGCGGCAGGGAGGTCGCCGCCGGTACGTCACCACGCGGGTGCTCGCCCACTGGTCGACGGTCAAGCCCGCCTACCGGCTGACCCTGCGCGACGGCACCCAGCTGATCGCCAGCGGCGACCACAGGTTCCTCACCGACCGCGGCTGGCGACACGTCGCGGCGAGCGCCGAACGACGACGGCGTGCGGTACTCGCCACCGGGGACAAACTGGTCGGCACCGGCGGGTTCGCCGCCGCGCCGAAGGGCAGGGTCGAGTACCGGTGCGGATACCTGTCCGGCATCGCGGGCGGGTTCGAGGAGGCGACCGACCCCAGGGTGCTCCACCGGGCGCGGGAGTACCTGACCGGCCCGGAGTCGATCAGCCTGCCGGTCGAACGGCCACTCGTGCCGAGCGAGGAGTGGCACAAGGGCTACCTGGCCGGCGTGTTCGATGTGGACGGTGAGGTCGCCCGCGGGCACCTGCGAGTGGCGCGGACGGGCCGGGCGAACGTCAGCGCGATCTGCGACGCCTTGCTGCGGTTGGACTTCCGGTTCGCACTGGAGGACCTGGGGCACCGCAGCGGGGTGCGGCGGATCCGGTTGTCCGGCGGGTTGGCCGAGCACCTGCGGTTCCTGCACACCGTCGATCCCGCGCGCACCGGCGACGGCGTGCTCGCCGGCGTGGCCGTCAAGGCAGCCGAGCGACTGGGCGTCGACGCCGTGGAGCCCCTCGGCCTGGAGATGCCGCTGTTCGACATCACCACGGGCACCGGCGACTTCATCGCGAACGGTGTGGTGAGCCACAACTGTTTCGCCCGGAACTCGCACACCTACCTGGATCTCGGCGCCGGCGAGGACTTCGACAACCAGGTGGTGGTCAAGGTGAACGCGGTCGAGGTGCTCGCTTCGCAGCTCCGCTCGCCGCGCTGGACCCACGAACACGTGGCGATGGGCACGAACACCGACCCGTACCAACGGGCGGAGGGCCGGTACAAGCTGATGCCCGGCATCATCCGCGCGCTGGCCGACAGCGGCACGCCGTTCAACATCCTCACCAAGGGCACGGTGCTCTCGCGTGACCTGCCGCTGCTGCGGGAGGTGAGCGCCGACGTCCCGGTGGGCCTGGGTGTCTCGATCGCACTGGCCGACCGGGGGCTCCAACGCAGCCTCGAACCGGGCACGGCGAGCCCCCAGGCGCGGTTGGAGTTGGTCCGCAAGATCGTCGAGGCGGGCCTGCCGTGCGGTGTGTTCGTCGCGCCGGTGCTCCCGGGGCTGACCGACTCGATCGACCAGCTCGACGAACTGCTGGCGGCGATCGCGGACACGGGGGCGACTGGCGTGACGGTGCTACCGCTGCACCTGCGGCCGGGCGCGAGGGAGTGGTTCGCGGCGTGGCTGGCCCGCGAGCATCCCGAGCTGGTGCCGAGCTACCGGCAGATCTACGCCCGCGGGTCCAATGCCGACATCCGCTACCGCCGCTGGCTGGGGCGACGAGTCGGGCCGCTGTTACGTCGGTACGACCTGGCGCCGAAGGAAAGCGGAGCGGCGAGAGCGGAGGAACCAACCTGGCCGAAGGGCAGCCTGGTCTCGATCCCCGAACAGGCGGCGCCCGTGCACCAGGAGCAGCTGGAACTGCTCTGACGAGCGTGGTTCGCGGTGTGCGGAACGCGCGTTCCGACGCCGATCGCGCCATGGCCGCCGGCGGGCCCCACCGTCGCCGACGAGCTGTTCGCGGACGTCACGCCGGCGTGGGTCGTCGTCGGCGTGGGCACCGGGGCCACCTCGGCCGCTATCGGGCGGTACCTGCGACGCCACCGGCTCCCGACCCGGCTGGCGGTGGTCGACTCGGAGAACTCGGCCTACCTCCCGGCGTGGGTCACCGGCGCCCCTGACTACGGCACCGGCATGCCGTCCCGCATCCCCGGGATCGGCCGGCCGCGGGTGGAGCCGGGCTTCCGACCGGAGCTGATCGACCTGGTCGTGCCGGTTCCGGACAGCGCGTCGGTGGCGGCCATGCGCTGGGCGCGAAACACCGCGGGCCTCGACGCGTGCCCCGCGACCGGAGCGAACCTGTGGGCCGCCCGCCACCTGGCGAGACGGCTGCGGGAGAACCGCACACGCGGCACGATCGTGACCATCAACGGCGACAGCGGGGAGGCCTACCGGACCACCCACCTCGACGCCGAACGGCTTCGCGCCCGCGGCCTCGACCCGACG
>DATABL010000212.1:0-11224 GCA_036259595.1 Actinophytocola sp.
GCGGTCGAGCAGCCTTGTTAGCAACTGTAACTAAGCTGGTCAGGGGTGCGGTCGTGCCCAACAGTCTAGGGCATGCGAAAGTGGGCAGCGCAAAGGGGCAGTCTAGCCGGTTAGCCGGCGACTGTCCAGGCCCGCACTCAATCGTCCTCCCGCACGAAGGCGCTTGGTGACTAGCGTGACCCCGTGACGGCGGTGAGTCAAGATGCCGCGCCCGGATCTCACCGCGTTTCCGGCCTGACGTCAGCGGAAGTTCAGCCGGGGTTGCTCAGCACTGGGGCGCGGGCTGACCGTCGACCAGCGGCTGGCCGAACATGTTGAACTCGGTGATCTTCCAGGTCTCGCCCTCGCGGTGGGCCAGCACGCCGAACTGGGCCTCGCCGGCGACCGAGTTGTTCACGTCGCCGCGGGTGGAGCTCTGGTCGATGAACACGAGCGCCTCGGCGCGGTCGCCGTTCAGGCGGACCAGGGCGATGTCCCGGACGGCGGTGGTCATGACGATCTTCTGCTCCGGGGCGAGCTTCTTGACCTGGCCGAAGAGCTGGTCGTACTCGCAGCGGGCCTTGCCGGTGAGCACGGTCTCGACGGCCTGCTGGGTGCTGGCGAGGTCGGTGTAGTTGTAGCTGAAGGTGTCCTCGACGGCCGAGGTCAGCTGGCCGATCACCTCGCTGGTGGTGGCGGAGTCGGTCAGGGCGGTGTTGTCGTCGCCGCTGTCGAGGGCCAGGGCCTCGCCGCGGAACCAGAACGCGAGGCCGGCGACCAGGACGGCGACGAGCGCGAGCACGCCGGCGACGGCGTACTGGTTGGCCCTGCGCCTCGGGGCGGGAACGCGGACCTCGCGAACGCCGGCCTCGGCGGCGGTGAGGTCGGCGGGACGGGCGGAGCCGGCGACGCGGCGCTTGCCGGCGGGGCGCTGGGTGGGCTCGGCGTCGTCCGGGGCCGGCTCGGGCTCGGGGTCCGGGTCGGTGCCGAGGTCGAGGTCCGCGGGGGTCTCGGGTTCGGGTGTGTCGGACTCGCCGGCCGGGTGCGTCGGACTCGCGGGACGGGAGGGTCGGACGCGCGGGGTGTCCTGGACGTCGAGGGTGCCGGAGACGGACTCGCGGGTCTCGGGGGCCGCTGGGTCTCACGGGTCGCTGGGGTCTCGGGGGGTGGCGTTGGTTCCGCGGGTGGGCGGTTGTGGCCGGCCACCCTGCGGCGGCGGATCGGTGGGGTGGTGGCCTGGTTGGGGGGCGGGCGGCGGCGGGAGGGGGGCACTGCTCGGGTCCTTTCGCCTACTGGCCGGGCTGCGCGTACGGGACCTGGCCGATGCCGTCGAGCTTCCAGCCGGCGTCGGTGCGGGCCAGGCTGGCCTCGAGGCGCTGGTACTTGTCGGCGGGCTCGCCGCCGCCGGTGGCGACCGTGATCTTGACGGCGGCGATCACCGTGGCCTTGCCGGCCCGGGCGTCGAGCTCCTTCACCGCCGACGAACGGACCTCGGCCGAGGTGACCGACTTCGCGTCCCGCAGGGCCTGCTTCTGCTCCTCGCCGAGCTTGGTGATCTCGTCGTGCAGAGCGCCGGTCGTCGCGTCGGACCAGTTCGCCAGGCCCGCGTCGAGGTCGCGGTAGTCCAGGGTGTTCATCGTGACGATCGCGGCGCGGGCGACGCGGTCGACCTCGTCGCGGGTGCGGGAGTACTCCAGGCCGTCGTCGTTGGCGGCCTGGAACCAGGCGACCCCGAACCAGCCGGCCACCGCCACCGAGGCGACCAGCAGCGCGACCGCGGCGGTCAGCACGACCGCCGGCAGCTTCGAGCCGGCCGGCTTCGCGGCGGCCAGCTCGTCCAGGTCGCGGGCGAGCGCATCGGCGTCGGCGTCCGGGTCGGCGGCCGTGTCCTTGGCGGCGTCCGGGTCGGGGTCGGCCGGGGAAGTCATAACACTCCAGGGTAGAGCGGGTCAGCCGGGCAGCCCGAGCAGGGCGGCCAGGCTGGGCTGGCGGTCGGCGCCCGGCAGGGTCAGCGTGCCGGGCAGGCTACCCGGGGCCAGCGCGGTCCTCGGTGTCTCGCCGCCGGCGTCCGGTGCGGGCCGGTCCGGCTGCTGGTCGGGCACCCGCCGCGGCTCGCCGCCGTAGGGCGCGTTGGCCGACCCGCGCACGTTGATCGGGCTGCCGGGCGGCTCGGCGCAGTACGTGTCCGGCGGGACCGGGTCGCCGGTGCTCGACCCGTCGGTGCCGGCGTGCCGCTGGGTCTTCTCGTAGCCGCGCACGCACGGCGGCGGGTTGAACAGGTTGAGCACGAGCCCGAGGTGCACCTGGCCGGGGTCGGCGCCGAGCAGGCCCTGCCCGGCCGCGCTGAACAGCGGGTAGGACACCAGCGCGTACTCCAGCCCGTCCTTGCGCTTGGCCAGCATGTCCGAGGTCGTCAGCAGGTTCGCGAACAGCGCGGACAGGCCGGGACCGGACTCGCGGAGCAGGTCGGTCACCGCGTTGGCCGCCTTCGGCGTCGACGCGATCAGCCGGCGCAGGTCCGGGTCGGAGTTCTTCAGCTGCTCGGACAGCAGCGCGAGGTCGCTGGCGAACGACGTGATGTTGTCGGCCTGCGCGTTCTGCGTGTCCAGCACCGTGCCGCCGTCGTTGATCAGCGCGATGGTCTGCGGCAGGTGCTCGGTGGCCATCCGGGTGAACTCGGCGGTGCTGTCGAGCAGCAGCCGCAGGTCGTCGCCGGTGCCGGCGAACGCCAGGTGCAGCTCGTCGACCACGGTCCGCAGCGACTCGGTCGGCACCGAGCTGGCCAGGGCGTCCAGGTCGCGGATGAGCACGTCGGTGCGCACCGGGGTGCTGGTGCGGTCCGCGTCGATCTCCGACGCCGCGGACAGGTACGGCCCGGAGTCCTCCCGCGGCCGCAGGTCGACGTACTGCTCGCCGACCGCCGACCGGTTCGCCACCACGGCGTCGAGGTCGGCCGGGATCCGCGGTGCGTCCGAGTCGATCTCCAGGTCGACCTGCAGGCCGTCCTCGGTGAGCCGGATCTCGCCGACGCGGCCGACGTTGTACCCGCGGTAGGTGACCTCGGCGTTGGTGAAGATGCCGCCGGACTCCTCCAGGTTCAGCCGGACCGTGTAGCCGTCGGCGCCGAACACCTTGCCGAGGTCGGTGAAGCGGAACAGCGCGTACACCACCGCGACCACCGCGATCACGAAGAACGCGACGACCTGCAGTCGCACCCGTTTGGTCAGCATCAGCCACCCCCGCCGAGGATGCCGTCGAGGATCCCCGCCAGTCCACCGCCGCCGCCGGACCCGCCACCGTTCGGTGGGGGGTCGCCGAGGATCGGGACGGGCAGCCGCGGACCGTCGCCCGGCCCTTCCTGCCCGCCGACCAGGTCACCGACGACCGGCACGTCCTCCAGCGGGTTGCGCCGGCTGCGGGACAGGTTGTCGATGATGGTCTGCAGGTTCAGGTCGATCTTCAGGTACAGGTTGAAGTAGTCGCCCTCGACGCCGTGCACGGCCTCGTCGGTGAACGGAATCGTGAACAGCAGCTCCAGCGCCTTGGGCAGGTTCGCACCCGCCTCGCCGAGCTTGCGCAGCGTCGGGGTGAGCGCCCTGAGGTCGGCGACCAGGTCCTCCTGGGCGGCGTTCACGGTGTCGACCGCCACGTCGGACAGCGACTGCAGCGACTGCAGCATGGTGACCAGCTGGCTGCGCTGCCGGGTGAGCACCTCCAGGCCCGGCCCGAGCGTGTCGATCGCGCCGGCCAGCCGGTCCTTCTCGTCGCGGAGCGTCGCGGCCAGCCGGTTGATCCCGTCGATCGCGCGGGTGATGTCGGACTTGCTCTCGTCCAGGGTCGCCACCAGCGTGTCGACGCTGTTCAGGGTGCGCCGGATGTCGGCCTCGTTGCCGGACAGCGCGGAGTTGAGCTCCTGGGCGATGTCCTGCAGCTGCTCGACGCCGCCGCCGTTGAGCAGCATCGACAGCGCGCCGAGGACCTCCTCGATGTCGGTGTTGCGGTTGGTGCGCTCGATCGGGATCAGCGCGCCGTCGGCGAGCCGGCCGCGGGCCTGGTCGGGCGGCGGCGCGGACAGCTGGACGTACTTCTCCCCCAGCAGGCTCGACTGGCGCAGCATGGCCAGTGAGTTGGCCGGCAGCTGGACGCCGCCGTTGACCCGCATGGTGACCTCGGCGGTCCAGCCGTCCGGGGCGAGCTCGATCTCCTCGACCCGGCCGATCGCGACCTCGTTGACCTTCACGGCGGACTGCGGCACCAGGTCGAGCACGTCCCGGAACCGGGCCTTGACCGTGTACGGGTGGTCGCCGAGGTCGGCGCCGCCGGGCATCGGCAGGTCGTAGATGCCGGTGAAGTTCGAGCACCCGGACAGGGCGAGCACGGCGGCCAGCACGGCGACGAGGCGCTTCATCGGCCACCCCCTTCCATGCCGTACACCTGCGCGAGCGGCAGCGGGATCGGCGGCATCTCGCCGGACTGCAGCGCGGTGAGGATCTCCTGCGCGGACGACAGCGGCACCAGGCCCTGGACCACCGGCGCGAGGGTGTCGCAGGTGTCGGCCAGCGTCGGCGGCAGCTCGGCCGGGGTGCCCTGGCGGACCAGCCGGCAGATCATCACGATCGGGGGTTGGGACAGCTCGTTGAGGTCGGCGCGGGCGTCGAGGGTGCCGGAGGAGCCGTTGTAGCTGTTGATGATGTTGGACAGCGCGACCGGCGCCACGTCGAGCACCTCGGCGAGCGCCGCCCGCTGGTCGACCAGCACCTGGGTAACCGACGCCAGCTTGTCGACGTTCGACTTGAGCCGGGCGCGGTTGTCGTTGATGAACTGCTGCACCGCGCCGAGCGCGACGCCGAGCTGCTTGACCGCGGCGGCGAGGTCGCCGCGCTCGTCGGCGAGGAACGCGGCGACGTCGGCGGCCTGCTGGCTGAACCGGTTGACCTGGTCGTCGGAGGCGGCCAGCGCGGAGGTGAACTTCTGCAGGTTGTCGACGGTGGCGAACAGGTCCTCGTCGCTGCCGGAGAGCGTGTCGGCCAGCTTGGACAGCTGCGTGATCGTCCGGTTCATCGCCGCGCCGTTGCCGTCGAGGTTCGCCGCGGCCGTGTCGAGCAGGTCGGACAGGGCGCCGTTCTCGTTCGCGCCGTTGGGGCCGAGGGTGCGGCTGACCCGGTTGAGGCTCGCGTACAGCTCGTCGATCTCCAGCGGGGTCGCCGTGCGGTCCCGGCCCAGCACGGTGCCCTCGGCCATCACCGGGCCGCCGGTGTAGGCCGGGGCGAACTGCACGTACCGGTCGCTGACCAGCGACGGCGCGACGATCACGGCCTTGGCGGTGGACGGGATGTTCACCGACCGGTCGACCAGCATCTCCACCCGCACCAGGTCGCCCCGCGGCTCGACGGAGTCCACGTGGCCGACCTTCACCCCGAGCACCCGCACGTCGTTGTCCTCGTACAGGCCGACCACGCCGGTGAACACGGCCGCGTAGCGCCGCTGGTTGGCGTCCAGCAGCACCCACCACAGCGCGGCGGCCACCACCAGCGCCAGCACGATCGCGATGGTGACGCCGCGGGTCAGGTCCCGGCCCAGGCGGGTGGCCGTCATGCCAGACACCCCTTCGGGTTGATCGAGCCCGTGGACGGCGGGACCAGGCCGCAGATGTAGTTGTCGAACCAGCGCCCGTTGCCGACGGCGTTGTTGAACAGGCGGATGAACGGGGCCATGTTCTTGATGCCCTCGCCCAGCGCGTCCCGGTTGCGCTCCAGCATGTCGGTCAGCTGGTCGAGGCTGGCCAGCACCGGCGCCAGCTGGGAGTTGTTGTCGTCGACCAGGCCCTTGAGCTCGGTGGCGAGCCGCTGGGTGCCGTCCAGCAGCGCGCTGATCGCGTCCCGGCGCTTGGACACCTCGTCGAGCAGCAGGTTGCCGTCCTCCAGCAGCCTGACCACCTCGGCGTCGCGCTCGGCGAGGGTCTGGCTGATCTTCTTGGTGTTGTCCAGCAGTTGGGCGAGCTGGGCGTCCCGCGAGGAGATCGTCTTCGACAGCGCCTGCAGGCCGGTCAGCGCGCCCTGCACGTCGTCGGGGGTGTCGGCGAACGTGTCGGCGATGACCTCGAAGCTCTGCGCGAGCTGGACGGTGTCGATCTGGTTCGTGGTCTCCGCCAGCCCGCGGAACGCCTCCAGCACGTCGTAGGGCGCGGTGGTGCGGGCCAGCGGGATCCGGTCGGCCGGGTCGAGCACCTCGCGGCCGTCCGGGGCGAGCGACAGGTACTTCTGCCCGAGCACGGTCTTGATCTTGATGGCGGCCGAGGACCGGTCGCCCAGCCAGGCGTCCTTCACCTTGAACGTGACGACCACCCGGTCGCCCGCCAGCTCGACGTCGGACACCTCGCCGACCTTGACCCCGGCGATCCGCACCTCGTCGTCCGGCTCCAGCCCGGCGGCCTCGGAGAACTCGGCGCTGTAGCTGGTGCCGCCGCCGATGATCGGCAGGTCGTCGCTGAACATGGCCACCGTGAACGCCAGGCCGAGCACGACGAGCCCGGCGAGCCCGATCGGGATCGGGTTGCGGGAGCTGAACGACCTCACCGGGTGCACCTCCCCGCGGACGCCTCGGAGATCGGGATGTCGATCGGCTGGGTGATGATCCCGGGGATGCCGACCGAGCCCTCCGCGGAGCAGAGGAAGAAGTTGAACCAGGAGCCGTGGCTGACCGTGCGGGTCAGCGCCGCGGTCTTCTCCGGCAGGAACTGGATGAAGTGCTCCACCACCTGCTCGCTGTCGTTGAGGTTGTTCACCAGGCCGCCGAGCGCGGCGATGTCCTTCTTGAGCGGCTCGCGGGCCTCGTCGAGCAGGCCGGCGGTGGTGTCGGCGAGCCCGCCGAGCGCGTCGATCGCGTCGCCGATCGGCTCGCGGTCCGCGGCCAGGCCCGACACCAGCTGCTGGACCTGCACGACCAGGTCGGAGAGCTTGTCGCCGCGGGAGTTGATGGTCTCCAGCGCCGCGTTGAGGTTGTCGATGACATCGCCGATCACCTGGTCCTTCTTCGCGATGGTCGCGGTCAGCGACGCGGTGTGGGCGAGCAGCGACTCGACGGTGCCGCCCTCGCCCTGCAGGACCTGGATGATCTCGTAGGACAGCTGGTTGACGTCGTCCGGCGACAGCGCGCGGAACAGCGGCTCGAACCCGTTGAACAGCTCGGTCAGGTCCAGCGCGGGCCGGGTGCGGTCGATCGGGATGGTCTCCCCCGGCTCCAGCACGTCGTTGGGGTCGCCGCCGCTGCCCTGGCCGAGCGAGAGGTAGCGCTGGCCGACCAGGTTGCGGTACTTGATCTGCGCGGTGACCGACGCCGGCAGCGTCCGGTTCGCGTCGACCGAGAACACGACCTGGGCCTGGGTGCGGTCGACGATGCTGACCTCCTCGACCTGCCCGACCCGCACACCCGCGATCCGCACGTCGTCACCGGGCAGGACCTGGGTGGCGTCGGTGAACCGCGCGCGGTAGCTGTCGGTCGAGGCGAGGTTGACGTTGGCGATGCTGATCGCGAGCACCGCGGTGGCGGTCACCGTGACCACGGTGAACACGATCAGCTTGACCAGCGGCGCGACGATGCCCCTCATTTGAACGTCACCTCCGCTCCCCGGTAGAGCGGTCCGACCAGCAGGCTCGACCAGGCCGGCACCTGGGACGGCTCGACGTCGAGGCTGGGCGCGAGGATCTGGGCCAGGAAGTCCCGCTCGGCCGGCGAGTTGGGCAGCGAGCCCGGCTGGTCCGCCGAGGACGGGGCGGTGTTCGACGACGGCAGGACGCCGTCCTGCACGGTGCGGTTCGCCGGGCCGTGCGAGGTGCCGTCCCGCAGCGGGCCGTCCGGCGGCTGGTCGGGGAACGGGGTCGGGAACTGCTCGGGGTCGTAGCAGCGCGGGCCGCGGTGCTCGTCGAACTCCGGCTCGTCCTCGCCCGGCTCGTAGGGGCCCTTGTTGACCACGACCTCGATCGTGGCGTGCAGGCCCGGCTTGTTCGTGCCGGCGCCGAACACCGGGGCGGCGGCGTCGACCAGCGCGGCCATCTGCTCCAGGAAGCACGGGTAGGACGGCGAGTACCTGGCCAGCAGCTCCAGGGTGGTCCGGGAGCTGTCGGACAGCCGGATCAGGTTCTCGGAGTTGGCCCGCAGGAACGACTCCAGGTCGCGGCTGGACGTGGTCAGGTCGGCGAGCAGGGTCTGGAGGTTGCCCCGCTGCTCGTGGATGGTCCGGGACGTGACCGACAGGTCCTCGAGCGCGGCCACGAAGTCGGGGACGGCCTCGGTGTAGGTGTCGCTGACCTCGACCAGGGCCTTCAGGTCCTCGGTCAGCTGCGGCACGTGCGGGTTGATCTCGTCGACCAGCTTGCCCAGGTCGACCAGGGTCTGGCCGAGTTGCTCGCCGCGGCCCTCCAGGGCGGTCGAGATCGCGGTCAGCGTGGTCGACAGCTTCTGCGGCTGCACCGCCTGCAACACCGGCAGCAGGTGGTCCAGCGCCTCGGACAGCTCCACCGCCGCCGCCGACTTGTCCTGTTCGATCCGGTCACCCTCGCTCAGGTGGGCCTCGGCGGGGTCCTCGGGGATCTGCAGCGCCACGTACCGGTCGCCGAACAGGGTCTTCGGGATGAACCGGGCGGAGACGTTGCGCGGGATCACGTCGACCTTCTCCGGGTCGAGCGCGAGCTCCAGCTCCGCGCCCTGCGCGGTCGGGGTGATGTCCCGGATGGTCCCGACGATCAGCCCGCGGACCTTCACGTCGCCGCGCACGTTCAGCTGGTTGCCGACCTCGTCGGTGGTCAGGGTCACCCGCACCACCGGGGTGAACGCCTTGTTGTAGACGGCGATCGACAGGCTCACCAGCGCGGCGATCACCACGAGGAAGCCGATGCCGAGCAGCCGGCGCCGGAACGTTGCCATGGCGTTGGACCTCGCGTTCGACCTCATCCGGCGATCCTCACCGTGATGTTGGTGCCCCAGACCGCGAAGCCGATGAAGAAGTTCAGCACCGCCGCGGTGACGATCGTGGTCCGCACCGACCGACCCACCGCCACGCCCACGCCGGCCGGGCCGCCGGACGCCCGGTAGCCGTAGTAGCAGTGCACCAGGATGATCACGATCGCGAAGATGAGCACCTTCCCGAAGGACCAGAACACGTCCTCCGGGGGTAGGAACAGGTTGAAGTAGTGGTCGTAGGTGCCGGCCGACTGCCCGTAGAAGTAGACGACGATCGTTCTCGACGCGAGGTAGGAGGACAGCAGGCCGATGATGTAGAGCGGGATCACCGCGATGAACCCGGCGATGATCCGGGTGGTGACCAGGAACGGCAGGCTCGGCACGCCCATCACCTCGAGCGCGTCGATCTCCTCGGAGATCCGCATCGCGCCGAGCTGCGCGGTGAACCCGGCGCCGACCGTCGCCGACAGCGCGAGCCCGGCCACCAGCGGCGCGATCTCGCGGGTGTTGATGTAGGCCGAGGCGAAGCCGGAGAACGCGGCCGTGCCGATCTGGTCGAGCGCGGCGTAGCCCTGCAGGCCGACGACCGTGCCGGTGAACACGGTCATGCCGACCATCACGCCGATCGTGCCGCCGATGACCGCGAGCGCGCCGGAGCCGAAGCTGACCTCGGCCAGGATCCGCATGGTCTCCCGCAGGTACCGGCGCAGCGTGCGGGGGATCCAGGCGAGCGCGCGCAGGTAGAACGACAGCTGGTCGCCCAGGGCGTCGAGCCAGGTCAGCGGCGCGTTCGCCACGCGCTTCGCGGTGTCCCCGATGGAGGGCATGCGTCAGCTCCCCTTCGGTGGGACGACGGTCAGGTACACGGCGGTAAGCACGAAGTTCACCAGGAACAGCAGCAGGAACGTGATCACCACGGACTGGTTGACCGCGTCCCCGACGCCCTTCGGTCCCCCCTTGGGGTTCAGCCCGCGGTAGGCCGCGACCACCCCGGCGATGAAGCCGAAGATCAGCGCCTTGATCTCGCTGATCCACAGGTCCGACACCTGCGCGAGCGCGGAGAAGCTCGCCAGGTACGCGCCCGGCGTGCCGCCCTGCAGGACGACGTTGAAGAAGTAGCTGCCCAGCACGCCGACCACCGACACCAGCCCGTTGAGCAGCACCGCGACCACCATCGCGGCCAGCACCCGCGGCACCACCAGCCGCTGGATCGGGTTGACGCCGAGCACCTGCATGGCGTCGATCTCCTCGCGGATGGTCCGCGCGCCGAGGTCGGCGCAGATCGCCGAGCCGCCGGCGCCGGCGACCATCAGCGCGGTCACCAGCGGCGCGGCCTGCTGGATGATCGCCAGCACCGCGGCTGCGCCGGTGAACGACTGCGCGCCGAGCTGGACGATCAGGTTGCCCAGCTGCAGGGCGACGACCGCGCCGAACGGGATCGCGACCAGGGCGGTCGGCAGGATCGTGACGCTGGCGATGAACCAGCACTGCTGGATGAACTCCCGGAACTGGAACGGCCGCCGAAAGGTCTGCACGACGACGTCCAGAGCCAGGGCGAACAGCCGGCCGGTCTCCCGCAGAGCCCCGGCACCCGGGAAGGAGGGCGGTGTTGTCTTGGTCGCTGTGCTCATCCGCTCAGCCACCGGCTTCCCTCGTCGCGACCGAGGACAGTTCGCGACAAGCCGGCTCCGATCGCAACCACTGGCCAAGCCGTCGCCGGCGAGGTCGGGAACTGTCCTCGCGGCCCGCTCCTGAACTCCGCTCCTGCGCGGTCCGAGCCGTCATGCACCACCGCCCGGTCCGTCGGAGCGCCAGTCCGACCGCGGCAGGCGGGCGACCTCGGCGTCGAGCGTGCCCTCGGCGGGCTGCCATTCCTGGTTCCGGGGCCGCGGGCTGGGTCGGCGCACGCCCAGGGTGGCGAGGCCGCCGGTGCGCACGCCGTAGCGCTCGCGCTCCTCGGGGGTGAGGGAGTCGCGGATGCTCTCCTGGGCCTGGGCCGGGAGCGTGTGGATGACCCCCATGACCCGGTCCTTGCGCCGGCGCACCGCCTGGCGCTCCGGCAGGCCCGGGGTCGGCTCGATCTGCGGGACGACGCCGCGCACGTCGTCGGTGCCGCCGTCGTGGTGGCCGGCGTCGACCTGCGCCTGCTCGGCGGCCATGGTGGCGTCGTCCTTCTCCTCGGACATGCCGATCGGGCCGAGGCGGCTGCCGTTGAGGAACTGCTTGACCGCCGGCTCCTCGCTGGTCAGCAACACCTCGCGGGGGCCGAACATGACCAGCTCGCGGC